>CAZSOI010000214.1:0-9535 GCA_964608115.1 uncultured Burkholderiaceae bacterium | reverse complement strand
AAAAGATCGCATTTTTCCGTAACTCGCCCAGTGGGTTTTTTGTCGCAAGCATGCTAGCCGGCGCGTATGTCGGCATGGGCATCCTTCTTATCTTCACGCTGGGCTCAGAAGTGCCTCCCGAGGCGCGCAGGCTGGTGATGGGTGCGACTTTCGGCATCGCGCTCACGCTGGTTGTGATCGCCGGCGCTGAACTCTTTACCGGTTACACCCTGTTTATGGCCCTTCGGCGCTATCGGGGAGCCGGCTCGCTCGGCGACATCGGTTGGACTTGGGCGTTGACTTGGCTCGGAAACCTTGCCGGTGCCCTGGCACTGGTGGCGCTTTTCAACATGGCAGGTGGGGGCGGGCTGCTCGACGCACCCGATGGATTGGTAATGAAAGTCGCCGCCGCCAAGATGAATGCCCCGGCTGCATCGTTATTTGCACGCGCGGTGCTGTGCAACTGGTTGGTATGTCTGGCGATTTGGATGGCAGCACGTGTCGATTCCGATATCGCCCGATGTGTCGTCGTTTTCTGGTGCCTGCTCGCGTTCATCGTCTGCGGTTTCGAGCACAGCGTGGCCAACATGACACTGCTTGGACTTGCTCTTTCCGGCAACCATCCCGAAACCGTGTCGCTCGCCGGCGCAGCATGGAACCTTGGTTGGGTAACGCTCGGCAACATCGTAGGAGGTGCGGTGTTCGTAGGCGGTGCCTATTACGTCTCGTCGCACGGTTTTCCGGCACCGGTTACGACGACGCGGGTGGAGCTTGAGATGAAATGAACGCCGATGACACATCCAATGGGAAATCCGATGGCATGGACTTCAACGAAGCGCAGAAGCGTTATCTTGAAGGACTCGGCCGAGGGCTGGCCGTCGCGCGCACCGCGCTCGGCCAGGCACCGGCGCCCCTCGGACCCGACGGCATTGCCTATGCCGCCCAAAATCGCTTTCTCGCACGAGGCCATTTGCTTGCGAAAGAGGAGGAGGCCAAGCGCGCGCGCAACGGCCTTGATCTATGGGACCTGATCGCGGCCAACGCGGAGAAGGGCGAGTTTCCCAAAGGCACGGACGCGTTTCTCTATAGATACCACGGCCTGTTTCACACCGCGCCGACGCAAAACTCCTTCATGCTGCGCCTGTGCATTCCGAACGGCATATTGGACGCCGCAAGGTTGCGTGCCTTGGCGGACGTGGCGCAAGGGCACGGCGGAGGCTACGCGGACGTGACCACGCGCGCTAACTTGCAGATCCGGGACATCGGTCCGCGCAGTCCTCTCGCCATCCTGGAGGCTCTTACTGCGGCGGGATTGAGCTCGCGCGGCAGCGGCGCCGACAACATTCGAAACATCACCGGCAGCCCAACCGCAGGTATCGACCCGCAGGAGCTCTATGACACAAGGCCGCTTGGCATATCGCTGCACTATGCGATTGTCCAGCACCGGGAGCTTTACGGCCTTCCCCGTAAGTTCAACATCGCGTTCGACGGCGGTGGTGTGGTTTCCCCACTTGCGGAAACGAATGACATCGGCTTTCGCGCAGCTCGCGCGGTCACCGCAAGTGGTCTGCCGGCAAGCGTGCATTTCCGCGTCGAAATTGGAGGAATCACCGGACATGGCGACTTCGCTGAGGATCTGGGAGTTGCTATCCGGCCCGAGCAGTGCGTTCCCGTTGCGCTGGCAATGTTGCGCGTGTTCATCGATGAAGCAGACCGCAGCGACCGCAAACGCGCACGGCTGAAATATGTGCTCGAGCGCATGGGTAACGAAGGCTTTCTGGCGGCGACCGAAAAGCGTCTTGCGGCGCCGCTACCGCGGCTGCCGCGAACCGATTGCGAACCACGGCCGTTGCCAAAGCGTGACGCGCACATTGGTTTTTATCCGCAGCGCCAGCCCGGCCGCATGTATTGCGGCATAACCCTGCCACTTGGGCGTATGACGGTCGAGCAGATGCGCGGCATCGCCGACATCGCGGACCGGTTCGGCAGCGGCACGATCCGCCTCACCGTTTGGCAAAACGTAATCGTCTCCGACATTGCCGCCGCGGACCAAGAGCAGGTCCGCTCACGCATCGCGGACATCGGCCTCTCGGCCGAAGCATCGCACGTGCGCGCCGGATTTGTTGCCTGCACTGGAAGCGCCGGCTGCAAATTCGCGGCAGCCGACACCAAGCGACATGCGCTTGAATGCATGATGCACCTGGAGCGCAAAGTCGCGCTCGATGTTCCGATCCAGGTGCACCTGACGGGCTGCCCCAATTCCTGCGCCCAGCATGCCATCGGCGATATCGGTTTGCTCGCGACGCGCATTCGCACCGGAGATGATTCCGAAATCGACGGATACCATCTCTATGTCGGTGGTGGCTATGCCGAGCGGCAAGCGCTGGGGCGCGAGCTAATGCGCGATGTGCCACACGACGAACTGCCGCACGTGCTCGAGCACCTTTTGGCCGGCTATCTGGCGCAGCGGTCCTCAGCCAAGGAGTCGTTCCAGGAATTTGCTCAAAAGCAATCGACCGAAGCACTGCGCGCGCTTGCTGCGCCCGGCGTGCCCCAGGAGGCCTGACGTGCTAGCGCTGATTCCCGAGTCCGCACCCTTCACGGAAGAGCAACGCGCTTGGCTCGACGGCTTCATTGCCGGACTACTGGGTGCGGAGCGCGCCCGCGACGGCGCGATGTCGGCGTCGGGCGCTGCACTTGGCGTTGCGCCCAAGGGGCAAGAGGCGATGCCGTGGCACGACCCCACGCTCACGCTCGATTCGCGCATGGAACTCGCGCAGGGCCAAACACTGGAACTCAGGCTCATGGCGGCGATGGGTCAGCTCGACTGCGGTCAGTGCGGGTACGAGTGCCGAAGCTACGCGGCTGCCATCGCAACAGGCGCCGATAAGGATCTTGGAAAGTGCGTACCGGGGGGAAGACCGACCGCAAGAAAGCTCAAGGAGCTGATGGCGCAGTCGGCAGAGGCGCACCCCCCAACCGTCGCGTCGGCCGTGACACCGGGACCGCGTCCGGCCCTGGAGAAGGGATACAGTCGCGACGCACCGGTGCTTGCACGCTTGCTCTCAAGCGAACCCATCACGGAGAAGGGCGCGGAGAAGGAAACACGGCACGTCGTGCTCGAACTGGCTGAGACGGGCCTGCGTTACACACCCGGCGACTCGCTCGGCATCTGGCCGGAAAACAATCCGGAGGAGGTCGAGCTGCTGATCGCGATCCTTCGCGCAAAGGGCTCCGAGGCGCTGACTCTGGCCAATGGCGAGGTACTGAGTGCGCGCGCGGCCTTGTCGCGCGCGTGCGACCTGCGCATGCCAGGTCCCGAGCTGTATGCGCTGCTCGCGGCCGAGGCGCGCGACGACGTCGATCGCTCCCGGCTGGCTACCCTCGCCGAAAACGACGAGCAGGCCGACACCTTTGGCGTGCACGATGTGCTCGACCTGTTGCTGGAATTTCCATCGGCACGGCCGCGCATTGACCAGTTTGTGGGCACCCTCGGACGCATGCAACCGCGCCTGTACTCGATCGCCTCTTCGCAAAGAAAGCATCCGCGCCAGGTGCACCTCACGATCGGTGTGTTGCGCTACGAGAAAAACGAGCGCGCCTATCGGGGAACCGCTTCGGGTTTTCTCTGCGATTACCTACGGCCAGGGCGCCGCCTATCGGTGTTCGTGCAGCGGGCGCACGCTTTTCGGTTGCCGTCCGATCCCTGCGCGCCCGTCATAATGATCGGACCCGGAACGGGGATCGCGCCGTTTCGCGCCTTCTTGCAGGAGCGCGAATCTTTTGGTGCCCCGGGCAGGAACTGGTTGTTTTTTGGCAATCCCCGGAGGGAAACGGATTTTCTCTATCGCGCTGAACTCGAGGAGTTGGCGCTAAAAAGGATCCTGACGCGCATGGACCTAGCTTTTTCTCGTGACCAAATGAACAAGGTCTACGTTCAGCACCGGATGCTGGAAGCGGCGCCGGAATTCTGGCGCTGGCTTGCCGGTGGAGCCCATCTTTATGTTTGCGGGGATGCCAAGCGCATGGCAGGAGATGTCGACCTTGCCTTGCAGCAGATCGCTGTGACGCAAGGCGGCATGGACGGGGTAGCCGCAAAGCGCTATCTCGCCGATCTCGCGCGCGAAGGACGCTACCAGCGCGACGTCTACTGATTCGCCTCGAACGGTCCTTCGCGCGGGCTGCGCGGCCGCTAGTGAGCTCAGCCCGCCACTTGCGCGGGCAAATGGTATCGGCCACAGCCGAATGAGTAACGCCAAGCACGGTATGCGCTCAACACCGTGAATCCGTGCCTTTTCTGCCCTTGCTCGCCATCGGGCGCCCCTTCGGTAGACGATTGCCCATTAGCGGATGGGTTTTTAGCACGCAAAATTCCTCCGGAAGAGGGGAATGCGATGGGGGTGGAGCACAATCGGACCAGCGCTTGGTCTACGGGCGGCCCGCGTTGCAGATAAGGGTAATGAGATGCTGCGTCATTTTGTCGTAGGAAATGGTCCACCGGTACTGCTAGTCCACGGATTCGCGCTGGACGCAAGGATGTGGGGACCGCAGGTCGAGGCGCTAAGCGGCACCTTTCGCGTAATTACTGTCGAGCTACCCGGCTTCGGTGCCTCGCCTGTCAGTGCCGGTGCGCGCAGTGCTTCCGGCGCACTCGCCGATGCGCTCAACGTCCTGGTCAGCGAGGCCGCGCACGTGGTGGGCAGCTCGCTTGGCGGGGCCGTGGCAGTGGACCTTGCGCTTGCGTACCGCAGGCTCGTTCGATCGTTGACGCTGCTCGATGCGCTGCTCCTCGGGAGGGCAAGCGGCATCCGCGCCTGGTCCGAGGCGGTCGCTCGCGCCAAGGCGGGCGAGATGGCGTTCGCGAGGGCGGCTTGGCTTGCGGACGATCTCTTCGCTTCCTTTCGAACGCGACCCGACGTAGTGACCACCGTGCGCGAAATGGTGGCGGACTACTCGGGCGCCCATTGGCGCGGTGAAGTGTCAACCCGCTTCGAGGTGAGCGACCCGATACCGCGACTGCCGGAACTCGACCTGCCAGCGCTCGTGCTTTCGGGCACGGACGACTTGCCAAGTTTCCGCGCGATGTCCGACGAGTATGCCAGAGTGCTGCCACGAGCAACGCGCGAGGAAATTCCCGGTGCTGGCCACCTCCCGAATCTCGAAAGACCCGACGTTGTCAACGCGCGGCTCGCACGCTTCTTTACTGCTGCGCATTGACGAATTTGGTATCCGCAAGACAAAAGCGCAACGTCTCCTAGCCAAGCCGGTTTGCCTCAAAGGGGCGCGACATGCGACGTCCGCCAAAGCGCTTGCTCAACGAGTCTTGGAAAACGGCGCCTTCCGTTTACCCAGCCTCGCCGAGCGCACGTTCAAGGTCGGCAAGCAAATCCGCCGGGTCTTCCAGACCGATGGAAAGTCGAAGCATCCCGTCCGAGATTCCACGCCGCGCACGCTCTTCGGGTGGCAGTCCATGGTGCGTCGTGGTGCAGGGCTGTGTCACCAGGCTTTCAGCACCGCCAAGGCTGGGCGCGAGCGCAAAAAGCTTTAGACCGTCAGCTACCTGCGTGGCCGCGGCACCGCCTCCTTTGACTTCAATGCTCAGCATGCCGCCGAAGCCCCGCATTTGCGCCTTGGCAAGGGCGTGACCCGGAAAATTTGCAAGTCCCGGATACAGCACGCGTTGGACACGCGGGTGCCGCGCCATGGCTTCCGCTACTGTCTGCGCAGAGTGATTTTGGCGCTCAACGCGCACCACGAGCGTGCGTAGGCTTCGAGCAAGTTGGGCTGCGGTCTCGGGTGCAATCGTCGACCCCAGATTCTTGCGCCAGTTCCATATCGGGGTTAACAGTTCTTTAGACCCCATCAGTGCACCAGCGGTGAGGTCGCTGTGACCACCTAGATACTTCGTGGCGCTGTGTACGACAAAATCGGCGCCAAGCGCGAGCGGGTTTTGATTCACTGGCGAAGCGAACGTGTTGTCTACACAAAGTAGCGCACCGTGGCGGTGCGCCCGGCTGGCAATTGCGGCAATGTCAAGGATTTCTAGCGCCGGATTTGTGGGTGTCTCAAGAAATACAAGGCGCGCACCGTGCGCGAGGTGCTGCTCCAAGCGATCGAGCTCCTTGCCAAGCAAGAGGTGCACCGGGATGCCCAGCCCGCGCAGCTGCGAATCTAATAGCTCGAGCGTTCCTCCATAGGCATCGCCCACGCAAACGATTCCTTTGCTTCCGTGGGCAAAGAACAAAGCCGCTTCGGCTGCCATTCCCGAGCAAAAAGCCCAAGCCGCCTCGGCTGCCTCCAGCGCCGCAAGCTTGGTTTCAAGCGCCTGGATGGTTGGGTTCAGGCCGTAGCGCGTGTACAGGCTTCCGGATTTGCGCCCCTCGATCACATCAAGGATGTCCGCGGTACAGGCAAAGCGAAAAGTCGTGGTGCTATATACCGGCGTATGCGGAGCTCCGTGGGGATCGGCGATTTCGCCGGCGTGGACCGCTCGTGTGGAAAGACCATCGGTCATTTTCAAAATCTCCTGTCTCTTTGCAACTCTGTAGATATCGACGCCTGTTCGGCCCATTGAGCGCAGGGCCAAGATGTGAACAAAAGACTGTAGCTTGGCCTTCTCCTCAGATGGCGCGGGTCCGTCAGGCTACGACTTTCCAGGCATCCACGCCAACGGAACTGCCGCTCGCCTTGCGGCAACTCATTGGGCTTTACGACACGCATGGCCAGATCATCGATTTCATTTTTCAGGCGCCACGGTTGCAGGGCACTTCAACAAAGGGCGTCTGGTTGAAATTTGGTTCGCCGCTTAGCACATCGGACCACGGTCGATGGCAAAGACAGTGCGCGACATTCGTTCGTTTCAACAGCGTGAAAAAGGTGTGACACACACCCTGCTGGGGTTCAGAAACGTAATTCAAGTAGGGCGCACAGGTCTCCACCTGTAATTGCCAAGCGGCTATTTGCTCGCGTGCGACCAAATGAAATTGTTCTCGGAGACACATGGCTGGAAATTTCGAGGCCGTTTTGAGCCCGAAGTCCTACGTATCGTCATCGGCCGGTCGCTTTCGCACACTACTTTGATCGAGCGCCGCGTTTTTTCGCGAGCTGTCACTGGCCTGAGCGCCTGCTGGCGTCCACTTCAAATGTGCGAGGGAAAAACAATGAATCGAGCAAAAGTCATTACTGGAGGCCTAGCAGCACTTGCGGCAGCATTCCTTGGTTCCGCAAGCGCCAACGAGGGCGAGACGCCCAGCGGCGTTCCTCATCTCGATCACATCTTTCTGATCATGATGGAAAACCACGGATACGGGCAGATCCTTAACAATCCAAACGAGGTCTACCTGAACCAATTGATCTCAAGTCAAAAGGTCAATCTCGCAACTAACTACTTCGCGGTTGGCCATCCGAGTCTGACCAATTACCTGGAAATCGTTGGCGGGTCGAACTTTGGGGTGCGCAGCGACAACGCGCCGGCTTGGCACAGCACGACCTGCACGCCAAACCTTGCAACCGGCATTCCGAACGCCGACAACAGCGCGGGGCTTCCCTTGACCAACGTGGTCGGCAGCACCGGAACGATTACCACCAGCACGGGGCCAATCACCATTGACACCGGCTCCGTTTGTCCCATAGAAGGCTCGGGGCAGGACGCCGCGACGCCGGCGGTCGATACCTGGAACGAGGTAGCGCTTCCGCAGTTTCCCTACCTTGCAGATCTCGATGGGATCAAATCGGTTCCCGCAGCAATGAATATTCATGGAAAAACCGTAGCCGATCAGCTTGCGCGCGCTGGTCGCAGCTGGAAGACCTACCAGGAGAGTCTTCCGATAACGGGCGCCGACGAAGTGAACTACAGCAATGGCACCGCAAGCAACTTGACCGACTTTTCGACACTTGCGCCACTAACGTCCGGCAGTGTTGTGCAAGACTACGCTGCCAAGCACAACCCCTTCGTGTACTTTCGCAGCGTCCAGGAGGGCAAGGGCCCAGAGCTGAGTTTGGAGAATGTCGTCGGTTTTGATGGGGCCAAGGGCCTATATGCGGATCTTGCCAACGGTTCGGTTCCGTCGTTTTCCTTCATTGTCCCCAACCAATGCAACGATCAGCACGGCCGGGCAAACGCGGATGCTTTTTGCGCGTATGACTTCGGGGTCGGAACGACGGGCCTTACTTATGGAACGCAAGTTGGCTTAAATCCGGGCCTTATCGCGCAGGGCGATGCAACGATCGAGCGCTTGGTAACCAGCATTAAGGCTTCGCCGGCCTGGAATGACGGCAAAAGCGCCATCGTGATCGTCTGGGACGAGAACGATTACAGCGGAGTAAGTACCTTGCCGACCGGGGGACTGTTTCCCCTGCAAAACCAAAATACGGTGGTACTGACCGTCGAGACCAATTACCAGGGGGGCGGAGTCCAGAGCAACAAGTATTACACGCACTTTTCTTTGTTGCGCACGATGGAGGCCGCCCTGGGACTTCCGTGCCTTAACCACGCCTGCGATCCCGGCACATCGGTCATGTCCGATCTTTTTGGCGGCTCACGCAAGTAAAGCGGTAGGGTGGTCCCCGGGCGCAATGCTGGCCCGGGGACCTGGGGCCGGTTCTCTGGTTCGCTCGGCTATCGCTTCGTATTTCTGAAAACGGGTATTTTCAGAACTTATGCCTACCGGGCGTTCCGCCCCCCAAATGACGATCGCCATCGGCGCCCTGCCGCGGCCAAAGCGCGATTGGCCCTTTTGGCCAGCGCGCCGCGCTCACGTCGGCTCGCAAGAAATATTCGCCTTGCGGGCACACATACGTTCACCCAAGCCGACGCTGCTTAAGCAACGCTCTCCAAAGGGCTCAAAGCGCTGGGACCGTGCACTCCTTGCAGCCTGACTGCACAACCCAAGCAGATCGGGTCGAACATCGACAAATCGGCCCGATGTGCCGGTGAACAAATGCACCCGGCCTCATACCTTGCTGGCGCCGAAAAAAGACCATGGGCGCTTGCGCCGCAAGGTTCCCCAATACCTCGAACTGCCCCTGTATCGCTCAAAGCTGCCGCCGATAAAGCGCTCGGGGCCCGTGCCAAAACGCCACGACTGTGCGCCCTGAACTTGGGTAAAGAGCTCGGCGTAACCGGTAAAGCGTCCCGGCTCAGCGATATCGACGCGTTCGCGCAAGTTGCGACCAGAAGGCATGGCTACAGCTTGGGCCATTTGCGCTGGACCTTGCAAGCCGGAGCGTCTTCGACCGATGCAAAGGCAAGCGCCTTCTTGTCTCGACCAAAGCGATTCATGGGAATTCGCCGTCATGGCGATCAGGCTATCATTGCTAGCTATACCGAAATCGCACTTGGAGAAGCAGCATGACCCAAGCGAAGATTGCCCAACGCGCGCCATACCCCGTCGAAGTCGAAGCGGGTAAAAGTTACTGGTGGTGCCGCTGCGGACGAAGTGCCAAGCAGCCGTTTTGTGACGGCTCGCATAAAGGCACAGAGTTCACGCCCATCGAATACACCGCACAAAAGAGCGAAACGGTCTATTTCTGTGGGTGTAAGACCAGCGCCAAGGCT
>CAZSOI010000213.1:0-9572 GCA_964608115.1 uncultured Burkholderiaceae bacterium | reverse complement strand
GTCATCGCCAAAAGGTACGGCAGGGGGTCTCGTCCGGCCGCAACTTCGTAGTGTCCTCGCTCGCCGGTGAGCAGCGGCCACGCGCGACCACGGCCAGTACCATTGAAAGGTCGGCCATCAGTCTGCTCACCATAACCGTCGCCCGTGTAGCGGTGCCAGCTGGGGCCTGCGGGTGTTTCGACCTTCAGTTCGCCGTCTATTACTTTCAGCGTATTAAGCACCGTCGGGTCGTACGCGTCGCGCAATCCGAGACGCACCAACTGCAGAAAGTCCGTTGCCACTTGCTCTCGACCCGGGATACCCGGATCGCGAACGTGATTTTTGATAGGCAGAATATTGCCAAGCTGGTTCACTGCTCCCGGTATCGGTGGCGGCGCGATGCGCACGTAGTGGTTGGCGACAGCATATTTGCGTGTCAAATTAGTGTCAGTAGCCACCGTCCAACTCTCGATGCGGTCGTTCCAATCATCGGCCAGTCGCAGTACTAAATCACGGGCAGGGGAGTCGAGCCAAAGCGCTCCGCACACCAACGCTGCGATGCAAGTTGCTAAGGTGAAAGTATTAATTCCCGCGTCTTCCTCCCAACGATCTTGTTCGCTTGCAGGGCCGTTACGCGCGATAAAGCCGATTGCGTTGCGAACCATCGTGCTCACTTCGATACCGTCGAGCGCCCTACGCTCGGAAAGTGCGACGACTAGCAGTACCGGGAATGCGGTCTCATCGAGTTGATTGCCTTTCCAATACGGTTTGCCTCCGAGCCACTGGTTCTGCGGCCAGTTACCATCTTGTAGCTGTGTTGCAATGAGGTATCGAAGGATCTCTCGCGCCTCAGGCAAAGCGCCGAGCGCCAAGAGCCCGCCTGCACTCTCCACCAGGTCCCTTGGCCAAACCAAATGGTATCCACCGAGGTCATCGCTTGCATTACCCCAGGGAATACTAAGACTGGCGACCATTGCGCCCGGATATGTCTTGTCTTGGTGAACTCGTAGAACCATCGCTGAAATTGCCATCTGCTCCTGCACTCTGGTCGGCAGACCGGAGGACGGATGCAATCTTCGTTGCCAGCGCCTCCAGGCGTCTACGTGGCGTTCCCAAACGTCAGAAAAGGGCTGACAAAGCGACGAGATCGCCAGCGTCGCCGCCGATTCACGGCTCGAGCCAAAACCCAGCGCCAGTGTCGCCTTGCGAGGCAACTCCCCGACCAATGCCACATTGCCAGGGCCCGCCGCGTCAAATTGCCATCGCAGAGCACCGTTCTTATTGAAATCCTGCCAACCATCGCTGGCGCCAACAAAACCGGCGCTAGTAGCTTGCCAAGCGTCGACCTGAGTGGGGTCAACTGCGGCCAGCGCCAAAGCGAAGGGCCCCTGCTCCGCCCATAGGATGCGATGCCCATGATGATGCGAAACTTCAGCGACGTTTGCCCACCCCGTGCCGCCAAGATGGGGCGCCAGCAAAGCATACGGTCTAAGCTCGTCCTCCCCCTCCAAACTTACTTCTACCAGTATGACGTCTCGCAGCGGGTCTGGCGCGATTCGTAGCGACAGTTCGAAGCGCAAATGGCTGTGAACAATTTCTAGCGCCGGCACACCGACGTGTGAAACGATGGTTCGATATGAATTTAAACGCTTGACCTCTACCCAGAAACCACGACCATCGGCAACGATGAACCCCAGATCGCGAATCTGCGGAATATCCACACGTGGGTAGTAGACCTCGTTCAGAATCCCAAAACCGCAGGTGAACCACAGCCGCGCGGGTCCGAGGGCACACCCAACCAGATCCTTTGAACTGCTAGTCCAGGTCGGCGCAATCCCCGGTGTACCAAAGGCCTGCATTATCCGTACTTCCCTTCCGCACACGTTGCGCTGGGCGCGAGCAGCCGCTTTGTGGTTTTTGCCTTCTAACCAAAGTGCGAATTGGTCAAGGGCCACACCTCAAACTCGTCGACTCCCGCTTGCCCACGAACGCTACCTTTTTTGACCGTGCTACTTTCGGTGCGTTCCGTTTCACAGCACTTCTCGCCCCCGAGAAATCTTCTCGGACCACTATGGCCAGCAGGGTGTATCGGCAACCGCCATCGAATCGATGGCTACACGTGCGGTGCGCGTGCGCAAATGACTAGCGGTAGCGAGGAGGTGGCGCTGTTTTCCGGGATCGGAATAAACCGATTATGCACTCTGTGCGCGCGCTTGGTTCGAACTCACCTGCGGCTCGGCCGAGGGATTATGCCAACCGCATGGCTCTTCAATTAGCGCATCAGCCGCCTTTGGGCCCCAAGTTCCATGCTCATAAGGCAAGGCCGCATTGTGATTTCGTAGAACAGGGTCCACAACCGTCCATGCGGCTTCGACGGCGTCCTGGCGCGTAAAGAGCGCTCCATCGCCAAGCATGGCGTCCCCTAGCAGTCGCTCATAGGTCGACTCCGCGTTGCTCGAATCTTCGCTTAGGTAAAGTTCTCTCTGGTCCCCTATGAATCCCTTCCCCGGATGCTTGACACGCGCTGCAATCGCAATCGCGGACAGGGGTTGAAGTCGAAATCGCACATAGTTTGCTCGCTCCCCCGGCAACCGGGAATCGTCGAACAACGCTTGCGGCGGCGGCTGCAATTGCACGAGCACCTCTACTGCCGTGCAAGGAAGCAGTTTTCCTGCGCGTAGATACCAAGGAACACCCGCCCAGCGCCATGAATCGATAAACAAGCGCAGCGCGCAAAAAGTCTCAACGTCCGAGTCGACCGCAACATCTTTTTCGCCCCGATAGCCCACGTACTGACCACGTATCAAGTCGTTGCGCGCAAGCGGACGCATTGCTCGAAACACATTTGCCTTAGCCGAATGCACCGCGGCGTAACTCTGATACGCCGGTGGCTCCATTGCGAGCAACGCGACGATTTGAAAAAGGTGATTCTCGACAACGTCACGTAAACATCCGGCGCTCTCGTAAAATCCCCCGCGTTCGCCTACTCCAAATGCCTCCGCCAGGGTTAGTTGCACGCTGGCGACGTGACTGCGGTTCCAGATTGGTTCAAGAAAAGAGTTAGCGAACCTGAAGTACAAGATGTTCATGATCGCCTCTTTGCCCAGATAGTGATCAATCCGGAAAATCGAAGACTCGGGGAACACCGAGCGTGCGACCTCATTGAGTTCTCGCGCGGACGCAAGATCACGTCCAAAAGGTTTTTCCACGATAAGCCGGGCGTTTTCCGTCAACCCAGAGGCGCCTAGTCCGCGTATGACCGTCTCAAACAGCGATGGCGGTATCGCCAAGTAATGCGCCGGACGAACCGCCGCACCCAACACCGCTCTCAGGGACCGATATGTTCCCGCGTCCCTGTAGTCTCCGCTAACGTAGCGCATCACCTGCATCAAGCGCTCAAACGCCACTTCGTCATCGATTTGGACAACCTGCCCGATGCTGGCACGCACCCGTTGGCGCAACTGTTCAACGGTCCATACCGACGACGCCACACCTATCACGGGCACTGAAAGCACATTCTTTTTTACCATTTCATAAAGCGCCGACAAAATCTTCTTGGAAACGAGATCGCCGGTAAAACCAAATATGACAAGTGCGTCGCAGGCAACGACCTCACTTGTAGAGTTCGACAGTCTGTACGTGTTCATTTGCGACGTCCCAGCATCTCCCAGATTTGTCGCCAAGGCCATTACGTCATCGATGGGCCCGATCGCCTCGACGCGTAGCGCCCTCGCTTCCCATGTAAAGTCACCTATTGCATACGAGTCCAACCTCCATTAGACGGACTACTTTCCCTCGTAGATGTTACGGACTACGTTTCGTGAAACGAAAATCAGCCCAAATCGCCCCACGTCAACCTGCGATCGGCCCGCAGTTTGGCAAGTTGGACTAAGGTCAGGAGCGGTGTTCCGCGCGAACAAACGTGCGGTCGAATCTTTGCGCCCTTCCGCACTGCGTCCTTTGCACTTCCGCACCCGCCCGTAAATCTTTACCTGCACGTCTCGCATTCACCACGCAAAACCGGGGCGACTCCTCATGTCACATTGCCCGTGAAGAACCAAACCGACTGAATTTGTGCGTCGCGCACTTCGTATGCGCCGACGACCTCGAACGGATTTTCAGTCACGCCAAAGATTCGCCGATGGTCAATGATCACTGAACCAAGAACGATACGATGAAGAAGCTCCGCGTGCAGCTGAGCAAGAGTGAAGCGTTGCGCGGCGTAAAAGCGTGTAACAGCGGCTTGTCCAATGAGCACGGGATCAATTCTGGGAGGCCGAAAAATCCTTACATGTTCACCGTAGACTGCGCTGAGGCGCTGCACATCTCGCGCGTTGTAGGCATCAAGCTGCTCTTGCACCACAGCATCAAAGCTCGTACGCGCGACAACAGACGAACATGTTTCAGCGCCGCTCTTCATTCGTGCAAAATCCTCCTGCCTTCATTACCGCGCATTGGGGATCCGAATCCTCGAGGGGATCTGCAAGCGCATGGCTCTTGTCCTTGAGTTGGTTCGAACGGTTTTTGTCAATTTGCAATCCAGCCGCGCGTCGCTAATTCGCTCACAGAAGAGCACGTCTTTTGCTTTAACGCTAATCCCCTTCGTGCAAACTGGTCAATGCGAAAGCTCACCTCCAGCCAGAAACGGAACCACGCAAAACCTTACGGCCGAACTGCACAAATGCTAGTTCTTGTTCTTTGCGTCTAGCCAAAAGCGCGACGGGCGTTGCAAGACCGCCATCTTTCGATCTGACACGCGCCTCCGCTAGGAATTCCCATACGTTGTTCCAAACACAAGCCTACAACCGCAAATATTGTGCTATGGCGAAGCGCGCACGCCTGCGTTTGCGGGTATCGCTTGGCGATTTTTTATCTTTGGGAATCAAATTGCACACGCGCGCAACAGCACCTATTGCGCAATTACCAGCAGGCGGCCGCAATGCCCTGGGAGCATGCCCACATTGCCATGAGGTAATACGGAATCCTTATGCTAATAGGGCCTCGAGTGCGCCCGATTTGCCTCGCTGCGAGCCTCGAGGGCGATGGATTACATAGCCAAGAAAAATGTCTTGCACTTAAGGTGTTAATAAAACCATGCCTACTGCGACAGTATTCATGGACGCAGCGGTGTACTGTTCTCAGCGAAAAAGCTCAGTACTAAAACGTCTTACTAAAACGTCTTCATACCATGCTCTCGAAAGTCAGTCGTTGAGTCTTCTTCGGTGACGGCTGGCTTTGCCTCAAGGTTCAGCCGCAACCCTCGACGAAGAGCCCAAGGGGCTTCGGCGCACGGGAGAACGGATGTCGCAGAGCAGCGAGGCATCAATCACCCGGGATGCGGGGGACACCTCCTCGATAGGGTTGCTTTGCGATGTATTTAAGCTGCGAATCGGCTTGGCGATCGGCCTTGCAGCGCTCTCAGGTGTCGCCATCGCCCCTGGCCAGGCCCCATCGACACCGCGAATTGTCCTGCTCATAGCAGGCGTCACACTTACATCGGCAGCGGCGGGGGCTTTTAACCAGTATGTTGAACGCGATCTAGACGCTCAAATGCGCCGCACGCGCGACCGCGTCTTCGTTACAGGTCGCTTCACCCCCGGAACCGAGTGGCTGGTTGCTATTTGTGTCCTGGCCTTCACCGGAGTTGCGTTAGTCGCCTTCGCTGGCAACGCGGCTTCCGCAACTTACACGCTTCTTGGGGCCCTCACATATAGCGTGGTTTATACCCTTTGGCTCAAACGTCGAACGCGGTGGAACGTTGTTGTTGGAGGACTCGCCGGGAGTTTTGCCGTTCTTGCTGGTGCCGCTGCAGTCACCCCGGTTCAGCTCACAGCGTTGCCTTTGACTTTTGCCTTTGTGTTGTTTCTTTGGACACCACCGCATTTCTGGAGTCTCGCAATTGCCTACCGTGATGACTATGCGGCGGCAAATGTTCCCATGCTGCCAGTCGTGGTCGGGAATGCGCGTGCCGCCCGCGCCGTACTTGCTGGCGCCGGGCTACTCACAGCTGTAAGCATCCTCCCAGCAGTCCTCGGTATGGGTTGGCTGTACTTAGCGGGTGCTATCTTGGGGGGCGCCAATTTTCTCGCCCGTAGTGTGCAGTTAGCGCGCACGCCCTGCCGGCGTACTGCAATGGCAAGCTTTCATGCCTCGCTCGTCCAACTCGTGGTGCTGCTCCTTGCGGCGATAGTCGACGGCGCACTGCGCGGATAATGCCGTGTCCCGCCAACTGCCACGCAAATGCCGACCGCGAGATTCGTTCGTGCGGCGAGTTCACCAAAAAAATGGCGTGGAGATAGATTGCTTTACGCCTTTTTCCCGGTCTCAACCCACTTGCAAAAGACCTCTTTGTCGTTTCGAGGTTTCGAACGTCGCCCCCTCGATAAAGCCAAGCACATGCACGAGCATCGCGCCATTTGGCGGTCAAGGCCAATTTGGATCGTGCAAATTCAGGGCGAAATCGGAACAAAGTGTTGGCGAAGAGGCACTGGTCCGAGATACATTTCACCTCGTTTTTCTGCGCTTCGGTCGCTGGGCATCTAGGACGTTCCCTTTGGAGTGCCGTCCGCTCCTTCACGTTCGCGCGACGCATAGATAAATACCTTTAGAAAATCCTCACCATGGCCCAGATCTTTCGGCCCAGATTCGTACTTCTGCTCAAGCTAATCGTCTGTTCGGTCCTCATTCTGGGATTCGCTCTGATAGTCGTTTGGCGGGGCAGTATTGCCCAGGTTCCAGCTCTGAACGCACCAGTTGCCCAAGTGCCGCCGTTTAGTCATAAACACCATGTCAGCGATGTTGGGTTGGACTGTCGTTTTTGCCATGCGTCGGTGGAAACCTCTGCGTTTGCCGGCATCCCGCCCACTTCAACCTGCATGACGTGCCACTCCCAGTTATTCAAAGCTCAGAACATCCTGGAGCCGGTCTTCGACAGTTACCGGCAGAACAAACCCTTGCACTGGACCCGCATTCACAAGTTACCTGACTTCGCCTACTTCAATCACAGTATTCACATCGCAAAAGGGATCGGTTGCTCGACCTGCCATGGTCAAGTCGATCAAATGGCGCTCATATGGAGGACGCAGTCGTTGGAAATGGATTGGTGCATCAATTGTCACCGGCAACCAGAAAATTTCGTGCGCCCAAGGGAACGCATCTTTGACATGAATTGGCAGCCACCTTGGGACCAAGTTGAGCGAGGAAAGCAGTTACTAGCCGAGTACCACGTTGACACAAGACGGTTGTTGGACTGCTCGAATTGCCATCGGTGAAAAGTGGTCACGCATGAGAAAAATGAAGCTCACTTCGCTCTCGCCAATTACAGCTGGCAATAAATTGGATTCAGAGGGCAACGCGGCGCTATGGCGAAGTCTGAATGAGCGTTTGCCAACTTCGTCCTCTGACCAGAGTCCGCATGACATCGTTTCGCACTTTGTCGACGCTCACGCATTGGAGCGACGAAACTTCTTGAAAATGATGGGTGCTTCGCTCGCGTTAGGTGGCGCAAGCGGTTGTTCCCGGCCACCGCAACATCAAATTCTTCCTTACGTGAATGCGCCGGCGCAGCTTACCCCGGCGCAGCCGTTGTTCTTTGCCACCGCAGCAAGTTTCGGCCATACGTCGATCGGCCTGTTGGTTCAAAGCAATATGGGGCGGCCGAGCAAGATCGAAGGTAATCCTAATCACCCGGAGAGTCTCGGAGCCACGGATATTTTTTCTCAGGCTTCCGTCCTCGAGGTTTGGGACCCTGACCGGTCACAAAACCTCACGCACCAGGCACAAGTGAGCACGTGGGAGGATTTTTCATCGGCGCTGAGTGAAAGAATGAAGCGACTCGCTTCGGCCGATGGTGCCGGCCTATTCATACTGACCGAAGAAATCCAATCGCCCACATTGCTAAATCAAATTCAGACCCTCTTGGCCCGCTTTCCGGCTGCACGTTGGCACCGATACCAACCGATTCACCGGGACAATGCCTACGAAGGCGCCCGTCTAGCGTTCGGTGTACCACTGCAAGCACGGTATCACTTTGAAAAGTGTCGCGTTGTACTCAGCCTTGGCGCTGATTTCTTAGGCGGTCCGGGTGTACGCCATGCCCGCGACTTCGTTTCAGCGCGTTCGCTCCAGGGCAATGGACCCGACCCAGCCCGTTTGTACGTTGTCGAGGCAACCCCGACGCTAACAGGAGCGTTCGCGGATCATCGTCTAGCGATCCGATCCTCGCGCATCGCTTCCATTGCGCTCGCGATCGCGCGTGCTTTAGATTTGCCGGTCACCCGACCCGCCGACCTATCCGAGTCTGCGTCACGATGGATTGAGCTCTGCGTGCGTGACCTACGTCAAAACCTGGGGCGGTCCCTGATTGTCGTCGGAGATGCGCAGCCTCCCGGCGTCCACGCTCTGGGACACGCCATAAATCACGCTCTTCAAAGTATTGGTGCGCTAGTTTCCTATTCCGAACCCGTCGGTGCTGCACCGGTTTCCCAAACAAGGTCGCTGCGTGCGTTGACGTCTGCAATGGAAGCGGGGCACGTCGACACCTTAGTGATCGTCGGCGGCAACCCCGTATACAACGCACCTGTGGACCTTGATTTTGGCCGTCGCCTCACCGCAGCGCCGTTTTCGGCTCACCTGAGCGTTTATGACGATGAAACTTCGGCGCTCTGTAAGTGGCAAATTCCTCAGAAGCACTTCCTGGAGAGTTGGTCAGACACTCTCGCTTTTGATGGTACGGTCTCGCTGCAGCAACCATTAATTGCACCGCTACACGGAGGCAAATCGGCACACGAAATGCTGGCTGCCTTGCTTGGTCAAAGCCAATCCGAGGACTACCAAATCGTGCGCAAATACTGGCGCGCTGCCCGCCCCGGTGCGGAGTTTGAAACCTTTTGGAACCGCTCCTTACAGCGTGGCGTAATCGATGGGACGCAACTGAGACAAAAGAACGTTCGACTAAAAACGGACTTTTTTGCCAGTTTGGATTTGCCGCAACGTCTGGCAGGCGATGACGGTATTGAACTCATTTTTGCACCCGATCCGACAATATGGGACGGCCGCCATGCCAACAACGGTTGGCTACAAGAATTACCGAAACCGCTAACAAAGCTCACTTGGGACAACGCGGCATTGTTGAGCCCTCTACTTGCGCAAAGGTTAGATCTCGAGAACGAGGATGTCGTTGAACTGCGGCATGGTGGACGCAGCATTACGGCGCCTGTTTGGATTGTTCCGGGACATGCTGATCAGTCGGTAACCATAACGCTGGGCTACGGACGTACCCGGGCAGGTCATATTGGCAATGATGCCGGCTTCAATGCCTACTTACTGCGCCAATCTGATACGCCCTGGTTTGTATCGGGCTTAGAGATACGCAAAACCGACAAAAAGCACCCGCTAGCGGTTACCCAACACCATCATGCAATGGAAGGGCGTCGCCCGGTGCGATCAACCACGATTACGCAATTTCGAACCGATCCTGGGGCAGTGACGCGCGATGACCCGCAACCGATTACGAGCTTATACGACCCATTCAAGTACCCCGATTACGCATGGGCTATGAGCGTTAACCTCGACGCGTGCATAGGTTGCAGCGC
>CAZSOI010000212.1:0-1882 GCA_964608115.1 uncultured Burkholderiaceae bacterium | reverse complement strand
AGCCAGTTGTTGCTCGCCCAACCAATGCGCGGCCGTGCTGTGAACAGCCAATCGGTCTTTATCGACTGATTAATCGTGAAAAATGTACCGGGAGCGGAAATGTATTGAGTTGTGATGGAGCGCGATGCGTTCAAATCCAATGCCTCGAAGTCCACTTCTGCGCCGTAGACAATGTTCCCCGCCTGCCAGTTATAGCCGGCCTGAACACCGCCAGTGCCGCCGTTGGGATGAACGGTGCTCTGGCCCGATGAGGCGATCTGAGTAACGTCGCTTGGGACGAAATAGTTTCCGACTGAGCTCACCGTCGTTGAAACGTCCGATTCGCCCCATGCGTACCCTCCGTTAGCCCCGATATAGAAGCCGGTCCAATTGTATACTGGCGGAGGCGGAAGCGGCGGGGGAGCCTTGTAAACCGGCCGCCCCAGATCGGCCGCCAAAACAGGCGTTCCGATCAATGCGATGGCGGCGATAGCGGTAGCCAGCTTCTTCATGAAGGTCCCCCGAAAACATACGGAATTTATATTACCATGCGGCCTGCCGGGGAGCTGTTGCCGTTTCAGCACAATGAACGAAAAATTGAGCAGTGGGGAGGCGCAGCGGATCGCGGCCAGGAGATTGAAATGTCTCTTCTCATCTCGAACCTTTACCCGCAGACGATATGGCTCGCTTTTGCTTACTACGATCCAAGCTGTGGAGACGAGAATCAGAATTTCCGAAAACAGGGATGGTGGCAGTTTGACCCCCAAACCAATCCGGGAGTGGCGCAGTTCGGCGTCGATTTCTGGAACGTCAATCTTCAGACGGTCAACCGGTATGCCTACTTTTTCGCGGGGAGCTTGGATGGCGCCACATGGGGTGGCACGGGCAATGCCTGGCTAGATCTCACAAAAAATCCAATGTGCCTTCGATAACAGCGGCGATGATTGGTGGGTAGACTTCGGCGAATTAGACTTCCAATTGGCGGGCATCAACCCACCCAACCCCCCAGGGGATTGGTGGCATCTGACTGTGTATATCGGTCCGAACGCAGGCGACTGGGTTGCCGAGCACTGGCCAGTGTAAGGCCGTCGGGGCCGGGCCGCCGGGCAGGAGTGTGCAGCCGCCGCTCTAGAGCCCGCCACAAATTCAGATTCCCACCACACCAAGCTTGGCATAGGCCCGCCGACGTTCGGCCTTGGCCAAACCATGTTCGCGCTGATAAACGCGCGCGAACGCCTGCGCAAAACTCTCGCCGTCGCGGCGCTCCTTCTCCGCCAGCGTCGACAATTCAGCCAGCTCATTGCCGTCGTCTTCGCCTTGCGTCGCGAGCGCCTGTTCACCGCCGATCTGCCGGGTGCGGTCGTATTGGTCGATCGGATAATTCGCGCCCTTGGTGAACGCGTTCTGGCACGCCGCGCTGGCATCCCAAAACGCCTTGGCCTCCGGCGTCATCTGGGTGCCGCCGTACTTTCGCAGATACCCGGCATTGCCGCCGGCATCCTCGACGGCGAGCTCAGTCAGCTGGGCCGGCGTGATGCCGTGCGGACCCTGCTTATTGATGCCAACGGTAAGCTGGTAGAAACCGTAGCGCTTGACGATCGCGCGCAGGTCAGATGTGTTCAACATGGTGAAATCCTCGTTCTTGTGGCGCAACTCAGGCGTCGACGCCGGTTCGTCGGCGCGCGCGGCGTCTGCCTCGGCAATGGGCTGCTTTTCTTCGTCGGTCAGCTCGTCATCATCGTCATTGTTGTTGTCGCACTCCTCGCCGTCCTTGTCGTCGTTCTTGAGCGCCCGCTGCCGCTTGGCCGCGTCGGAGATCAACAACGTTGGCAGCGCGGTGCTGGCCGAGATCAGAGAAGAGCTCGCGAAAATATTTAGCCAGCGGCGACGACTTGGGCGCCGG
>CAZSOI010000211.1:0-2078 GCA_964608115.1 uncultured Burkholderiaceae bacterium | reverse complement strand
ATTACCCTTCCAACAATGTTGCGAATTTGTTCTGTTTTGCAACAATAATCTCTCGAACGCGGCTCCGACCGCGCTACGGGCAACGCTGGACTCCCGGCGGGTTGTGAGCCGCCCGAAGGATGAGGAGTCTTGCCATGGATGGCCCTGTTCGCGATCGCCGTTTGGCTGCGGTGCAGCGCTCGTATACGCCGGCGCGGTTGTCCAATGACACGCTGATGAGTGTCTACGAGCGTGTCGTTCAAGTTCGCCTTTTCGTTGACAACGCTCTGGAATCGCCTGGCGCGGAGGCGCCGGATTCCGAGTCACCCGTTCTCGTTCTGACAGGAGGTCAGTATGCCTAAGATGCCTTCATGCTCCTGCGTTCCTAACTCAATCCGGGTCGCTTTGTATGCTCGCGTTTCCTCGCAGCAACAGGCTGACGCGCACACGATTGCCAGCCAAGTGGAAGCGTTAAAGGATCGCATTCGGAGTGACGGTTTTCGGCTTGAAGAGGAATTATGCTTTCTCGATGACGGTTACAGCGGCAGCACTCTGTTTCGTCCGGCTCTGGAGCGGCTGCGCGACCAAGCTGCTGCATGCTCGTTTGATCGACTCTATGTACATTCGCCGGATCGGTTGGCGCGCGCCTATGCTTATCAGGTCTTGCTCGTGGAGGAATTGCAGCGGCACGGAATCGAATTGATCTTCCTCAATCGTGACATCGGGCAGTCGCCTGAAGATAATCTGTTGTTGCAGATGCAAGGCATGATGGCAGAGTATGAACGGGCCAAAATCTTGGAGCGCAGTCGCCGGGGCAAACGACACGCAGCCCAGGCGGGGTTGCATAGTGTCTTGAGTGCAGCGCCCTATGGGTATCGCTATATAGGAAAATACGAAGGAGGCGGCCAGGCACGCTACGAAGTTGACGAAACCCAAGCGGAGGTTGTGAGGCAAATCTTCACTTGGGTGGCGCTGGAACGCTGCTCCATTGGCGAAGTGTGCCGTCGGCTGCAGCAGCGACAGGTCTTGAGCCCGCGTGGCAAAGCGTACTGGGATCGCACCACGGTTTGGGGTTTGCTTAAGAACTCCGCCTACATTGGCAAAGCTCAGTTTGGCAAAACGCGGGTTGGCCCCCTGCGGCCGCGCTTGCGCGCCCAGCGCGGCCGCACCCTGCAACCACGCCAAGCGCACTCGATCTACGACACGCCCGCGGAGGACCGCGTCGCCATTGTCGTGCCGGCCATTGTGGACGAAGCCTTGTTTGCAGCCGTCGCGGAGCAGTTGGCCGAGAACCGGCGAAGGCAACGGCAACAAAAGCGCGGTGCCAAATATCTACTTCAGGGATTGGTGGTTTGTGAGCAATGTGGTTATGCCTACTACGGCAAGCCATTAAGCCCTTCGTCGCGGAAGAGACATCCGCGGGACTATGCGTATTATCGCTGCGTGGGTACCGACGCCTACCGTTTCGGAGGCACGCCGGTGTGTAGAAACAAGCAGTGCCGAACCGATCTTCTGGATAGAGCTGTGTGGGAAGACGTGTGTGCCTTGCTCGCCGAGCCGGAACGCGTGCGTGCGGAATATGAAAGGCGTTTGCGAGGTCAACACAAGAAAAACGGGCGGCCACTGGAGCAGTTAGCCAAAATGATCGGCAAAGTGCGGAGTGGCATGACGCGTCTGATCGATGCCTACCAAGAGGGCCATCTGGAGAAAGCGGACTTTGAGACACGGATTGCAGGTCTCAAAGAACGATTGCAAAAACTGGAAACCGAGGAAGAGGCAGCAGGCAAAGCGGCCTGGGAACGTTCCAACTTGCAGGTTATGATCGAGCACGTCGAGATGTTTGCCGAACGCGTCCAAGCTGGGTTACAGGATGCGGACTGGCAAACGCGCCGAGAAATAATGCGTGCACTCATCAAGCAGGTGGCGGTGGGCGAAGACAGAATTCGCATCGTTTACAAGGTGCAGCCTTGCCCTTTTGAGTCAGGCCCCGAAAGGGGCCGTTCGCAACATTGTTGGAAGGGTAATCTCACCCGTCCTGGCGAACCGCACCTTGGATGGACTGCAAGCGTTGCTGGCGGAGCACTTCCCCAGACGACACT
>CAZSOI010000210.1:0-60570 GCA_964608115.1 uncultured Burkholderiaceae bacterium | reverse complement strand
ACGTTGATCGGGAGTCAGAGGAAGCTCGCGAAGGGGCAGGGGCCGCTGCCACAAAGCGCTCAGCGTAGCGCAGCGTAAGTTGCTTTCCGATCAGCGACTGCGTCTGGGCGTTGAGCGTCGAAGCCGCTTCGCCGATCCTGGGCCGAACGCCCAGGAGTTCGTCCGCGTTGCGCATAATCTTGGCGCGGTCGGATTTTTTGTCGGCACGCTCGCGCAGCAGCCGACCAATCCCAGAGGAATGTTCCACTTCGATCCCCGCACCGGCGTGTTTTCGGCTGACATGGGCTACGCGCCGCCCGTAGCGAAAATAGAAGACGAACCAATTGAGGCTGCTCCGACGGCTTTAGCTGCGACATCGGCACCCGAGACCGAGAACGTCGAACGCTCAATCGAGCGCCTCTTGGCAACCGCGAATGAAGCGGCCATCAAGCTGGTCTCAAATTTCGCCGACAGAGCTGCGTTCGATCAACTGACCCCCATACTGGCGCAATTGCTCAACGACGCGGAACTGACGGATGACGCGGCCTTGCGCACGCGCGTATCCCAAGCAATCGCGATGCTTGAGCAGATCAAAAAAGGTGGCGGCAGCACTGCGGCAAGAGCCCTGCAGGCGCTGCTGCGTCCGCCGGAGGCGGCAATTCCCGCTCCGACGGCACCGATGCCCACAAGTGCGTCGGCTGCCGACCGCGAATTACACGGTATTTTCATCGAGGAGGCCGACGAAGTGCTGGACTCCGTCGGCAAGCAGCTAGCGCGACTGCGAGCCGAGCCCGAGGACGGCGCGACGCTGACGATGGCCCGGCGCGCATTTCACACGCTCAAAGGCTCGAGCCGAATGGTGGGCTTGCGCGATTTCGGCGAATTCGCTTGGGCGTTAGAGCAATGCTTCAACGTCTGGCTGGCGCAGGAGCGGGCCGCCAATGATGATCTGATCGGGCTCGCCGCCGCCAGCGCCGACCTGATGCGAGACTGGATTGAGGCGCTGCGCGCTGACCCTTCTGCACATATCGACGCGAGCGCCTTTATCGATGCTGCGCACACCGTTCGTGACGGGGGCCACTTCAAGATGCCGTCCGCGCCTACCCGTCCGGATGTCGCGGCCGCGGGTGCGCAAGACAACACGGGCGCTGGCGCACCGTCGGCCACGGGTGTTTCCGACGACACCCGACGGATCGGCCCACTTGTCATCAGCCATGGCCTGTACTCCGTGTTCCTGACCGAATCGGACGAGTGCATTCGGGCGCTTAGCCAAGAAATCGCGGAGTGGCGCTACGAATCCTCACGAAACGTATCGGCCGATCTGGTTCGACGTGCCCACACCCTGGCCGGTATCGCGGACACGGTCGGGCTAGTGCCCGTATCGGCAATCGCCGATCCGCTCGATGCGCTCATGCAGCTGCTTTTGGAGCGCAGCGGAAAAGCCGACGCGATATTGGAGCCTTCCCAGTTTGATGTGCTCGAACGCATCGTCGAGCGGATGCGCGCCATGCTGGATCGATTTGCCGCAGGCGAATACCCCGAGGAGTCCCCGCTGGAAGCCGGCGCGATGCGCGATCTTGTTGCGATCGTGCGAAGGAAGGCGCAGGCAGCCGCGGACAAGAGTCAGAGCCAGGCGGCCGAAGCAGCCCAGAACGAGGAGCTTGCTGCCGCACCGGCCGATCCGCTGTTTGCCAACACGGTGCCGATGAACTGGGACGAGTCCGACGAGCGCCCCGCGCGTGCGCCGCAACCCCAAGGATCGTCTGCGCCGAGCAAGGCGCCGTCCCGTGCGCCGGCGGCCGCACCCACACAGCCCCTGCGCCCGCCCGTCAGCGAGCCGATCGTTGCCGTATCGGTGGTAACCGATGAAATCGACCAGCAGCTCTTGCCGGTGTTCACCACCGAGGCGCAGGACCTTTTGCCCGCCATTGGTAAAAACCTGCGCGCGCTAACGCAAAATCCCAATCAGCGGGATCTGGCGCGCGAGCTCATGCGTCACCTGCACACACTCAAAGGCAGCGCGCGCATGGCGGGCGCAATGCGGCTGGGCGAACTCATACATGAGATGGAAACGCGCATCGAGGCGGCCATGCAGCTAGCCAGCGTCCCGAGCGTGCTCATCGAGGACTTGCAAGTGCAATACGACCGTGCACTTGTGATGTTCGAGCAGCTGCTGCAGGGACCGAGCGCAGAGGCACCGGCACAGACCTCTGCAGCAAAAACGCCCGAGGCGGCCGTCTCAACAAACCTGAGCAGCACCCTTTCGGCCGTGGCGGGGGCTCGAGCGGGGACGCGTGCGACCATGCCCGCGCACTCTGCTCCTGCGCAGCCGGTGGCTGCACAGGCGCCGACCGGCGCCGCACAGCAGCAGATTGCGGCACCAGCGGCCGATACGACCCGTGCACCAGCACCTTCGGCGCCTTTCATCCGCGTGCGTGCCGACGTGGTTGACCGGCTGGTAGATCACGCCGGCGAAGTGTCCATAACCCGAACCAAACTGGAATCCGAAATCGGCACGCTGCGCTCCTCGCTCTCGGATCTGACCGAAAACATCCAGCGCCTGCGCTCGCAACTGCGCGAGGTCGAGCTGCAAGCCGATGCCCAGATCCAGGCGCGCTCGGATCAGGTCGCTAAGCAGTCCTCGACCTTCGACCCCCTTGAGTTCGACCGTTATTCGCGATTGCAGGAACTCACTCGCTTGCTGGCCGAGTCGGTCGAGGACGTCGCACTGATCCAGAGCAACATGGTCAAGGGTCTGCAACTTGCCGACAACGACCTGAGCACCCAGTCGCGTCTGACCCGCGAGCTACAGCAGCAGCTTATGCGTGTGCGACTTGTGCCTTTTTCCAACGTCTCCGAGCGCCTGTACCGCGTCGCACGCCAGGCGGCAAAGGAGCTGGAAAAGCGCGTACACATGGACATTGTGGGCGGCGAAACCGAGGTCGATCGCAGCCTGCTCGAGCAGATGGCCGGGCCCTTTGAGCACTTGGTACGCAACTCGATCGTCCATGGCTTGGAAGCACCGGCGGCGCGAGCAGCGGCCGGCAAATCCGACACCGGCGAGTTGCGCATTGAGGTTCGCAAGGAAGGCAATGAGGTGGTCGTCGTTTTTGCCGACGACGGTGCTGGTCTGGACCTGGAGCGCATACGAGCGCGCGCTATCAGCGCCGGCCTAGTCTCGGCCGATCGCAAGCTCGACGAACGCGAGCTGATGGACCTCATCTTCTTACCGGGACTATCGACCGCGCGCGAAGTTACCGAGCTGGCAGGTCGCGGGATCGGCATGGACGTAGTGCGCGAACAGGCCGCATCCCTGGGCGGGCGCGTGAACGTTGCCACGGAAAAGGGCCGCGGTACCCGATTGACGATGTATCTGCCAATGACGCTATCGATCATGCAAGTCGTGCTGGCCAGCGTGGGAGAGCGGCGCTATGCGCTGCCGGCGGCGATGGTGGAGCAGGCGCGTCGCGTGCGCGCAGTCGAACTGGCTGAGGCCCTGCAAGCCGGCAACATTGCTTTTGCCGGTGTCGGCGAGGTTACATTGCGTCCGCTGTCGCAGTTGCTGGGCACCGAAACCGTCATCGGCACTGCGGACCAGTACTCGGTGGCATTGCTGCGCCTTGGCGATGATCGGCTCGCAATTTGTGCGGACGATCTGTCGGCCAACCAGGAGGTCGTCGTCAAGAACGTTGGTCCGCAGGTCGCGCGCCTGGCGGGCGTTTTGGGCGCCACGGTTCTTGGCAACGGACAGGTGGTTCTGATCATTAATCCGGTACAGTTGATCGGCCGCGCGCCCGAACCACCCGTACTAGAGACTGGCTCGGCGGGTGAGACGGCGCAGCCACCGGATCCGACGCACGCCAAACTTACGACGGTGCTAGGAGCGACGGTTATGGTGGTGGACGATTCGCTGACCGTTCGCCGCGTCACCCAGCGGCTGCTCGAGCGCAACGGCTATCGCACGATATTGGCCAAGGATGGTGTTGACGCGATGCGCGAGCTCGAAGAGCACATCCCCGACATCATGCTGGTCGACATCGAGATGCCGCGCATGGACGGCTATGATTTGACTCGCAATGTGCGCAGCAACAAGGCCACGCGCCACATTCCGATCATTATGATCACTTCTCGGACCGCAGAAAAGCATCGCCGCGTTGCAATCGAGCTGGGCGTGAACGAGTATTTGGGCAAACCCTATCGCGAAGACGAATTGCTCGATCTCATCCACCGCTACGTGCAATCTGCAAGTGTCGTGCGTTCCGCAAACGAAAGTGCGTAAAGGCGCAGCGCGCCGCGCTCACCAAAAAAATGACACCACCGCGTGCGGCCTTTAGCCAGCTGCTTGCGCAGCGCTGGCGCACGGCCGACTCGCTGTTGTGCGTGGGCTTGGATCCGGACCCGGCGCGTTTTGCCCCGTGCCTGCGCGGGCGTGGACGCGCGATCAAGGAGTTTTGCTGCGCCGTCGCCGATGCGACGGCCTCCTTTGTCTGCGCGTTCAAGCCGCAGATTGCCCACTTTGCGGCGCACCGCGCTGAGGAGCAGCTCGAAGCTGTACTTGCACACTTGCGCGAGCGTCATCCCAGCATTCCCATCATCCTTGACGCCAAGCGCGGCGATATCGGATCAACCGCCGAGCACTATGCGCGTGAGGCCTTTGAGCGCTATGGCGCGGACGCCGTGACTTTATCGCCGTTCATGGGCCAAGACTCGATTGAACCGTTCTTCGCATACCCCGGTCGTTGCGTGTTTTTGCTTTGCCGCACCAGCAACCCCGGAGGCAACGACCTGCAAATGCTCGATGTTGGCGGCGAGCGGCTTTTTGAACGAATCGCCCGCCTGGCAGCAGGCCCCTGGAACCGCAAAGGCCAACTCGGACTGGTCGTGGGCGCAACGTATCCGCAAGAGTTGGCGCGGGTGCGTGCACTGGCCCCGCAGTTGCCGCTACTGGTGCCGGGCATCGGCGCACAAGGGGGCGATATCGCCACAACCTTGCGTGCCGGGCGCGACGCCGTCGGTTTGGGGTTAGTGATCAACTCTTCGCGCGCGATTTTGTACGCGGGGTCGGGTGAGGACTATGCCGCCAGCGCGGGGGAGGCCGCGCGCCGAACGCGCGATGACATCAATGTTCATCGCCGGGCACCGCAGCAATCGGGGCTTGAACCGCTTGGCTAATCGGCTTCGCGCTCTTCGAGCAACTGGCTCATGACCTCCAGGGCTGCGCCAATTGCTTGCGTGCGCACAGCCGCTCGATCGCCGTCAAAATGTCGCGTCGTTGTCCGCACCCAGTGCGCGGCCGCCGAATCGCGTCGTAGCGCCCAGGCAAAGCAAACGGTGCCCACGGGTTTGTCTGCGCTGCCGCCATCGGGGCCTGCAATTCCGGTAACGGCGATGGCAACCTGTGCCGCGCTTTGCTGCAGCACACCCAGCGCCATCGCCCGTGCCACAGGCTCACTTACGGCGCCAAAATCGCGAAGGTACGCTGCGGGAACACCCAGCATGCGCTGCTTGGCCTCGTTGGAGTATGCAATCACACCGCGGTCAAACCAGGCACTGGAGCCCGGAACCTGCGTGACCGCGTACGCGACACCGCCGGCTGTGCACGATTCGGCCGTAACCAACACCAAGCGGCGCTGTTGAAGCACCGCGGCCAAGCGCTGCGCCAAGGCAAGCAGACGCGCGCCGGCATCAATCACGTAATCCTCATGACAATCGCGATCACGAGCAGCGTATAAAACGCAGCGACCAAATCGTCGGCCATGAGGCCCACCGCATTTTTCCAGCGTCGATCAATATTGCGGATGGGTGGCGGCTTCGTGATATCGAAGAAGCGAAAAAGCACAAAGGCGATCGCTTGTAGGCGAAAGACGTGTTCGCCGGCCGGAAGCAGTACCAGCACGAGCCAAAATGCCACCATCTCGTCGACGACGATCGTGCTCGGATCCGTCTCCCCGAGCATCGCCGCGGTGTGCTCCGCAGCCCAAGCGCCGATGATCAGCGCAACTGCAACGATTACCAAGGCAGTGGCTGGGTCGGCCGCACCGCCCGGCGCAAGCGCAACAAAGATCGCCCACGCCAATGCCGTTCCCCAAGTGCCTGGACCGGGGCGCAGCAAACCGCTGCCTAGACCCAGCGCTACCCAGTTGGCCGGGTGCGAAAGAAGAAACCGCAGACCCGGCGCTCCGCTCGGCCGGTTCTCGCCAGAACTCTTGTCATCGTTGCCGGCCATGGCACCTGCTCGCTCATCGTAAGTCGACTCGTTAGGCGGCACATGAAACCATGCAAAGCGCGCACAGGCCTCACGTTTCCGACGCAAAATGGTCGAATGAGTGCAGTGTAGCTGCGATCGGCGCTCCCTCGCCATCGACCACACGAAGGCCTGGCGCTGCCTCGATCTGGCCAATGCGACTTAACGCGAGCTGCTGCGTTGCCAGCGCCTCAATTGCCACTCGCTGGCTCCTCGGCGCAGTAAAGAGCAGCTCGTAATCGTCCCCACCGGCCAGGACCATCTGTTGTTGTGCTGCAACATCGAGCTGTCCAAAAATTTCTGCTCTTGGCACATCGGGCCAAGTCACCGTCGCACCCACACCCGAGCGCTCCAGCACGTGGCCCAAGTCACCGACCAGGCCGTCGGAGATGTCGATCGCTGCTGTTGCCAGTCCCGCCAGTGCCAGCCCAAGTTCAACCCGCGGTTGCGGCCAGTCCATTCGCCGCAGACAAGTTTCCCGATGTGGGGACGGCACTTGGCGCTGACCGCGACGGATCGCGAGCGCCAGAGCGGCCTCGCCGAGGCGGCCCGAGACCCAGATATCGTCGCCGGCGCGCGCCCCGGAACGGCCACGGACGTTCGTGCGGTCGACCTCGCCAATTGCAGTGATGCTGATCCATGTCGAGCCGCCGTTGACGGCGCCAACGGACGTTGAGCGTGAAGTATCGCCGCCGACAAGCACGCACGAATATTGCTCGGCAAGCGCAAACAGTCCCCGAGAAAATGCCGCCAGCCATTGTTCATTGGGGCTGGGAATTGCGATTCCCAAAACAAAGCAACGGGGTCGGGCGCCGGCAGCGGCCAGATCCGAGAGATTGACTGCAAGCGCCTTGTGGCCGAGGGCCTCGGGGTCAGCGTGTGCAAGAAAGTGCACGCCTTCTAGCAGCATGTCCGTGGTGATCGCCAGCGTCCGCGCGCCGACATCGATAAGGGCGCAATCGTCGCCCACGCCCTGACGCTCCTTGCAGGCGCGTGTGAAATAGCGCTCGATCAGCGCGAACTCGCTTAGCGCCGCCACCTCACTGCCCAAGCGGTTTGCCACTGCGCGCTAAGCCAGGCCACGTTCGGCCGCCTGCACCTCAGCACTGCGCAGCCGTGCGGCCAGCTTATCCAGAACCCCGTTGACATAGCGAAACCCATCTGTGCCACCGTAGGTTTTGGCCAGTTCGATCGCTTCGTTGATCGCGACCTTATAGGGTATTTCAGAACAGTGCTTGAGCTCATAGGCGCCCATCAGCAGCAGCGCGTGCTCAACAGGACTCAAAGTCGTCACTGGGCGATCGATCAAATCGGCAAATTCCTGATGTAGCTCTTCGGCCGCGCCAATGGTGCCGCCAAGGACCCGGCGAAAAAACACCGCATCGACCTTGGCCAATTGCTCGGCGGTAAGCAAGCGCGCGCCGATCGTTTCGGCATCGCCGCCCGCGAGCAGCCAGCCGTATAAGCCCTGCAGTGCCAGCGCGCGCGCGTGCCGGCGCGCGCGCCGTACCCCGGTCGGTGTGGAAGTCGACGCTATGGGTGCCACCGCCTCATTCGTCGGCGACTTCACTGCCATCTTCTTCCAGGGCCCAGAGCAAGTTGGCCATCTCCACCGCGACGCGAGCCGCTTCGGTCCCCTTTTCGACCACGCGGGTTCGTGCCTGCTCGTCGTTTTCCGTTGTCAAAATCGCGTTGACCACTGGCAAACGGTGGTCCAGCGCCACGCGCGCCACTCCGGCCGCGGATTGCTGAGCGACAATTTCAAAGTGATAGGTCTCGCCTCGAATCACACAACCCAACGCGATGAGCGCGTCAAAGTCGCCGTTGGAGGCCAGCGTTGCCAGGGTCAATGGCACCTCCAGCGCGCCCGGTACCGTAAGCACCGTGATGTCGTCCTCGTCGACTCCGAGATTGGCCAGCTCGCCTAAGCACGCTGCCAAAAGCGCCTCGCCGGCCCAGGAATTAAAGCGCGACTGAACGACGCCGATGCGCAACTCAGCTCCATCGAGGTCGGGGGAAATCGTGTCCAGTGCCATGGTTCTCAGCTTTCCAAATACCCGGTGGTTACCAATCCAAACCCCGCCATTGAGGGCATCTTGCGCGGCTTAGCGAGCAGCTTCATGCGCGCCACGCCCAGATCCCGCAGAATCTGCGCGCCCACGCCGTAGGTGCGCAGGTCATGGTGCTCGCCTGGTCGCCTTTGCGCCTCTAGGGCATCAGCTTCCACGCGCCGCGTCAAGCGTTCGAGCAAGTGCTCGTTGGATTCGCCGCAATTTAGCAACACCATTACCCCACAAGAAGAAGCGGCGATCATGGCCAGAGCCCTGCCCAGCGGCCAGGAGTGCCCTGAGCGATCAACCTCGAGCACATCGAGAACGGACAGCGGTTCATGCACACGCACCAGCACCTCTTGATCGGGACCAGGTTTGCCTTGCACCAGCGCAATATGGGTCGAGCCACTGGGCTTATCGCGATACGCGACCATATCGAGTTCACCCACAAAAGTGCGCAAGCGTCTTTGGGCGATGCGCTCGATCATGGATTCGTGAGCCGCGCGATACTCGATGAGGTCGGCAATCGTGCCCAGCTTAAGGCCGTGCTGGCGAGCAAAGCGCACCAGATCCGGTAGCCGGGCCATGGTGCCGTCCTCGTTCATGATCTCGCACAGCACAGCGGCCGGATGCAAACCCGCCAGCCGCGCCAGATCGCAGCAGGCCTCCGTGTGCCCTGCGCGCACCAAAACGCCGCCAGGCTGTGATACCAGAGGAAATACGTGGCCCGGCTGCACGATGTCACTAGGGCGGGCGTCCGGACGCGACGCCACGCCGATGGTGTGTGCGCGATCGGCTGCGGAAATGCCCGTGGTGACGCCCTCAGCGGCCTCGATTGCGACCGTGAAATTGGTACCGTGGATGCTGCGGTTGCTGCCGACCATCGGCGCCAAATTCAGCTGGCGCGCATGTTCGGCGGTGATGGGCATACAGATCAACCCCCGGCCGTGCTTGGCAAGAAAATTGATCTTTTCCGGCGTAACGAACTCGGCGGCAAACACCAAGTCGCCCTCGTTTTCCCGGTCTTCGTCATCAATGAGCACAACAATGCGTCCATCGCGGATCTCCTCGACAAGCTCACTTGTCGAGGCAAGCACGGACGGCTCGCCGCTTGCCGGCTCACCCGCATTGTCGGGAACTGCGCTCAGCATGAAACTGTCCTGGGAGTATGAGGCTGCCAATTCGCAAGAGCGTGCTGCAATTGGCAGCGCAAGGGTTGATTTTAGGGAATTTCGGGCGCCGCGTCCGATTGGCCCAAGGCCGGATCGAGCATTCGCGCAACGTAGCGGGCGATGAGGTCCGCTTCGAGGTTCACGCGTGAGCCGGCCGCAAGATCGCGCAGTGTGGTTGCTCCCAGCGTATGCGGAACCAAGTTGATCGAAATTTCGCACCCAGTGGCGGCGCCTGCGCCAGGTTGCGCACTCGTGGCCGAAGGTGCGCTGCAGTCGCGAACCCGATTGACCGTAAGACTCACGCCGTCAATCGCAACCGATCCTTTGGGCGCCAGGTAGCGCGCCAATATGGCAGGAGCCAGCACGATGAGTTCGACCGACTCGGCGACGGGGGCGCAGTAAAGCACGGTACCCACACCGTCCACGTGTCCGGCCACCAGATGTCCGCCCAGCTTCTCTCCTACCGCGAGCGAGGTCTCCAGATTCACCGCATGGCACAAATCAAGTCCGGTCGTCTTCGATAAGGTCTCCTGCGAGACATCGGCACCAAAGCGCCAGCCGCTTACGTCCGTCGCCGTGAGACAAACTCCATTGACCGCGATGCTATCGCCCGTGGTGATTGGCCGCGGGGCCAGCGCCTGGGCCTGCACTTCGATGTGGATGCCACCTTGCAGCGGACGCACCGCTACGATCGCCCCAACGGCCTGTATGAGTCCGGTGAACACGATTACTGTACCCGTGCGCGAATGCGCAGATCAGGTCCGATCCGTGTAATCTCGTACAGCCGCAGCGACTGCGCGTGCGCCAAGTCCTCCAGGCACGGTAAATCGAGCATCGATCGTCCGGGACCGATGAGCACCGGGGCAAGATACAACAGCAATTCGTCCGCAAGGGCCTCGCGCAACAACGAGCCGCTGAGTGTGGCCCCGGCTTCCACCTGCAGCTCGTTGATACCGCGGCGCCCGAGTTCGAGCAGCAAGGCGCTTAAGTCAATGCGCCGATCGTCGGCACCGCAGGCAAAAACTTGCACGTTCTTGCGCTGCAATCGAGCCGCGCGCGCATCGTCGTACCGGGCGCATGCCACCAGCACAGGATTGCCATCAAACAAGCGCGCGTCCTCTTCAATCGATAAGCGGCTGTCGACCAGAACCTTCAATGGTTGGCGCACGGTCTCGACGCGGTGCACGGACAGCAGGGGATTGTCGATGCGCGCAGTTCCGATACCCGTCATGATCGCGCAGGAGCGCGCACGCCAGACGTGACCATCGGTGCGCGCGGCCTCGCTGGTGATCCACTTCGACATCCCGTTTTGCAGGGCCGTGCGACCATCAAGACTCGCGGCAATCTTGATCCGCACCCAAGGGCGTCCTCGGTTCATGCGCGAGAAAAAGCCGATGTTGGCCTCAATGGCCTGTTGCCGAAGCAAGCCGCAGCGCACATCGATGCCTGCACTGCGCAGCATTTCCATCCCACGCCCGCAAACCTGGGGATTGGGATCTTCGACCGCCGCCACGACGCACCCGACCCGCGCCTCGATCAGCGCGGTTGCACAAGGCGGCGTTCGCCCGAAATGCGAACACGGCTCCAGGCTGATGTAGACCGTGGCCCCGTGCACATCCTGGCCGCGGCGGCGTGCGTCCTGCAGGGCCTCGATTTCCGCGTGATTGCCACCGGGGCGTTGCGTAAAACCCTCGCCGAGGATTTGCCCATCGCGAACGATCACACAGCCTACGCGCGGATTGGGTGTGGCGTGCAGCAGCGCGCGCTCGCCCAACTCGAGCGCGCGCTGCATATAGCGGTGATCGGCTTCAGAGTACATGGTACGCACGAATTTTACCCGCCGCCATGCCCCGGATTTGCGCGCCGCCGCTGCAAAAGCGCCAAGCTGCGACTTGGCCTAAAGCGAGCAAAAGGATCCCAACGGGCAAACGGACCCATGAGTGCAACTGCTGTGTCGCAAATGGCTGGAGCCCCAGAGCCGCGCCCCGGTCACGGCGGTGCGGCAGGCGCAACTTACGCCCCGCGAGTCGGCCGGCGGCGCGGCGGTCGCACTTCGCGCACAACCTCGGCAAATTCGTCGATGTCCTCAAAGTTGCGGTACACCGATGCATAACGCACATAGGCCACCTTGTCCAGGCGCTTTAGCTCGCGCATGACCAGCTCGCCGAGCTTTTCGCTTTTGATTTCGCGCTGGGCCGCGCTGAGCAACCGGTCCTCAATACGGCCGATAGCATCCTCGACCGCTTCGCGGGGCACCGGGCGCTTGCGCAGCGCCAGCAACATCGAAGCGCGCAATTTATTGCGATCGTAGTCGGCACGGCTGCCGCCGCGTTTGATGATCGTGGGTAAAGCCAGCTCGACACGCTCATAGGTCGTAAAGCGTTTGTCGCATCCCAGGCAGCGGCGGCGCCGGCGGATCGTCGCGCCTTCATCGGAAGCGCGCGAATCGATGACCTGCGTGTCCGCGTGCGCGCAAAAGGGACACTTCATGACCCGTGCGCGGCCAGCGGCACGTTAGCCGTAAACCGGGAAGCGGCGCGTCAACTCCGCCACCTTGTTGCGCACCGCCTGTGCAACTGCCGCGTCGTCGGGCCGCTCCAGGACATCGGCAATCAGATTTGCCGTAAGCATCGCTTCGGCAGTACCAAAGCCGCGCGTAGTAATCGCCGGCGAGCCCACTCGGATGCCACTGGTGATCATCGGTTTTTCTGGGTCGTTCGGGATCGAATTCTTGTTGACCGTGATATGTGATAGGCCAAGCAATGCCTCGGCCTGCTTGCCCGTGATGTTCTTCGAGCGCAGGTCAACTAGCATGAGGTGGCTCTCCGTTCGACCGGAAACGATCCTCAGGCCACGTTCGGATAACGTATGCGCAAGCGCCTGGGCATTGCGCAGTACCTGCTGCTGGTAGCCCTTAAATTGCGGCGTCAGTGCCTCCCTAAAGGCGGTCGCCTTGGCGGCGATCACATGCATGAGGGGCCCACCCTGCAGCCCGGGAAACACCGCAGAGTTGATTGCTTTTTCGTAGGCCGGGCTCATCAAGATAAATCCGCCGCGCGGTCCGCGCAGACTCTTGTGCGTAGTCGAGGTAACGATGTCGGCATAGGGCACGGGATTGGGGTAGATGCCGGCGGCAATCAGTCCGGCATAGTGCGCCATATCGACCATGAAAACGGCACCGATACTTCGCGCAATGCGCGCAAAGCGCTCAAAATCAATCGCCAGCGCGTAGGCCGAAGCACCGGCCAGGATCAGCTTGGGCCGATGTTCGTGGGCCAGGCGCTCGACCTCCTCGTAGTCGATCTCTTCGCGGGCATTTAACCCGTAGCTCACCACGCGAAACCACTTGCCGCTCATGTTCACCGGCGAGCCATGCGTCAGGTGCCCGCCCATGGCAAGCGACATGCCCAAAATCGTATCGCCGGGCTGCAACACCGCCAAAAACGCCGCTTGGTTGGCCTGCGACCCAGAATTGGGCTGGACGTTGGCGGCCTGTGCTCCGAAGAGCTCCTTGACGCGATCGAGCGCGAGCTGCTCTGCAATGTCGACATATTCGCAGCCACCGTAATAACGCCGACCGGGGTAACCCTCGGCGTACTTGTTCGTCAGCTGTGATCCTTGTGCCTGCATTACCGCATAGCTCGTGTAATTCTCGGAGGCAATCAGCTCGATATGGTCCTCCTGGCGGCGGTTTTCGGCGCAAATCGCGGCCCACAGCTCCGGATCCGTGCGCTCAAGGGTCAGGGAACGGTCGAACATGTTGCACACCTCGCAATCAAAATGTCAGCGCAAATTCCGTGGCACGGTGCCGCAGCAGTGCCGGCGGCAAGAAACTCTTGCCCAACGCTATAGCCAGCGGCGCCGGCGCGCCCCAAGCGATTATGCCAGCGCAGGCCTTGGCCACCTGCCCTTTTGCACGTTTAGGAAAGCTCGTCAATCGACTCGTCTAAGTGCTGGCTCTCAGCCCAGGAATATACGGTCAGGACCGGGCCGGGATGGCGAGCAAATACGCGGTTTACGCTGGCATTGGGCAGCAAGTGCGAGCGCGGCGTCTCCCAAGGTATGCCATACGCGGCACGGTATACGATGTCCAGGACTCCGCCATGTGTCACTATGGCAACCGTCGCGCCCGCGTGTGCGCGCGCGATTTCGTCGAGGCACTGCAGCACACGCGCACGCGCAGTCAGATAGGACTCACCACCTGGCAGCGCATGAGCCGGATCGCGCCGGCGCCAGATCGCATATTCATTGGGCCAATTGGCTTGGGCCTCGGCATAGGTCGACCCTTCGAACAAGCCAAAGCCACGCTCGCGCAGCCGTGCATCCAGGTGCAAGGCAAGACCCAATGCGTCGGCAAGCGGCTGGGCGGTCTGGCTCGCGCGCGATAAGTCGCTGGCATAAACTGCGTCGATGGCCTGTTCGCGAAGAAACCGGGCCAGCCGCTGCGATTGCTGCAGTCCCCGCTCGGACAAGGCGATGTCGCGATGTCCCTGAATGCGCGACTGGGAATTCCATTGCGTCTCGCCGTGCCGGATTAGCAGCAGCGTGGCTTGAGCGCTGGACACGATCGCCTAGCCTCTCTTAGTACACGGTAACTCGTGCCCAGCGACGCTTGCCGATCTGCACGACGTACGTTCCGCTTCGCAGTTGCAGCGTGCGATCAGCGATGCGTTCCCCGTCGATGCGCACCGCACCTTGTTCGACACTGCGCAAGGCCTCACTCGTTGAGGGTGCAAGTCCCGCTTGCTTGAGAACCGCGCCGATTGCAAGCGCGCCACCGGCGCCGGCCAGGCGCACATGCGGCATCTCCTGGGGCGCGGCGCCGCGGCGAAAGCGCGCCTCGAAATCCTCCAACGCACTTTGTGCCGCTTTCGCAGAGTGATACCGCGTGACAATCTCACAGGCAAGCGCAACCTTCGCATCGCGCGGATTACGTCCTGCCTCGGTCTCGCGACGCAGTCGGGCAATCTCCTCAAGCGAGCGCGAGGAAAGTAGCTCGTAATAGCGCCACATGAGCACGTCGGAAATCGACATCAGTTTGCCAAACATCTGCTCGGGAGCTTCGCTGATGCCGATGTAGTTGCCCTTGGACTTGGACATCTTCTCCACCCCGTCCAGGCCCTCGAGCAGGGGCATGGTCAGCACACACTGTGACTCTTGTCCATAGTGCTTTTGCAATTCGCGCCCCACCAGGAGGTTAAATTTCTGATCCGTGCCACCAAGCTCCAAGTCGGCGCGCAGCGCCACCGAGTCGTAGCCCTGCATTAGTGGGTAGAGCAACTCGTGCATCGCGATGGGCTGACCGGCTCCGTATCGTGTGCTGAAGTCTTCACGCTCGAGCAAGCGCGCGAGGGTGTATCGGGCCGCCAGGCGGATCATTCCGTCGGCACCTAGCGCCTGGCTCCATTCGGAGTTATAGCGGATCTCGGTGCGCTCCCGGTCGAGCACCAAAGAAGCCTGCTCGAAATACGTCGCCGCGTTGTCGCGAATCTGCTCGGCCGATAGCGGCGGGCGCGTCGCGTTACGGCCCGACGGATCGCCAATCATCGAGGTGAAGTCGCCGATTAGAAAGATTACGGTGTGACCCAGCTCCTGCAGTTGTCGCAGCTTATTTAGCACGACGGTGTGCCCGAGGTGTATGTCGGGTGCCGTTGGGTCGAGGCCGAGCTTGCAGCGCAAAGGCATTGCCTGAAGCTTCGAGCGACGCAGCTTCTCGATGAATTCGCTTTCGACGAGCAGTTCGTGGCAGCCGCGTTTGACGACGGCCAGCGCGTGTTCGATCGCAGCCGGATCCGGATTTGCGGCAAGTTCGATAGCAGAGCGCATGGGCAATTTTAGTGCAAACTCCCGTTTGGTCCGGCGCGCAGGTCGCCGGCTCACCCCAAAACGACACCCGACGAGGTTACGATGTCCGCATCTGATCCGCCCGAACTTTACGTCGGCATCATGTCCGGTACCAGCCTGGATGGGATCGACGTCGTCCTGGCGGATCTCTCGCATGGTGCGGTTCGCCTGGCCGGTCATTTGCGTCGCGATTTCGCGCCCGAATTGCGCGCAGTGCTCACCGCGCTGCAGACATCGGGCAAAGATGAGTTGCACCGCTCAGCCATCGCCGCACAGCACCTAGGGCGGACCTACGCGCTGGCCATCAGCGAGTTGCTGCACCGTTGTGGGGTCGAACCGGAGCAGGTGTGCGCAGCCGGCGTTCACGGTCAGACCGTGCGCCATCAACCCGAGGCCGGTTACACAATTCAACTCAACGCTCCGGCCACGGTTGCCGAGTTGACAGGCATCGACGTCATCGCCGACTTTCGCAGCCGTGATGTGGCCGCAGGCGGCCAGGGTGCTCCGCTGGTACCGGGATTTCATGCGGCCATCTTTCGCGCGCCATTTGCTCGCGCCGTTGTCAATATCGGAGGCATCGCGAACTTGACGGGGTTGCCCGCAATGTCCGGTGATGCGGACATCATTGGTTTTGATTGCGGACCGGGGAACGTTTTTCTTGATCTTTGGGTGGGACGACATCGAGGCGAGCGTTTTGACCGCGCCGGCCAATGGGCGGCGCAAGGGCACTCGCAGGCGGGATTACTCAATGCATTTTTGGACGAACCGTACTTTCAGCTTGAGCCACCCAAGAGCACGGGAGCCAAGTTGTTTAACGCGCAATGGCTCGATCGTATGCTCGAGCGCTGCGACCCGGCGGGAAGCATCAACCCGCGTGACGTCCAGGCAAGTCTCACCCGATTGACGGCAGTGACAATCGCCCAATCGATCCAGCGCTACTGTCCCCAGGCTCAGGAAGTCATCGTGTGCGGAGGCGGCGCATTTAACGAGTGTCTAATGCGCATGCTCGCAGAAGAATGCTCGCCGGCGTCGGTTGCAAGCTCCGCCACGCTGGGCATCGCCCCGGATCACGTCGAGTCACTTGCTTTTGCCTGGTTTGCACGCGAGCACGTGCTCGGACGAACCGGCAACCTGACGACAGTCACCGGTGCTCGTGCATCGCGGATTCTTGGTGCGCGCTATCCCAAATAGCGCGCCGAGCGAGTCAATTCAGGCGGAAAATGAAGATCCGCAGCCGCAAGTCGTCGTAGCGTTGGGGTTGCGGATAACGAATTGCGCGCCTTCGATGTCTTCCTTGTAATCGATTTCCGCGCCCACCAGATACTGGTAGCTCATGGCATCGATCAGCAGCGTGACGCCGTTGCGCTCCATCGTGGTGTCGTCCTCGTTGACGACCTCGTCGAAGGTGAACCCGTACTGAAATCCTGAACAGCCGCCGCCTTGCACGAAGACGCGCAGCTTTAAAGCCGAGTTGCCCTCTTCTTCGATGAGTTGGCGCACCTTTTCGGCGGCGGCGTCGGAAAAGATCAAGGGAGCCGGGCTCTCAACTGCTGCATTCATGGAGATACTCCTGGGAATTTTTCATCACCACGAATTATAAAGTACCCTTGTTGATCCTGGCCGACAATACAACCATGAACCGCGCATGGTTGTATTGTCCACTTGCACTTGCCTAGCCTTGCACTACCTCGGCATTGGCGGCAAGTTTCAAATTGGCCTTGGCATCGCCCCGGTTCTCTAATCGGGTCTCGGATTTGCCGTCGGTGGACAGGTGGATCATCATTCCCTCGACAACCGCGCCGTGATGCATTTCGAGTGCACGGTAGCGCACATCCCCGGTAATGCGCGCCTTAGGCTGCAGTTCGATGAGGTTGGCCGCGCAGACCGGACCTTCGATACGCCCGGCAACGACTAGGTGACCGGCGCGCACCTCGCCTTCTATGCGACCGTTTTCGCTCACAACCAGCATCCCGCCTTTTTCGCCATCGACGCAATGCACCGAGCCTTTGACGGTGCCGTCGATGCGCAGGCCTCCGGAAAATTCGATGTTGCCGGTTACCGTCGTCGTTGCGCCAATAAGGCTTGCGATTTCGGTGTGTTTGACTGTCTTGCTGCTAAACATCGCCATCTCCTCCAACCTTACAGGTTGAATGTCTGCTGCAACTGCGTTTCACCGCCGGCCAGAATGCGAACCTGAACCGATCGCGCAACGGCTCCGGGCGGCAAACTGAACCCGCCCTCGACGCGCTGGTAATGGCGAAAGGAAAGCTGCAGAGCCTGCAGCGTTTCCGGCGCCGCGTTCGCATCGGGCACCTGCAACGTAAAACCGCGCGAGTTCTGCGTGAAATTCACACGCAACTGCACCGAACCCACGAAATCCTTGTCGGGCTTGCCGCTTTGCTGCACCAGCAGCCGGTAGCGCATCTTGGAAGTTTCCGCATCTGGCTGAACCCGAAAGCTGCGAATAACGACCCCTTTGTCCCCCTTCCCAGTAGGCAGCAGACTCTCGAAGAAAGACAAGTCTCCTTGCAATCGAGTCTGCTCGGTTTCCAGGCCATTTACTTGCGTTAGCAACTGCTCCTGGGCGGCCATCTGCACCTTGAGCTCGCTCTCGTAGGCCGTGGCCTGCGCGGCATTTCGATCGCGTTCCGCGGTGAGCTCGAGCACTTGCGCGTTGAGTCGATCGATTTCGGCCTGCAGTGCCCGCCGATCCGGGCCGCCGAAGTCGCGGCCGAACTCGTAAATGGCAACGCCCGCGGCAGCGGCGACGGTCGCGAAGATAAAGGCCAAAATCAGGCGTAAGGGCCACGACAAGCGCGAACGCACGGTGACCTGCGGGGAGCTCACCGAGAGGTTGCGGAAAAACAGCTTCCACTTCATGCGACGACTTCAGGGAACAAGGGCGATGTGCGTCAGGCCTTCGGTTTCCGGCCGGCCGAACATTACGTTCATGCATTGGACGGCCTGGCCTGCGGCGCCCTTGACGAGGTTATCTTCGACGACCAGAACAACGAGCAGATCGGACTGGGGGCGATGTAACGCCAAACGCAGCACGTTGGAGCCACGCACCGAGCGCGTTTGCGGCGCGCTGCCGGCTGCCAGCACATCAATGAAGGGTTCGCTGCGATAGCGCCGCTCGTACAGCGCCTGCAGATCGAGCGTCTGCGCCGAGAGCAGCCGCACGTACAAGGTACTGAAAATCCCGCGGATCATCGGTACCAGATGAGGGATGAAGGTCAGTCCCACCGGGCGCCCTGCCAATGCCGTCAGCTGCTGCACGGTTTCGGGATGGTGTCGGTGGCCACTTAGGCCGTAAGCGCGAAAATTTTCGGAAACCTCCGCGCTCAGGTACTCGATCTCGGCCTTGCGGCCGGCACCGCTCACCCCGGATTTGCAATCGGCGATGATCCCATCGCAGTCAACCGAACCGGGCTTCTCGTGCTCGAGTTCGAGCACTGGCGCCAAGCCCAGCTGCATGCTAGTAGGGTAACAGCCTGGCACACCGATGATGCTCGCGGTCCGAATCGCCTCGCGTCCGAGCTCGGGCAAACCGTAGACGGCCTTTGCCAGCAGGTCGGGACAGGCGTGCGGCATCTTGTACCAAGTCTCGAACTGGGCCGGGTCGCGCAGTCGAAAATCAGCTGCCAGGTCTATCAAGCGCACGCCTGCGGCTACTAGTTCCTGGGCCTGGTTCATCGCCACGCCATGCGGCGTGGCAAAAAAGACCACTTCGCACTGCCTCAGTGCCGGGTCGCCCAGATCGGAAAAACGCAGCTTGACCTGACCACGCAGCGACCCGAAAAATTCATCGACGGGCGTGCCGCTTTCCTTGCGCGAAGTGATCACCGCCAAATCCACCGCCGGGTGCTGCGCCAACAAGCGCAGCAGCTCTACACCCGTGTAGCCGGTGCCGCCGACGATTCCGACTCGAATTTTTTGCGTCATTGCCTCGTATTTCGCACTGGCACGCAGGCAATATGCACCCGCCGCGAGCAATTGCCGCATTGCGGGCACGGCCTGCGACGGCCCAAAGCGGCAGTATAGGGCGCGGGGACGCGGCGCAAATGCGTCCGCACCGCCAGAACTAGCGTCATCCAGACGCCACCCATGCCGTATTTTGGCCTCGTAGCAGGGACAATAAGCCCGAGGATAAAGCCGTGAAAACAGCGGATATCGCTTGCGCGCACCCCAACAAGCCGCGAGCCCGGCACGCCGGTCCGCGGCTGGATAACTAGCGCTTGGAGAACTGCTTGCGCCGACGCGCTTTGCGCAGTCCGACTTTTTTGCGCTCGACCTCGCGCGCGTCGCGTGTGACCAACCCCGCCTTGGAGAGCGCGGACTTCAAGCTTGGGTCGTAGTCGATAAGCGCACGGGTAATGCCGTGGCGTACGGCACCGGATTGCCCCGACTCTCCTCCCCCAACAACGTTGACCTGGATGTCAAAGGAGCTGAGGTTGTCAGTCAGCGCCAATGGCTGACGCGCAATCATGCGCCCGGTTTCGCGGTGGAAGTACTCCTCCAGAGGCCGGCCGTTGACGGTGACTTGGCCGCTGCCGCGCCGTAGAAAGACACGCGCAACGGAACTTTTTCTGCGACCCGTGCCGTAATTATGGTTGCCGATCATGGTGTGCTTCACGCTCCGATGTTAAGCGGCTTGGGCTGCTGCGCGGCATGAGGGTGCTCAGCGCGCGGATAGATCTTGAGCTTCTTGATCATGGCGTATCCCAAAGGTCCCTTGGGCAACATACCTTTGACGGCCAGTTGCAGCGCCCTACCGGGGAAACGCTCCTGCATCTTGCCAAAGCTCGTTTGTGAAACACCGCCGGGGTAGGTTGAGTGCCGGTGATAGAGCTTGTCCTGCGCCTTGTTGCCCGTAACACGCATCTTGGCAGCGTTAACGACAACGACGAAGTCGCCCGTATCCACATGCGGCGTGTACTCGGGCTTGTGCTTGCCGCGCAGGTGCGCGGCGATCTGCGCTGCCAGACGCCCAAGGACTTTCTCGTTGGCATCAACGACAAACCAGTCGCGGCGAACCTCTTGGGGCTTGGCCGAATACGTCTTCATGGCGAACCGTTCTTTGCGTAAGTTCTGATCCCAGCCCAGGACAAGGCGCTGTCCGCAGCGGGCGGGCGCTCGCGAACCAAAGGCAAGCGCGCTGCGAAAAGCCTGAGATTGTACGTTCACCGCTTGCGGCCCGCAAGTTGAAGTTCTATCCAACGAGGTACGAGCCGGAACGAGCGATTTGGGACTTTCCGATGAGCCGTGCTCCAAAGGGTGGCTGTTTGGGGCACTATCAAAAAATGGTCTTCCGACCGCCAGCCGGAACGCGCCCGAAAGCCGCGGTTCGGTGCGCTTTCTTGCCCCAGGTTCGCCGGCGCGGCCTGCTTACCGCAGTCTCGTACGGCAATGCAGGGTTATTGCAAGAAGCTTTGCCAGCGCTCTAGCGCTCTTGATCGGCGTTCAAAATGCAATCGGATCGGGCTGCTGTCCTTTCGGGCTGCTTGCGCGTGGGTGCCCCTCGCCGCGCACGGATCTGGAACGCAGAGTTCATGCAGAATGCGAGTTTTCGGAGGTCCCCATCATGGAGTGTCTGGTTCGTTGGAGCGGTCCCTCCGGCATGAGTTTTATCGCCGAGACCGGCAGCGGACACCTTGTCGCTATGGATGGCGCCCCAGATGCCGGGGGGCGCAACCTGGCGGCACGACCGATGGAACTGTTGCTTGCCGGCACCGGGGGTTGTACCGCATTTGACGTCGTGCACATCTTAAAGCGCGGCAGGCACGACGTGCGCGGTTGCGAGGTGCGATTGCTGGCCGAGCGAGCAGCAACCGACCCGAAGGTCTTCACACGCCTGTCGATGCACTTTGTCGTCAGCGGCCGCTCGCTGCCGCAAGAAGCCGTGGAGCGGGCCGTGAAGCTTTCTCACGAGAAGTACTGTTCGGCTACCGCGATGCTCGAGAAAACCGCAAAGCTCGAAATCGTCGTTGAGGTTGTCGACGTTCTGTAAAGCCCGGAAAATTAAAACTTCATGCCGATTTCGGACTTCGATCCGCGAGTTTATTTTGCTGCTGAGCGCACTTTGCTTGCCTGGCTGCGCACAGGTTTGACCGTCATGGCCTTTGGCTTTGTGATTGCGCGATTCGGACTTTTCTTGCAAATCGTTGCCATTCAGGCACCGGCCGTCTCTCACCCCGGCCAAACCGGCCTATCCGCGATCTTAGGAATTGTGCTCGTCGCCGCCGGCACCTTGATGATCATTGTCGCCGCAATAGAGCATCGGCGTTTCATCGCAACACTTCCGCCGGCAGATCGACCGCAATACTATGCCGGCGGCGCCTTGATCATGTACTCCAGCATATTGCTTGCGGTGGTTGGCATCGCCCTGACGGCGTACCTGACCGTGTCGGCCGGGTAAAAAGCACCAGCGACAGTCAAATGTAATACGCGGTAGTTGTCATCACCCGGGCGGCAAGCTTCATCGCCCAACGTGCAGGCTGCGGCAGCTCCACCCCGCCGCGCGCCATCGCGGTCGTAGCATGGCCGATCTCGTCGGTTTTCATCTGCTCGACGATCGCGCGGGAAACACTATCGTGGGCCGGGAGCCGATCCAAATGCGAGAGCAGGTGTTCTTCGACCTGCCGCTCGGTTTCGGCCATGAAACCCAGGCTTATGCGATCGCCCAGCGCCGATGCGGCAAAACCGATGGCAAAGGCCCCCGCATACCAAAGCGGTACAAGAAGGCTCACTCGATCGCCCAACTCCTTTACCCGCCCGCGCGTCCAAGCCAAATGATCGGATTCCTCGGACGCCGCTTGCTCAAAAACACCGCGCAGCTCTTCACTTCTTGTCGCCAAGGCCTGCGCCTCGTACAGCGCCTGCGCGCAAATTTCCCCGACATGATTCACCCGCATCAAGGCAGCGGCTCGTCGTTTATCGGCGGCGTCCAGATCGGCAGCGCCCGCCCGTTGCGCCGCAGCAGGGTCAGGGCGCTGTGACTGGGGTGCGCTGCAGACCACGGTCGCGGCTGCCTGCGCCGCATTGATCCATCGATCTAGCTCCGTGAGCTTACGCAAGTCGTCCATAGCACTTTCTCCACGCAGTCGTCGATCATCGATCCCACTGACCCGAAGCCAGGGTAAGCAACCGTTATATCGGCGCGAAGATAACGGTAGTAGCCCACAGTTTGCCGAAATAATGTGCCACTGTCGGATTTTCACAACCGATTTGCCGTTGTTTTTTGCCCACGTGGTAACAATCCCGTAACTTTGCATCCCTAGCCTCGTGAAGCCTTTGGACTGGCTGGCGGCCTCTGCTTAATGGCCTGACTGGCCCAACGCTCGGGAATGAAAATGTCACGAAAATCCAAATTCTTTCTTGCGCCGCTGGCGTTTGGTGCGTTTGTGGGCTCCGCATTTGCGGACGAATCCAGCGTGACTTTATATGGCACGCTAGATGAGGCAATCGCCAACGTCAGCCACTCGCTGAACTTTAGTGAGTACTTTCCCGTTGCCGCGAACACGACGTTGGGCAACAACAAGGGCACGCAGTCGGTCACCGGCATTTTGAACGGCGGACTCTCGGCCACGAAGTTCGGGCTCAAAGGCGAAGAGGACATGGGCGCAGGCCTAAAGGGCGTTTTCCTGCTCGAACAGGGATTTAATTTGCCCACCGGCACCACGAGCAATGCAGCGCAGGCGCTGGCCAGTAATTCGTCCACCGGGCCGGCCGTAGCGGTCGACAGTGCCATTTCGGGCCAAATGTTTAATCGCGGCGCCTACATGGGGCTTTCCTCAAACTCCTGGGGAACGCTTACGGCGGGACGCCAGCAAAGCTTTTTCTTGGACAATGTCGCCATCTTTGACCCAATGCTGGGCTCGCAAGCATTCTCGCCGCTTGGGTTTGCGGGCAGTTATGGGGGCGGCGGCTTCACGGATGACAGCCGCGCCGACAACAGTTTGAAGTATCGCGTCGCTTTGGGAGATTTCAACCTGGGCCTACTGTACAAATTCGGCGGCGTTGCTGGCGCTGACAGCGCCGAGACGGCCTTTGAAGCAAACGGCGTATACGCCTTTGGACCTTTTGCTGCGCAATTGGGCTATCAGCATTTTGAGGACGCCTTTAGCCTGAGCACCGCCACCGGCACTGGCACCATCGCAGCCACCGCGGGTAACACGACTGCCTATATGGTGTCGGCGAAGTACACCTACGAAAAAACGACCGTTCGCCTGGGCTACGAGGCTGAAGAAATCAGCAACCCCTCGCATCCCACCCAGGACCAGCAGGTGACTGAGATATTTGGCTTTCCGCTAAGCGCACCGGCCAACGTCACTAAATTCACTACCACGGAACACTTGAACGTCTACTGGATCGGCGGCACCCAGGAATTGACCTCCGCCTTTGCCGTATCGCTTGGTGTCTACCATGTGGTGCAGGACGCTTACGTGGCAAGCGGTACCGCATGCACCGGCACGCAGTCGCAGTGCGCTGGAGCGACAAGTTACTACTCGCTGATGGGCGATTACAACCTATCTAAGCGCACCGATGTGTACTTGGGCGTCATGAACGTCATTGCATCCGGCGGACCGGCCAATGCTGATCACAATACACCGCCGACACCATCGGAAAACACGAACCGCACCGTTGCCCTAGGCTTTCGCCACCGATTCTGACGTGTTGTCGTCGGGCGTGGGCGGTTGCATCGCAACTGTCGCGCCCGAAACTGGCGGGGCAGGAGTCAATCGACGCTTGCCCCGTAATTTTTTATAGCGTCGCTGCGTTGAAATTGGAAGCACTGGGGCGAGGACCGATGTATCTCGCCCCAGTAATCCAACATTCCTGCTCTACTGCGTTTGGTCCGGATGAATCAAACGGCGAAACATCGCCACGATTGCCGGCTGCGGGGTGCGAATCGGCGGCGGGCCTGCATATTGTTCCCAACCGCCGCCCAATGCCCGGTATACGCTGACAAATTGCTCACCGAGCGTCATCTGGGTAAAGGCGTACTGGCCTTCTAGGTCATACTCCTGGCGCTGCGCGTCGACGACGTTCAGAAAATCGGTCAGCCCCCGCTCGTAACGTTCGGTGGCCAAGGTCGTAGCCCGCTGGCTGGCAATCACCGCGTCGCCCAGAAAGCGCAATCGCTCCTGCTGCGCGACAAAGGCCGCAATTGAGGAGTCAAGTTCCTGCACGGCCCGTTGCACGGTTTGCTTGTAACGCACGAGCTGCTCGTGCGCCTGCAGGTCGGCAATGTCCGCAAAAGCATCGAGCACACCGAAATCGAGCAGCGGGAAAAAGCCCGAGTAGCCCGCAGACCAGATCCTTTGGCTAATGCTGGGTTTGTATCCCAGGCCTTGTCCCTGCGTGCCCACTCCTGCGGTGAGCGTGAGTTGCGGAAACAGGTTTGCGGTGGCAACACCGATTCGTGCCGTTGCGCCCGCCAGATCCCATTCGGCTTCGCGGATGTCCGGGCGCCGGCGGATCAGCTCCAGGGGCAACCCGGCGGCGATCTGTTCGGGAACGGGCGGAATCAGTCCAGGTGCATCAAGTTCCTGCTTCATCTCTTCCGGGAAGCGGCCAAGCAACACTGCGATCGTGTATTGCGCCGCTTCCACCTGAGCGTGTAACGGCTCAACTTGAGCCTCGACGGAAGCGAGCTGGCGGCGCGCCAGCGTCACGTCCAGTTCGTTGGTGATACCGCGATCAAACCGCGCCTGCACCAGGTCCATCAAATTTTTGGCAACGCGCACGTTTTGCTGCAGCACCGCAAGTTGCAGCTGCAGCCCGCGCAAATCCACGTAGGCGCGAACGACGTCAGCAATGACCGCGATTTGTACTGCATCGCGTGCTGCCGCGGACGCCTGTGCGTCGTAGTGCGCCGCCTCGATCTGCCGCCGCAGCCTACCGAATAAATCGATATCCCAAGCCCCGTCAAACCCGGAAATGCGGTCGATGCGCGACGTAGAGGAAATCGAATGATCGGCCGATGACAACGCCCCGGGAACCCGTCCGCGCGTCAAATCGCTTCCCGTGCCACGCGCCCCGCCCGCGCTCGCCTCAGCGCGCGGCAGCGCAAAGCCCGTAACTGCCACCTCGAAGGTGCGCGCTTCTTGCAAGCGAGTAAGCGCAATCTCCAGGCTGGGGTTGGCTTGCAAGGCCTGATCGACCAAAGAGTCAAGCTGCGCATCCCCAAGCGCATGCCACCAGCTCGCGATCTCTGCCGCGACCGCGGACTTTTCCGCTGGCGCGCCGGGAACGACGGGTTTGTACGTTTGAGCGTCGGGACTAGTTGGCGCCATGCCCGGCGTGCCTGGCGCGCTATCGGCTGCAAACGGCGCCAAGTCGGGTTTGAGAAATTCCTGTGGCGCCGGCATCGTCGGCGGGTGATAGTTCGGCCCGACGGCGCAACCTGACACACATAAGATCGCCGCCGCCGTCGTGAGGACAAAATAGCGTGAGCGCACAACAAATGCCATCTAGTGGGCGCCTTTGTTCTCGGCCCGCGCTGCAGGCGCCGGCGCGGCGTTAGAGGCCGTCGCGGGCGTAGCGCCGGCTGGCGCCGGCGTACTTGGCGCTTCACTTGCCGCGACCAGATCCCCGTCGGCGATCTGATTGCTGATGTTCAGAGCGACTTTGTCCCCAGCGCTGACACCGGAACCAAGATCGACTACGTTGCCCTCGTCGCGCACGATCGTCACGCTGCGAAAGCGCACGTGGCCGTCGGACTCCACCACGGCTACCTGCGGACCGCTTGAGCGAAATATCATTGCCGCAGCCGGAACCTGGAACAGGCCCGCGTTTGGCAATTGGAAAGCAACGTCGACATACATGCCCGGAACCAGGGCCCCGTCGCGATTTGGTAAGTCCACCTCCACTTTTAATGTGCGCGCCTGCGGATTGATCGCTTGCGAGGTTCGGGCGACAGTGCCCGTAAAGACACGACCGGGAAGATTGTTTGCACGAATCTGCACCGGGGCCCCCGGCCTCATCAGATCGCTCGCGGCGGCCTGTGGCACATCGACGAATACGCGAATGGGCCGCTCCTGGCTCATGCGATATAAGGGCGACGTGGACGCGGTGCTGCCGGCCGTAACAAGGTTGCCGATATCGATGCGTCGCTCGATGATCGTGCCGTCGTACGGTGCGGTAACGTGCTTGAACTCGGTCAGGGCAACATAATGGTCGACATCGGCCTGGTTAAGTGCAACCTGCGCGCGCGCAGCATTCAGCGCCGCCTCTGCGCTATCAAAGGCGGCTTTCTTTTCGTCACGTTCCTGCTCCGAAACAACGCCCTTGGGCGAATCGCGCCAGCGCTCGTAGGTTGTCGTTGCAAGAGCGGCCTCGGCCTGTCGCACGCGCACTTGCGCTTCAGACGCGTTGAGCTGCGCGCGCGCGGCCACCAGTTGCGCATCCAGCTCTGGTGTCTCGATCGTCGCCAGCGTTTGGCCTTGGCGTACGTGATCGCCGATATCGGAATACCACTTGCCGACGTAGCCATTGACGCGCGCGTAAATGACGCTCTCAAACCATGCCGCAGTCTCCCCCGGGAGCGTAAGGGCCTGCGCCCCGAGCCCACCGCGAACGCCCACCACGTTAACCACAGCGCGGCGCGAGACGTCGGCAACGGATGTGGCGGTAAGCTCATGGCGCTCGTATAACTTCACCGCGAACACCACGGCAAAACCCACCAGTAGCACCGCGGCCACGCCCAGAGCGAAGCGACGCAATTTGCCACCCGTCTGTTGTGAAAATTCGATGGACGCCGCGCCCGCAGCCGCTCCATGCGCGGCTGCTAGCGGTTGCGTCGCCGGACCTTTTCGTCCCACTACCTGTGTACCGGTACCTGCGGCGGCCCCGAGTTCCTCGGGCGGTAATTGTGAATCGCGTGCACTCACGGATTGCCTTTCGTCAAATCGGCGCTCGACGATCGCGACAGATAGGCGGACGGATGACGCCGCAGCAGCCGGTACGTCGTCGGTACAAAAACCAGTGTCGCAAACGTGGCAAAGAGCAGCCCGCCAATGACTGCGCGGGCAAGGGGAGCATTTTGCTCCCCGCCTTCTCCGACGCCAAACGCCATCGGCACCATGCCCAGGACCATTGCGCCGGCTGTCATCAATACCGGGCGCAGGCGTGTATAGCCCGCGGTGACGGCCGCCACCAGAGGACTGTCACCGGCATCCATGCGCTGGTTGGCAAAGGTCACAACCAGGATGCTGTTGGCCGTAGTCAAACCAATGCACATCAGCGTTCCCATCAGGGCCGGAACGCTCAAATGTGTCTGCGACAAAAACAGCATCCACATTACCCCGCCTAATGCGAAGGGGACGGCCATTAGCACAATCAGCGGATCAATCCAGCTTTGGAAATTGATAACCAAAAATAAGTAGACCAACACGACTGCCATCGCAATTCCGGTGAAAAGACCCGAATAGCTCTCTCGCATCGTTTCGACTTGACCCGAGAGCACAACGGAAATTGCCTTCGCCGGCGGCGGGCGATCGGCATCGAGCACGCGGGAAATCTCATCTGCGGCCGACGCCAGGTCGCGGCCCTGCACGTCGGCATGAACGTCAAAGACCGGGCGAATGTTGAACTGCGAGGTAACCATCGGCACTGGAGCTCTGCCGAAGCTCGAAACGTTCATGAGCAGTTGGCGCTGATCGCCGCCGCTTTCCGCCGTCACTGGCATCGTCCACAGGTCCTCGGCGGATGTGATTTTATAGGTAGGTACCTGCACTACGAGCGGATAGCTCACGCTATTGCGCGGGTCAACCCAGAAGTTCGGTGCCAGCTGAGCGCTGGAATTGGTTGCCACGAGCACGCTGTTAGCGGTGCCCTGCTGGCTTGCGCCGACCTCCGTTGCCAAGGCGCGATCAACATCGATTGTTAGGGCGGGAGCGTCTGGAACCTGAAAGACGTGCGAATCGACCACTCCGGGGATACGCTTCAGATCGTTTGCAATGCGAGCGGCCAACGCATAGGTCTCGCCGCTGTTGTATCCGGAGATGCGCACATCGATCGGTGCTGGCTGTCCGAAGTTCAGTACCTGATCGACGATATCGGCGGGTTGGAAGAAAAACTGCAGATCAGAGAAGCGCTGCGGCAACTCGCGCCGCAACCGTGCCACAAGGTCGGCGGTGGGCGTGTGCTTTTTGTTCAGCGAGATCAGGATCTCGCCATCCATTTGTCCCACTGTCGCCGTATCACTCAATGCAATGTTGATGCCGCTGTACGGTAGCCCGATGTTATCCAATATGACCGCGATCTGATCGGCGCCGACCATGTCGCGAATCGCGGCCTCGACCTGCGAGAAGTACTCCTGGGTCTTTTCCAGGCGTGTGCCCGGAGGAGCGCGCACGTGAAGCCGCATCTGGCCGGCATCGACTTGTGGGAAGAAGTCCCGGCCCAGCGACGGAAAAAGCAGCAAGGAACAGGCCATCAAGGCGACGAAAAAGCCAACGGTCAAGCGCGGTCGAGTCACGACGTAAGACACCGTGTCGCGATAGGCTTCGCGAAAACGCGAAAAACCCGCTTCAAAACTGCGGTGAATTCCTCGCAATGCGTTCAGGAGTCGATGGCCAGGCGAGGCGCTTGCGACCGCCACGGTCTGCACCGGCGGCTGCCCCGGTTCGGGCACGCTCGCGCGCATCAGGTACTTAAAGAGCACGGGCACCAAGGTGAAGGACAGTGCCAGGCTTGCGAGCAAGGACACGCAAACCGAAACGGAAAGCGGCGAAAACAGATACTTCGCAGTACCTTGCAACAAGAACACCGGCACAAAGACGATGCAGATACACAGCGTCGATAAGAAAGTCGGCACGCCCACCTCGGCCGTGCCCGTAAGGATCGAATTCTGCAGGGACTTGCCTAGCCCGACGTGGCGCTCAATGTTCTCGATAACGACGGTGCCGTTGTCAACGAGTATTCCGACGGCGAGCGCAAAGCCGCCCAACGTCATGGTGTTTAAGGTGCTACCGCCCATGTACATCACCAGCACCGCCGTGATGATCGATAGCGGAATTGCCGCCAAAATGATCAACGTAAGGCGCCAGTTGCCCAAAAACAGCAGGATCATGAGCGCGGTGAGCCCCGCGGCCATAAGGCCACCCATGAGCACACTATCGAGGGCCGCCTTTACAAAGATCGACTGATCAAATACCGGCTTGATCGCAACGCCCGGCGGCATGACGCGCTCGATATCGGGCAAAACGTTGCGGATCCCGTCAATGACGGCGAGCGTCGAAACGCCACCCGTCTTGCGGATCGTCATCAAGGCACCCAGCGAGCCATTGACCGAAACGGAGTTGGTCTGCACCTGAAAGCCGTCATGCACACGTGCCACATCGCGCATGAACACTGTGCGGCCGGCGACCTCGCGTATCGGAAAGGAATTGATGTCTTCAATGACATTGGGAGAGTTATTCATCGACAACAGGTAGTCCTTAGCGCCGATGCGTACATCGCCTGCCGGCAAGATGACGTTCTGGCGCTGCAGCGCCAGACTCACGTCCGCGGGCGAAAGGCCACGGGATTGCAAGGCGCGTGAATCCAAGTCGGCCATGATCACTCGCGGCTTGCCGCCATACGGGTAGGGAACTTCGGCGCCGTGGACGACCGCAAGGGCCGGGCGAATGATGTTCTGGCCTAAGTCGTTGAGCTTGGTATCGGGCAGCGAGTCACTGGCAAGGCTCAACTGAATGATGGGCACGTCGGTTGCGCCATATCGCAGCACTAGCGGGGGTGTGATGTTCGGTGGCATGTACTTGAGCACAACCAGAGCGCTGCTGTCCAACTGCGATATGGCCCGGGTGACGTCGGCTCCCTCGTGCAGGTACACCTTCTCGACGCCCACGCCGTAGTAGCTTGTCGCTTCAATGCGCGCGATATCGTCCACCAAAGATGCAAGCTGGCGCTCATGCAAAGTGAGAATGCGGTTTTGCATATCCTCCGGGCTCATGCCGTTGTAGGTCCAGACAACGCTCACGACCGGAATGTCGATTTCGGGAAAAATATCTATCGGCATGCGAAGTGCTGCTCCGATGCCCAGCAGGCAGATGAGAATCAGCACAGCCGGGACCGTGTACGGCCGCTTCAGAACCAGATCGACAATGGACACGCTAGGGCTTTCGCGATGGCAATTGGCAGATGACAGGACAAAGCGCTCGCCAAGGGCCCAAAACAGGCGGCGAGCGCTTTGCTTGCGAAGGATATCGGATCGTTATAGCCTTCAACATGGGTATACCCGTACGCGGAGCGCAACTTGACAAAAATGCGGATTGCTGCCGGCTTGCTGCTCTCGCGCGCAAGGTCCGGCAATTTGCGAACCGAAAGCATCCCGTGGAAAGGGCGCCCATAGCTGAGTTGACCATTTTGCGGCCGTTTGCCGGAGAATGCTCGCAACTGTTCGGCAAGTTTGATTTCCATCATGTACCGCCCCGTCGTTTACATCGTCGATGATGATCCGGCGATTCGCCGCTCTTTATCGCTTTGGCTGGGTTTTCGCAGCCTGGCGACAAAAAACTTCGACGCAGCCGAGCCCTTTCTAGCCCAGATCGATCCGAGCAGCCAGGGTTGCGCGATTGTCGACGTTCGCCTTGGCGGCATGGACGGGCTGCAGCTGCAAAAGCAGCTTGCGGACCGGGACATCCGCATGCCGCTGCTGTTTTTGACCGGACACGGCGATGTTGCCACTGCGCGAGCCGCGCTTAAGGCAGGCGCCTTCGATTTTCTCGAAAAACCCGTCGACAATGACCGCCTGATTGAACTGGTTGCGGCCGCACTGGCCAAGGATGAGCAACGCTGGCAATCGGCGATGCAGATCGAGCGCCTGCAAGAGCGCATGGCTCGCCTCACCGCGCGCGAGCGTCAGGTTATGCAACACGTCGTGGCAGGACGTCACAACCGGGAGATCGCCCTGGAGATGGGAATCAGCGCGCGCACTGTCGAGGTATATAAGGCGCGGCTAATGGATAAGCTCGATGTGCGGCGCATTGCAGACTTGATTCGCCTTGCATTAAAGAGCGAAAGCAACGCTCCCGCGCCGCAGTCCCGCGAGGACACTCCGAGCCGCGGCTAAAGGGGTACGCGGCGCCCCCGTACATGCTCGCCAACACGAAAGCGCAGGCGGAAAAGGTCGGCAAGGCGCCGGGCCCCTAGCTTCTCCATCATGCGATGGCGCCGCTCCTCGAAGACCTCCAGCGTCAATCCGAGATCCTCGGCGATCGCGCGGTACGCACCGCCATCGGTGATGCGCTCAAAAAGCTCCCACTCGTTCCGAGTTAATGCTCCCAAACGCGCAAGCAAAGCATCGTGCTCCCGGTGCCGAGCGATTTGATCGGTGTCGATGCGAAGTGCGGCCGAGACCGCTTCGAGCAACTCCTTTTCGTCAATCGGCTTTTCCAGAAAATCGCTCGCGCCCTGAAGTAGCGCCGTGCGCGCGATCGCCGCATCCCCCTGTGCCGTCATGAGCAGCACGGGAAAGCCATGTTCTTGGCGAACCATCCGCGCTTGCAACGCCAGCCCCGACATGCCGGGCAGACGAATATCCACCAGGGCGCAAGCGGGTCGTTGCCAGGCTTCGGCCGCAAGAAAATCCTCAGCGCTTTCGAATTGCGCACAACAAAATCCGTGCAGCTCCAGCAGCAACGACAAGGATCGGCGCACCGGGGCGTCGTCTTCAATCAAAAAGATCGTACCCGCCGCGCCCTGCGCGGCATCATCAAATCTAGGCTGCATAAGCTCGCAAGTCCAGGCAAAAGGTGGTCATCTCCCTGTCCGGGTCAAACCACAGGCGACCTCCCTGGCGCTGAGCAATCGATCGCGACAGCGCAAGGCCCAATCCCATTCCATTTGGTTTGCTCGTCGCAAGCGGTGTAAACAGCCGTTGACGCAGCTCCGCCGGCACGCCCGGTCCGGTGTCCTCCACCAGGATTCGGACCTGAAAATCGCCCCCGTCAACGATGCGAAACGCCTTCAGGTGCACCTGGCGCCAGGTCAGACGACCTTCCAGCGCTTCGCAAGCATTGGCCACGAGGTTGCCCAGGACGGCGCCGATCTGGACGGCATCGACACTCACATGAGGCAGTCCTGGCTCGATCGTGCAGCGCCACTGGATATCGGCGCGAATCAAACGATCGCGCACGTGCGCGTGGGTACTGTCAAACAAGCTGGCAACGCTCACAGGCTCCAGGCGCATGGTGCCCGTGCGGAAAAAATCGCGCATGCGCCGCAGATACTGGCCCGCGCGCGCACTTTCTTGCACCACTTGGTCCAGCGTCTCGGCGAGCTTGTTGCGTTCGGCCTCGCCGCGTTCGGCCAGTACCTGGCTAGCGCGTGCGAATGTGCCGATCGCCGACAAAGGTTGGTTCAAGTCGTGTGCCAGTGCGGCGGCAAGCTCCGCGGTCGATGCGATACGTTGCGCCTCGGCCAGGGCCCGGTCGCGCTCGCGCAACGCGCGCTCGTGTCCCGCAATGCGCTCGGCCGATCGCTGGCGCTCATCGGATAATGCGCCTAAATACAGCGTCGAAATTGCCAGCGTCAATATGAGCAGCTGAAATTCAAACGCTGTCCCGGGCCGGGTCCCCACCAGCGTAAGCGCGCCCAACAGCCCGAGCTGCGCGAGGGGGATCGTTGTGGCTACCCCAAACAGGCCGTAGCGCATCGACACAACAATCATTGGCAAGAACAAAAGGTAGGACATCCGGAATTCATCAAGCGGTCGCAGTCCAAATACCAGCAGTAATAGTGCGCCAAGCACGAAAACAAAAATCAGTGCGTCCCGGGCAACGATCCAGTAGCGCCTCTGTTGCACAAGCCGTGCGCCGGCATTGCTGGCCCATTGCAACAGCGCGGGAGTCAGCACAACGAGCCCGAGCAAGTCGGCAATAAACAAACGAAAGACCAAGAGCGGCAGCGCCGAGGCGGCAAGATCCGAGGCGGCGAACTGACGTAACGCTTCGACTGCGGCAATCACGATCGCCGTTGCCAGGCAAAGGAGCAACAATCGGTGTATATCGCGCGGACGGACCTGCGCGCTGTTCCACTGGGTCCAGCGGCGCAATCCAAAGGCCGCACCCCAATACGTCACGGCCATGACAACCGCTGCCAAGACGGAGTCGGCGCCAAGATGCATAGCGGGCACGATGAACCAAGCGACCAAAATCCCCAACAAAACAACGGGAACATAAGCGAGGCCACCGTATGCGACCAGCGCCAGGGCCAATGCGGGCTGTGGATTCCAAGGCTGGACCCCGAAGCGCGGATTGGGAAACAAATCCACCGCGTCCGCCAACACATAAGCCAGCAAGAACAGCAACGCGAACTTGTGACGGTTGGTCCAGGCCCACACCACGGAGAATCGCGCGACGTGGCCGCGCGCCTGAGCATCTGCCGTGATGCCGGCGTCGTGAACCACGGCGGGGGGCAGCGAATCGCTTTCTGCGTTCATTTCGAGAACAAATAGCAAATTTCCCGACCCGGGGCAGCCCGGGATCATCGTATGGGTTTCCCCTACGCACAGGCACCGTTACGGCGTGCAAGCAAAAAGCGCACTTGCGATTTGACGCCTGCCACGGCAGCAACCCGGGCCGCATCTGCCCTAGCGCGGAACTTCTCGCCACGGGCGAGGCGATTTGTCCCGACGCCAGTCGCGGGTTCGGCTGAAAGCCTAGCGTAGCACCGGGCTAGCAAGTTGGCGCTGTCCTCGAGCTGGGTGCGCGATCATCCGCCCATTGCGAGAAGACCTTGGATGCGTTCGCGTGTTTCGGAGGCCGAGGCGCCTGCCTGGGACCAAGGCCTAGGGGTTTTCCCTACGGAGCCGCACCGATGCGGCGCATCGTGCAGGCAAGTACATTGTTTGCGCTCGAATGCGGCAAGCAGCTTATGTATCCGCGCACGATTGTGCACGTCACGCAACCGCCCCCTTTGCCCGCACCTTTTGCGCGTTATGCGCTATACACCTGCCAAGGGCGCAGGGGAATTTTCCGCGCCTAGTCTTCGCGGGCTGCGCCGTTTTCAAGGCCAGGGCCAGCTTTTGCCCAACGCGAGTCAGGCGAGCACATGATGGAGCAAAGTGCATCTCTTAAAGGACTGACGGGCGCCGACGCGCGCCAACGTCTGCTCGAATCGGGACCTAATGCGGTCGCTGAAGAACATCGCCACCCCGTGCGAAATGTTCTGCGCCACCTCTGGGGACCGGTTCCCTGGATGCTCGAGACCGTGATCGTCCTGCAACTGGGTCTTCGCAAGTTCGAAGAGGCGCTGATCATTACGGTGCTGCTGATGGTCAACGCCATCTTGGGTGTTGTGCAAGAGGAGCGCGCCAACCGCGCACTGGAGCTGCTCAAGGCACGTCTTACGATCCAGGCGAGAGTACGGCGTGACGAACGCTGGCAGCTCGTGAGCGCGCGCGACCTGGTACCAGGGGATGTAGTGCACGTGCGCATGGGCGATATTGCCCCCGCAGATCTGCGTCTGGGAGATGGACAGGTGCAAATCGACCAGTCCGTTCTGACCGGCGAGTCGCTGCCCGTCGAGGTGGGCCCGACCCGCCCTGTCTATGCCGGCGCCTTGGTCACCCGTGGCGAGGCCACTGGCGTAGTGACGGCAACCGGCGCCCGAACGTATTTTGGTAAAACCGCCGACCTCGTGCGCACCGCCAAGACCGTCAGCCATCTGCAAGAGACGATCTTTGCGATCGTCAAATACCTCGTCGCCCTGGATGTGTTGCTCATCGCAGCGCTGCTGGTTTATTGCCTGGTAACTGCTCTGCCGCTTGCCGATGCGATTGCCTTTGCACTGGTCCTGCTCGTGGCGTCGGTGCCCGTAGCGCTGCCGGCGACGTTCACGCTGGCCAATGCGCTGGGCGCGCGCGAGCTCGCATCCTCTGGCGTGCTGGTAACTCGTCTATCGGCGATTGAGGAGGCCGCCGCGATGGACGTGTTGGCCTGCGACAAGACGGGAACCATCACGCAAAACCGTCTGCGGCTCGCAGCGCTTGAGCCTCGCGTGGCGGGCGACGATAACCGGCTGCTGCGTGTTGCGGCCCAAGCCTGCGATGATGCGACCCAAGATCCCATTGATCTGGCGATTCTCGACGCCGCCCGAGAGCGGGGTCTACTGGCGGACATGCCCCAGCGCGTACGCCTGGTTCCTTTCGACCCACAGACCAAACGCTCCGAGGCGATCTACCGCAGCAACGGGGCCGAGCAGCGCGTGCTCAAGGGCGCCGCGCGCATGATCGCATCGCTGTGCGCCGGTGCGCCGGACGTGGGTCCGGACGTCGAGCGCCTCGCCGCCGGTGGCTACCGAGTGCTTGGTGTTGCCGCAGGTGCGGGCGAGACATTGCAGCTCGTGGGCCTAGTGGCCCTGCAAGATCCGCCCCGACCGGAGGCAGCCGACGTTATCCGTGAACTATCCGCGCTCGGCGTGCGCGTGCTCATGGTGACGGGCGATGGTCTGGCCACAGCCCGCGCCGTAGCCGGTGCCGTCGGACTCGGCGAACGTGCGGCTAGCGCCGAAACATTGCGTGGCGATTTGGTGCGCCATGTTCCCGACTGCGATATTTACGCGCGTGTCCTACCCGAAGACAAATTTCAACTCGTCGCGGCGTTGCAGCGAGCGGCTCACGTGGTCGGGATGACAGGAGATGGCGTAAATGATGCCCCCGCCTTGCAACAGGCGGAGGTCGGCGTCGCTGTAGCCAATGCCACGGACGTAGCCAAAGCCTCGGCCAGCCTGGTACTTACGAACCCAGGGCTCAGCGATGTACTTGCAGCGGTGCAAACCAGTCGCCAAATCCACCAGCGCATGCTCACCTACACGCTAAACAAAATCGTCAAAACGTTGGAGATCGCGCTGTTCCTGAGCCTGGGCCTCTTGCTTACAGGAGTATTCGTGATTACCCCGCTGCTGATGGTTTTGCTGCTCTTTACCAACGATTTCGTCACCATGTCCATCGCGACGGACCGTGTGTCGTTCTCGAGCAAACCCGACCGTTGGCATATCCGCACCTTGATGCTCTCCGGTGGTGCGCTCGCGGCGTGCCTGCTTGCCTTCTCCTTTATCGTGTTCTTTGCGTGCCGCACCTGGCTCGCCCTCAGTCTTGCTCAGTTGCAAACTTTGATCTTTCTAATGTTGGTGTTCTCAGGCCAGGGCACTGTGTATCTCGTGCGCGAGCGTGGCCACTATTGGTCCTCCAGACCAGGCCGCTGGCTGCTGCTCGCGACGCTTGCGGACATCGTTGTCGTTAGTGCTTTGGCGGCGTTGGGTCTCTTAATGGCGCCGGTTCCGCTAACGCTGATCGCGGGCCTCCTGTTGTTACTAATGGGCTACCTGACGCTGCTCGACTTTGTCAAAGTTCCGCTGTTTCGGCGTTTGGGTCTGCGATAGGTCTTGCGCGCTCGCAACTAAGAATCACATTGGTACTTCTTCGCGTCGTTTTGCGAACGGATGATCTCCTGGCCGACTCGCAAATCACATCTTGCCGTTGCGCAAGGCGAAGCAGCGAACAAAACGCAATCGGGTCGAAACCAAATCGTGCAACCAGGCTTGCCTTGCGTTCGTGCTCCGCAGCCGTTGCAGCTGCGGTTTACCTTCGCCGTGTCAGCAGAAAACCAACAGCGATGCACCCACCCAGATGAAAGTGGTTCGCGTTTCGCCAAAAACAAAGCTACCCGCTTGCCCCCACGAAAGGGGCAAGCAGCTCCAAGAGCCGAGGCTTCAGATATCAGCCACCGATTGCGGTGGCGCAGCCGCGCAGCTCCTTGCACCGCGAGCGGAAAATTGCCGGCAAATGAGTCATCCGATGATGGTTCGATCGAATGCTCAGCAAGGCAAAAGAACATTTTTGCGGCGCAACTATTCCTTTGGGTAGTGCCAAGCAATGCTTTGGGTGAGCTTGCGCGTGCAAGGTCTGAATAAGATACTTCGCGCGAGTCAAACCGCCGTGGCACTGGTTCTTGTCGTCTCGGGCCGTAGTTTTTGTCGAATTCGCACACGGTCAGCGGCCAATGTGTGTCTGTAGCAGGCAAGGGGATCGCAGCGCCCGGAACCAAGAGGTCAGGCGGTACTTGGGCAAAGTTTCTGATTGACATTACAAAGGGCTGGAACAACCAGGGACGCGACCGCCAAGATACGAAACGAAATACCGCGCTGGCCCCAAATTGGCTTTCTCTCAAAAAAAACTAGCATTGGAGGAGTCCGTGAAATCAAGAGCCGCAACTTCTGTTGGAGCGAGATGGATTCCCGCAGCGATGCTGCTGGCCCTGGCATTTGCCGCAAACAACGCTGGTGCTGCCGAAAGTTCTTCGGCTAGTTCAACGGCAAAAGTTGACCCGCTAAAACCGGTGAATGACTACAACATCACCATCAACTACGAACTGGGCATGCATTGCACAGGCTTTGACTTCACGTACTGCTGTGTACTGCCACCGTACAACTCGATCCAGAGCCAAGTCGTCAAGACGTCCACCGGCAGGCGCAAGTTTCCCGAGCTGCTAGAGGCCGACCCGAACGATCCGGGAGTGCTGGTCGACGGCAAGAAGCGCTTTCGACTCGCCTACGGTCACATCGACAATACGTACTCAGAGGGGAACAAGCTCAAGTACTGGGATGTTCCATATGACATCGACGGTGATGGCAAGTACGAGAAGAATGAAAATGTGGCCAATGCGTATTTCAGCCACCTGTATGTCTACGCGGATTTGAAGGGCAGCAATCCCAAAGGGACCAGTGCTGACAAGGAGAAAAAGTACGTCGGCATTCAAATACCGATCCCGCGCGACAACGGGCCGGCGGGAGCCGCGGTTCCCAGCCCGATGAAGGGCGGACATCTTCATTACACCGGTGAGAAGGGAACCATCGTATTTACCAAGGCACCGGTACTGGACAACGTACCGATCGTACTCACGAACCCGGGAATTTGGGATGCCTTAGGCTTGCCGTTGACACCGTTTACTGATCGCGTGGCCTCACAGGACTTGTTGACGCTGACAGAGGCGGACATTCAACCCTACCAAGAGGCGTGGGTGAGCCTTTTAGACGCCGATTCGGGTGCCCCCGTCATCGATTCGCATTCCGGTAAACCCATTCGCTTCGTCGGCACCAACCCGATTGATGTGCCCAACTGCGCCAACTGCCACAGCAATAAGACTGCCAATGGCGATAAGTTCAATCTGTACAAACAAGAGCGTGAATTCTGGAAGGGTCTAGGGGCGAGCGACTGGATCGCCAACCTCAAGGCAACCTCGATTTCGATTCTTGAGATGCACGACGATCGTGCCGGCACGGATTTTCTGAAAAACTACAACCCCAATGGACGCTCGCTTGACAATCGACTGGGGCGCGATCCGATCTTGTGCCAGAAGTGCCACGCCGACAATGTCATCGGTGTGCTGCAGTCCAAGACCTTCAAGGACCCGAAGACCGGTCAAGAGAAGTTGATTTCCCCGCTGACTCAAGCCATGCACACCGTGCACCAGACCATGGTGCCGATGCCCGATTCGCAAGGACGTACCGCATCGTGCCAAGCCTGCCACCCGGCACACCGGCAAGACGGCAGCATGGAGGGATATCCGATCAGCGCAGAGGGCAAGAACAATTACGCCCAAGGGGATAATCGAGACGCGGCCGGTGGTTGCTTTGTCGGGCGCGATGTGCACTCTAACCGAAGCATGCTGCACGATGGCATTCATGCGCCCGGACATCTAAATGCGATTGGCATGTGGCTGCAAGAGAACGTTTCGAAGATCGGCGGTCCGAACGGCGGTGGCAAAGGCATGTGGTGCACCAACTGCCACAATCAGCTCACGCGTGAGTTGTATCAGCGCGATAACTTGACCAACGCCTATAAGCAGCAGGGCGCGACCATCCGCGACAAATCGCTTGCGCAAATTGCCACCGCCCTGGGTATCAGCGTTGATGAGCTCAAGACCAAGTACCTGGACCCCAAAGTCGTCCTCGATCCCAAGGGGCAAGATACCCCAGGCAAGTCGGGCATATTGGAGACCTGGGCAGCAAAACGTCTGGTCCCGGATATTGCGGTCATCGCGCTGCAAGGCAACGGTCCCATGGTCACCAAGGACGAGGACGGTGATATCAATGTCACGATCCTTTCGGCCAATCCGGCGGTCGACGTGAAGTCGCTCAAGCTGCCCGACGGTGCCACTGGTGCAACCCCAGTCCCATACGATGCGGCAACGCACGGTCGGGACTATTGGTTGTCGGCCGGAGTTCCGCATTGCGCGGACTGCCATGCGGCGCCATTTGTCGAGGGCCAGGGTGGAGTTGCATTCCCGATCAACCAGCCGGGCAAGTACAGCTCGATGCGCTACTCCAAAGGACACTCGGGGCTGTCGTGCCAAAGCTGCCATGAGTCGATTCACGGACTGTATCCCGTGACGGCAAGGACTGACCAAACCACTTATCGTCAGGCTTCGCAATACAACCCCGACGGGTCGCATGGTCCGTTCCGGTGCGCCGCTTGTCATGAAACCAACCGCGAAGGCGTTCCGAACATTGCCGACAAAAAAGAGCATACGTGGAAGGGCAAGCCGATACTGCACGACTACGACGCGGCGGTGAGCTGGATGCACGCCAACGCGCCCGACGTCGGTGGCGCCTTGCCGCCGAAAAAAGAGGACTAGCACAAAGCGCTATGCTTTTGCGGTGACCGGCAGCAAAAGGCCATGGCCGCATCGGGGAGCGCTTGCTCCCCGATGTGCCTTGAGCGGCAACCGTACGCGGGGCGCTGTGCCGTCGGCTGGCGGCAGCGTTGCGGCACCACCAAGGAGGATCTTGAAATGAAGCGTTTGGCCGCAGAGATGACGCTCGCCTTGATCGTGCTCTTTGGGTGGTTTGCTGGGCAATCGGCCGGTGCCGAAGTACTGGTGTCGGTGGGCAACCTGCAGGTGACGTCAGAGGATTTGGAAATCGCGCTGGGCAGTTCACCCTTCTCGACGCAGTTCAACGCAATGGAGGAGGACGACCAGGCGGGTATTCGTGGCGACATGCTGCGCCGATTGGTTGGGGCGCGGCTCCTTACCCTCGAGGCGCAGCGGCTGGGACTAGACAAGGGCCCCGAATATCGCAAGGACGTCGAGGATTTTCGGCTTGGCCTGCTGTATCGCTACTACATCGAACGGCTGCGTGCAAAAGTGAGCATTCCCCCCGACACGCTGGCGGCGATGCAGCACCAGTACGCCCACGACCCGGATGGCCTGGGTGCGGCCAAGTCGGCTTGGGTTGTTGCCGAGTACCGTGCACTCAAGCAGGCGACGATGCAAGACTTGCTGCAGCGAGAGCATGCGAGGCTGTACGAAGAGCGCATCGGGGCAGATGTCAAAGCCGAAACTGTCCTGCTCCAAACCGACAGCTTCCGCATCCGCTACGCCGATATTGTCGATCCGCTCCAGCATCCTTCGCTGCCCAACCCCGAATGGGTAAAGGATCAGCTCAACAGCCGCGGAGAAATGCTGCTCTTTGCAAACGCCGCGCAGAAGGAAGGAGTAGATGTTTCTCCCAAGCTCGCAAAATACGAGGCCGAGCGCCTTCCTGCATTGATGCTCGAAGCTAAGACTCGGCAATGGGTACCAAATGAGGATACGTTGCGCCAGTATCTGAGCAAACACCCGCAGACTGCGGTAGTCCCGGAGCGACGCCATGTCGGCCAGCTGGTTGCTGCCACACGCAAGCAAGCCGAAGATTTGCGAAAGCGCATCATCGCCGGGGAGAGCCTATTTACGCTTGCGGGGCGCTACAGCATCGATCCCGAAAGCCGAGCGCAAAACGGCGATATGGGCTGGATCGTTGAAGGCCGCGGTCTGCCCGAACTTGACCGTGCCTTAGAAAAACTCGGCGATGGCCAAGTAAGTGAGGTCGTCGAAACAAAGCTCGGATTTCACTTGCTGACAATCCTTGAGCGTCAATCTCGGCGTCACGAGCTGTACGCACAGATTCGCGAACGCCTGCGCCAGCTGGTTATCAACGAAAACCTTCGTCAATATCTTGGCGAACTCGAGCAGCGCTATTCCGTGACATGGAAGGTCATTCCGGCGCCCACGGCAACGGCGCGTGCAGCGCCACCCATGTGAGCCGGATGTTGCTAGCCATGCGAATCATGCGGTCGCGGGCCAAATCGATCCGTGGGACCATTGTGCTGCTCGCGATGTTCGCGATAGCGACGGCCCGTGCGGCGTCGGCGCCGGAGGCGATCGACTCGGTTAAGGTCCAAGCGCTCACGTTACGAGGGCTCGACGGCCAGCAGCATCACCTGAGCGAATGGCAAGGTAAGGTGATCGTGCTGAACTTCTGGGCCAGCTGGTGTGCACCCTGCCAGCAGGAGATACGCGACTTTGTTGCCTTTCAAGAGCGCTTCGCAACACGCGGCTTACAAGTGATAGGCGTAGGTCTCGATGAGGAACGTCGGCTGCGCAACGTGCAGCGCACGCTGGCAATTAACTACCCCGTTCTGGTCGTTTCGCCGGCCCAAGACGGCGCGGTGCTACGGGCATGGGGTGACGACAGCGGCGAAATTCCCTATACGGTCGTGATCGACACCGCCGGCCACATTGCACATGTCCATCGCGGCCCAATGTCTGCCGAACAAATTGAGCAGATCATCCTTGCGCTGCTCGCGCAAAGTTAAGGTCACCAAACGCTGCGCTATCGTCCTTTTGCCTGGTGAAGCGCTAGGGCAAGATCACGTCCGCGCTGCGGCAATGCCGGTAAAGGCGGACCACGGCGGCGCTTTGCTGGCCCGGGGGCGGGGTGGTCCGAAAAGCGACTCGATTCGCCGCAGCTGGCCGCGAACTTGGGAACCCTTCGCAAGGCGTTAGCCCGTTGAATCCATCGGATCGCTTGCCTGAATTTAGCGCGGCAAATCGCTTCGCTCGCACCCGGGGGCGGTATTTGCCCGTCAGAATCGGAGCGCCGCAGCATTGCGACGAGAACATCTGCAAGCTAGCGTTATCCGCGCAAAAAGAAGCGGAAAATTTCGTGCGGGTTTACCCTTAACGCATAGCGCCAAAGTCGGGCCACGACTACGCAAGAGCCTTCCAACGCCGCGCGCCAAAGCGCAGGTGCACGAGCGAGGATGCGCTCAAAGCCAACGGCGCACCTGGGTTTTATATTGGCGGTAGGCTTCTCCGAATCGCGCCTCCAGATGGCGCTCTTCATTTCGAATTACGCCATAGTGCACTGAGAGCCAAATGAACGGCGAAAAAAGCAGCGGCCACCACGTGTGTAGCAGCAGGCAGCCAGCCGCCAGCAGCAACCAGTCTCCCAGATAGATCGGGTTGCGACTAAAGCGAAATGGACCCCCCGTGCACAATGCCGATGCCCCCTTATAGGGATTTACCGTGGTGTGCTGTCGCCAAAAGGCCAACAGTGTCCAGGCAAACAGCGCCAGCGCGATACCAATTAGCACTGCGGCGAGCACGTTCCCGATGCCACCCCAATCCCAAGGTATTGACCATAGTTTGCGATCCAGCAACCAACCCAGGAGGAGCGCCAAGGCATAAGGAGCTGGCGGCAAGATCCAGGTTCTCGGCCTGCGCGCATCACGCGCCACCTCTGCGTCCCGATTCGTGCCCAAAGCTTGCTCAATCAAAAAGCACGGAGGCGCTCGGACGGTGCGCGCGGAAGTCAAGCTGCAGCAAGTTCGGCTCCTGTTCAGCGAAGCCGCAGGTCGAACAAAGATCTGCGGCCCGGCGGCTTCGCGAGCCCTAAAAGACTATGGTTTCTTGGCCGGCGCGGTATTGATCCCGAACAGCGCCCAGAAGGGGCACCAACCTACCAGTCCAGCAAGCAACGCGACTGCGCCGGCAACGCCTGCCACGATACCCCACACGCCGAAGTTGCCAAGGAAGGCAATTGCAAGCAGCACGATCCCGGCTGCGATCCGAATGCCACGATCGATGCTTCCAATATTGAGCTTCATTACGGTTCTCCTGTTTGAGTTGCACAAAGTGATCATCTGCGCCTTTTTTAGTTGCCGCCCCGCGCAGCACCAGGACGGCAGTTCAACCTCAACGAGGCTCACGGCGGACTGTTCTCGCTTCCCGCCTGCAGGCTCACATCAACGATCTTGAGCTGGTCCTCGTTGAGTGCGCCGGCTAAAGCCGCAAGGTGCAGGCGTTCCGTGAGCAAACCGACACGAGCCTGCAAAAGGTTCATCTCGGCGCCAGACGCATCGGCCTCGGCATTGAGCAGATCGAGCGTCGTTCGGTCACCAACCTGATGCCCAAGTCGCGTGGCATCGAGTCTTGCCCGGCTGGCATCGAGCGCCGCGGACAATGCGGCGACGCGGTTGGCTCCGACCGTGAGGCCCAGCCATGCAGCGCGCGTATGCAGCGCAACTTGCTGGCGCGTGCGCTGCTCGTCCGCCCTCGCCTTCTCGGTCAGCTCAAGTGCTTCTTCGTGTTGGGCACTGCGATACCCACCCGTGAATACCGGCACGGTTAACTGGACTGCGATCATTCCACTGCTCGCTGTGGTGCTCGCCGTACCAAAATCCCCGCTACCGGCAAGGCGATCGCGCCCCACCTTCGCGACCAGATCCAACGACGCCGACGATGCCGTGCGAGACTTGAGCGCCTCTTGACGAGCAAGCTCCAGGTTTGCTGACTGCGTACGCACTTCCAGATTGCTCGCCGCAGCCTCGTCGAGCCAGCCTTCTAGGGTCTTGACCTGCACCAGAGCATCGCCGGGCGATCCATCATAGGCGGGGACCTTTGGATGCAGCCCCTGCGGTGTCAGCCCCGTGATGTCGGCCAGCGTCTGCCGTTTGAGTTCCAGATCCGTTTGGGCGGCCAGCACCTGCGCGCGAATTGCCTCTGAGCGCGCCGTTGCCTCGTGCGTCGCAGTGATCGGAATATCTCCCATGCGGTAGCGCTCCCTGGCCTCCGCGAGTGCACGATCGACGGCGTCTTGTTGTTCGCGCAGCACTCGCAGCGACTCTTGCGCCAATGCGACGTCAAAATAGCTCTCGACGGTGCGCAGCATGAGCGCCTGACGCGCCACCTGCCATTGAACGTCAGCAAGGTCGGCGGCAAGCTCGAGCTGACGACTCTGCGCCAAGCGCTCACCACTTAGGATGGGCTGGCGCGCCGAAACGGCCCAGTTTCCCGTTGTGCCGTCGTTAATTGATGTGTTAAAAGCCACTGCATTGGTCTGCGGGAAGCCAGGCGCCGCAAACTGTGCGCCGCTGGTTTGCGTGCTGCTGCTCATTTTGCCCGCAGTGCCACTGAGCGTCACCGACGGACGCCATAGCGCGGTGCCCTGCGCGCGACGCGCAGTGCCGGCGTCATGCGCGGCACGAGCGGCAAGGAACTCAAGGTCGTGCTCTTGCGCGGCGTGCCAGGCTTCGATGAGGTCAAGCGCGTGCGCGGGGCGCACAAACCCGATGCACGCTACAACGATCGCAGCAAGGCGCGGCCTTGTCACTGAGCAGCCTCCGGAAGATGAGAATTGACCCACGCGATCAACTCGTTTGCTGGCACGGCTCCCGACATTCGGGCAAGTTCCTTGCCACCAAGAAACAAGATCACGGTGGGAATACTACGGACACCAAAACGCCCGCATAGCACCGGTGCGACGTCACTGTCGACCTTAGCAAACCGCACCTGCGGCAATCGTTTCGCGGCGGCTGCAAATTGCGGTGCCATCGCTTTACATGGTCCGCACCAGTCGGCCCAAAAATCTACAAGCACGGCCAGTTCGGTGTTCGCTAGATAAGGCGGCAACGATTGATCATTGAGCTCCACTGGCTGGGTCGACATCAGGGGAGCCCCGCAGCGACCGCAGACCGGCTCCTCATGCAGCCGTTCGTCGGGTACGCGATTGGTGCGGCCGCAAGCCGGACAGGCGATAAGCATATGGTCCCTCTTGCTAGCAACCGGCGCGCACGCCCAGCTTGCGCAAGATCGATTCCATCAGACACCAGCGGCTAAATGCGCTTTGCAGCAAGTTGGCACCGACAAAGCCGGTGAAGGCGAGCCACCACTGGCTGACAAAAAACGGGGTGCCAGGGATTCCCAGCAGAAGCGACAGCAGGATGAGACTGCCGGCTATGAGACGCACGATTTGCCAAGATGCCATAGGTGATACTCCTTACGGATTGCGGTTGTCGGAACTAGCGAATTTGCGCCGGTAAGCGGCGTAATACAGGGTTGGGATGACGACAAGCGTCAGTAAAGTGGAAACCAGAATTCCGAAAATCAGCGAGATCGCCAGACCGTTGAAAATCGGATCATCCAGAATGAAGAAGGCTCCCAGCATTGCAGCCAGGCCGGTGAGCAAAATGGGCTGTGCCCGGGTGATCGCCGAACGCACGATGGCCTGCTCGAAGGGCACACCGGTGCGCAGCTGCAGGTTGATGAAATCTACAAGCAGAATCGAGTTGCGCACGATGATCCCCGCCAGCGCGATCATGCCGATCATGCTGGTGGCAGTAAATTGTGCGCCCAGCAAAGCGTGCCCCGGCAGGACACCGATGATCGTGAGCGGGATCGGCGCCATGATGATCAGGGGAGTTAAGTAGGAACCAAATTGCGCCACGACCAGCAAATAAATCAGTACCAGTCCGACGGCATAGGCCGCACCCATGTCGCGAAAAGTCTCGTAGGTGACCTGCCACTCGCCATCCCACTTCAATGCGAACTCGCGATAGGCCTCTTGCGGCGTGTGGATAAAGTACTCAAGCAGCGATCCAGCGCCAGGCAGGTGTAGCTCGGAGAGGTGGCTGCGCATCGCGAACATGCCATACAGGGGGCTATCGACTTTGCCCGCCATGTCGCCGACTACGTAATTCACCGGCAGCAGATCCTTGTGGTAGATCGGCTGCTCGCGAAAAGTGTCGCTGACCGACACCAGTTCGCGGATCGGAATAAGCCGCCCAGCGGCACCGCGCGCGCCCAGTTGCAACAGGGAATTGAGGTCGCCCTGACGTCGCGTCGGCAGTTGCAATACCGCCGCTGCGGGGTACTTGCTTGCATCGTGCAGGTAGGTCGCAGCTTCGCCTGCGAGCCCCGCGCGCAGTGTGCTAACGATCTGCTCCTGCGACACGCCCTGCATCGCTGCTTTGCGCCGGTCTACGAGTAACAAAGTTCGGGGCGCGGACGCGGTGCTGCTGTCGTCAACATCGACGACGCCGGGGGTCTTCTCGAAAAGGCCGCGAACGGCTTTGGCTACGGCTTGGCGGCCTTCGGGATCGGGGCCATAGATCTCGGCAACGACGGGGGAGAGTACGGGAGGACCGGGCGGCACTTCGACAACCTTTACATTGGCGCCAAAGCGCTGGGCGATTTTTTGCAACTGCGGTCGCACGCGCGTGGCAATGGCATGGCTTTGCGCTGCCCGCAGATGCCTATCGACGAGATTGACCTGGATGTCACCGACTTCTCCGCCAGAGCGAAGGTAATACTGGCGCACCAGTCCGTTGAAATTAATTGGTGCGGCGGTTCCCGCGTAGGCCTGGTAGTCCGTGACCTCGGGGACGGTCGCAAGAAAGGCGCCGAGCTCGTGCAGTGTTGCGGCAGTTTGTTCCAGCGGTGTACCCGCCGGCATGTCGACTACAACCTGAAACTCCGATTTGTTATCGAAGGGCAACATCTTTAGCAGCACGAGACCGGTTGCCGGTAACGCGAGGGACAAGCCGATCAGCGCTGCGACACCCAGTGCGAGCAAACGCCGATTGCGGCTGCCACGAGCCGGGTCGAGCAAGGCCCCAAAGATTCGTTCGAAGGCCGGCGCGAGCTTGCCGGAGAGTCCGCTCGCGCTGCCATGCACAGCAGCATGAGCGGGCTTTAACCACAAGCGTCCCAGCCAGGGCGTCACGACAAATGCGATCGCAAGCGATAGCAGCATCCCCATGCTGGCATTGATCGGAATTGGGCTCATATACGGACCCATGAGCCCCGTGACGAAGGCCATCGGCAGCAGGGCCGCAATGACCGTCAATGTGGCCAGAATCGTGGGCCCGCCAACCTCATCGACCGCCGCAGGAATGATCTGCGCGAGCGCCTCACCGGGGAAGAGCTGCTGGTGTCGATGGATGTTCTCGACGACGACAATGGCGTCATCGACCAGGATGCCAATGGAAAAGATCAGCGCAAACAATGAGACCCGGTTCAGCGTGAAGCCCCATGCCCAGGAAGCAAATAACGTCACGGTGAGCGTCAGTATCACGGCGCTACCCACAATCGCCGCTTCGCGTCGTCCCAAGGCGAGAAAGACCAATGCCACGACCGAGGTCGTCGCAAAGAGCAATTTTTCGATCAACTTTTTGGCCTTGTCATTTGCGCTGGCGCCATAGTTGCGGGTCTGCGCAATTTGCACGTCGGCTGGAATCACGCTGTTTCGCAGCGCATCGACCCGGCCCATCACGGCATCGGCCACGTCAATCGCGTTTTCGCCGGGTTTTTTTGTCACGGCGATCGTCACTGCCGGGAACTCGTTCCACGCGCCGCCCGCCTTCGCTGGCATGCCATGCCACACGTAGCGTGCAGGCGGCAGCGGTCCATCTTGTACCGTGGCAATGTCTTGCAGGAATACGGGTTTGCCGCCGTGCACGCCAACGATCAGTTCGGCCGCGTCCCGGGCATCGCGGAAAAACGGGCCCGACTCCAGGGCAAGGGCGCGATTGCCCTGAAACAAATCCCCCAAAGGCGCACCGACATTTGCTGATTGAAGCGCAACGCGCAGATCCGACACGGTCACCCCGGCGCTGGCCATTTTGGTAGGATCAATTTGCACCAGCACCGCACGGCCCGGTCCGCCAATCGTGGTGACCTCTCGCGTGCCAGCAACGCGCTTGATATCGATCTCGATGCTGTGCGCGACGCGCTCCAGGTCATAGGCGCCTACTGCGTCGTTTTCGCTGTACAGCGTCAGTGCCACGATAGGTACGTCGTCGATTCCCTTGGGCTTTATGATCGGATCGAGCACACCCAGTCCCTTGGGCAACCAGTCGGCATTGGCCCGGACGGTATCGTGCAAGCGAACGAGCGCTTCAATACGCGGCACCCCGACTTTGAACTGCACCGTGATAATGGCCAGTCCCGGACGGGAGACGGACATCACGTGTTCGATTCCCGAGATTTGCGAAAGCACCTGCTCGGCAGGCGTCGCGACCATTTGTTCCACATCCCGCACAGAGGCCCCGGGAAACGGGATCAGGACGTTGGCCATCGTCACGTTGATCTGCGGCTCTTCTTCGCGCGGTGTAATAAGCAGCGCAAAGGCGCCGAGCAGCAGCGCCACGATGGCAAGCAATGGCGTAATTCGATGCGCCAGAAAGAAGGCCGCAATACGGCCCGAGATGCCAAGGGATCCGTTCATTGGCCGAGTTTTCTAGTGCATGCGGGCGGCGCTTTGCGGCTCGAGTGCGACGCGTTCGCCTGGTGCTAGACCCGCAAGGATTTCGATGTGATCATCGAACTCCTGGCCCAAACGGACCTGGCGCAGCAACGGCCGGCCATTGCTGTCGAGCACATACAGCCCCGTCATCTCCGCGCGACGGACGACGACCTGCGCAGGAACCACGATCGGTGCGCTCGGTGCCGCTGCCTGCGAAGGGTGACCTGCTATGGAAGGGCGTGCGACCGGCAACCACACTCGTGCAAACATTCCCGGGACGATCTTCGCCATCTTATGCGGAAGGCCCATTCGGACTTGAACCGTGTGCGTGTCCGGATCAACGGTCGGTAGCACCTGGCTGTGTGTCGGAGAGATCCAGGTACGCTCGGCAGCGAGCCCCGGGATTTCGATGCGTGGCGCCGAGCCGGCGCCCAAAGCGCCAACAGCCGACTGGGGAACTGCCGCCGTGACGCGCAAATCCGAAGGATCGTACAAAGTCAGCAGCGCCCGGCCGGGCATGGCCATGTCGCCGACGGACACGGGAATTTCGGCTACCACGCCTGCATAGGGGGCCTTGACGATAAAAAAGCCAGATTGCGTCCGAGCAACGGCGGCCTGGGCCAGCTGCGCGGAAACCTGTGCCTGGGTTGCCTGGAACTGTGCCTGAGCGCGCTCGAGCGCCGCCTGACTGATGTAGTTCTTCTGATACAGCTGCTGCTGGCGTTCGAACTCCTGCGTTGCTACGTCCAACGAAGCGCGCGCGGCCTGCACTTGCGCATCGCTCGCAATGACACTTTGATCGGCAGCGCGCGCATCGATCCGAAGTAGCACCTGGCCGGCGCGCACTGCGTCGCCTGCGCGCACGGCGATTTCCACCACGGTGCCCAAGACCTGTGCCCCCACGACGGTCTGGCGAACGGCTTCGACCACCCCATCAAAGCTTGCCGAGTTTGCGATGGCCGAAGGCTCGGCAACGATGCTGGCCAGCTCCTCGGCCGAGGCGCCAGCGCCCAAGGCGAAGGCGCCGGCCAGCGTCCAGTACACGGCAAATCGCTTGCTGTTCATGCGAACTCTCTCGTCGAATCGGTAACACGCCAGCCAAAGTGCCTCTGGCTTTTTGCAGCGGGCGGTGTTATTATGCAACTAATTAACTATATAGTCAAATAGTGTACGACATGAGAGAAGGCGACCATCGATGACACCACAAGGCAATCGCGCGCTCGATCAGCGGCTTGGCAAGGGCTCCGCAGGGCAGCGCTCCTGCGCTCGCATGGAAGGTTTGCCCATTGCCGCTCTGGAGCAGGTCGCAGAGTATTTCCAGACGCTCGCCGAGCCCACGCGCCTGCAGATTTTGAATCTCCTGCGAGAAGGCGAACGCAATGTCGGGGAATTGGCACAGATGTGCGGATTTACCTCCGCCAACATATCGCGCCACCTCGCACTGCTCACCAAACATCGCCTGGTCGCGCGCGAAAGCCGCGGCACGAGCGTGTATTACCGCATCGCAGATGAATCGATCTACGCCTTGTGTGACCTCGTATGCGGAACGATTGCGCGTCAACTCGAGGAAAAGGGTAACGAGCGCGAGCTTTTCCTCGGCCACGCCGCCGCAACTCGCGTGCGCAGCGCACGGCGCCGAGTCTGAAGAAAATGCACCCCTTTGCGTTCAAATGCCTTGGGGCAAAGACCACACGCGCAAAAACTCCTTTGCCACGCGCGGGTAATCACCGCCACGATTTGCGCGTCTTGCTCGCCCGCCGGCATGACCTGCAGCAAGTTGGCCGCGCACCCGGTGCCATAACATTTTCACGTGGACGCGGATGCCGTGCATCCGTCAACAACTTCGGATTTTCACCATGAGCTTTGCACCAGTCTGCAGCGCAACGGCTGCACCGTCCTTTCGTGGCAAGCGAAGAGCGAGCCAAATCGCACTTTTCTTTGTCTTGATCTTGATCCCGGCGGTCGGGATCTTCCGCATCGATTTGGCGACGGCGAGCATCATGATCTTTGGCTACCCGGTGTACCTGCGCGATGTCACCGTCGTATCCGGACTTGCGATCGTGGTGGCCACCGCGCCGCTACTTACCTACTCTACGATTGGGACCGTTTGGTGCGGGTGGGCCTGCCCGCAAAATACCGTCTCCGAGTGGGCCAACAACCTCACACATCGGTTGCTGGGCTCACGGGCCAACGTCAATGTCGAGAGCGCTGGCCTACAGGTTGCGCCATCCAAGAACAAGCTTCGCAACTGGGCGAGTTTGATCCTGAACTTTCTGCTGGTTTCCCTGGTGCTGGGCATCATTCCGCTGTTTTACTTTTTCCCGCCCCATGTTGTCTGGTCACTGGTGAGCTTTGGCGAGAGTGCGCAGTTCTCGCAATTTATGTTGCGTCTGTATCTTGTGGCAGTCGCGCTCGCGTTCGTGGATATCGCCCTTGTTCGCTACTTCTGGTGCAACTACGTCTGCCTGTACCGCTTTGGGCAGCTGCTGTTTAAGACCGAAGACGCACTGCACGTTTCTTACGACAAGAGCCGCTCCGCCGAATGCGTCAAATGCAACTTTTGTCGGGTTTCTTGCGTGACGAGCATCGATCCGACCAACATGAAGTTTTTCGACCGGTGCATCAATTGCGGTGAGTGCATCGATGCTTGCAATCGCTTGCATGCCAAGGACGGCCCAGGCGTACCCGGACTGCTTCGGTTTGATTCCGGCCGCAAAGCGCCTGCCGAAACCGCGCTGGACAAGCTGCGGTTTGTTCTCGGCAAGCTCGGTTGGCACGGTGCGCTGTTCCTCGCTGGCTGCGTGGTATTGACCTATGGTCTGACGCATCACGCGCGCTAAGATCGCTTCAAGCGCTTCCTCTGGTCGGTGTACCGCGACGAATCAGTAGTCCTCGTCGACGATAGGACCTGACTGCCGCACTTCGCTCAGTAGCTCTTCGGCTCGCAAGACGCTGTCTGCGAAGATCATCCGGATGCGAGCGCCGCCGGCAGCGTTTAGCTCGGCGCGAAGGCGCCGGCACTGGCGCGTTGCGTTGGTGTAATCATCGAACACGCCCGCAGCCTCCAGGTTGCGCACCGGACCGCGTTGCTCGATCCGATAAATGTAGTACGGCATCGGCGCTGGATTATTGCTGGCCTTGGTTGTGCGAACTGCCTCGGCCGATCAAGGAGATCGGGAAAGAGACCTCTGGTGCCGCCCTACGCACCGGTGCGCCAAGATAGTCTGGCATGTATGGCGCTGCTACGGCAGAGGCGCGCACGAGCTTTGCAATCAGATCCTGGATTTGCTCCGAGAGCCATTCCTCGCGCAACGCGCTGGGCAAAAACTGCAGCTCGCGTACGCGCTCGGGAATCTGCTCGCCGGTCAAAATCTCGTCGGCTGCAAGCGCTGCCGAAAAAAATGGCCCGGCAAGAAAGCGCACCCGAAATGCACCCTGCTCGTCGCGCTCCAGAATGAAGAGCCGAGCGCCTTCGGCCGTCTCCCCATCATCGGCGAAGACCGGCACCGCGGCAAAGGCACACCGTCCCGGCTCCTGAACGAAGCTCTGCGCCTGCTCAAAGCTCAGGCGGCCACCCTCTGCGCTCATTTTACTGCCCCCCTCTCGATGACCGGCTGCGCCAGCGCCTAGAGCCAGGACTGCACGACCTCATGGCTGGTCACCAGATCCACGAAACCCGCATAGTCGACGAGTTCAACGCCCTGAACAACGCGGCCTTGCATGCCACGGGCCTCGATGTCCGGAGCCAGCGCGTAAAAGCGCAGTTTGCCCCTGGCGCCGCGAAGGGCGGATTCCGTGGCCTCCCCAGCCGACGCGCCATACACCCCATCTTCGATCAGCAGCACCGCAGAGCCGGGCTGTGCTACGCGAAGGCAGCTCTGAAGGCCCGAACACTCATAAGGCGACTTGTTAACGATATGCAGCATTTACAGGCCCCTTCAAAAACTCAGCACAACATCCTGTTGCGCAAGCAATTCGCCAATTTGTTTTGCGTCGAGAACTTCCACCGGCACGAGCAGGTTTTCGGCGTCGATCCCACGCCGTTGCAGCGACTCACGCTCCACATACAGCTTGTTGATGTCGTAGTCATCAAGGGCGCGAAAGGTCGGCGAAAAATTCTTCACCTCGATACTGGTCGTTTTTTGTCCCTTGACGAGGGCGTAGACGCCGTCATCCAGAAACACCAGGCTCACGTCCTGATCGAACGTAGCCGCAATCAACACCACCTCGAGCGCCTCCAGCGCGTAGATCGTCCCATGCGGTGCACGCCGGTTCACCAGCGCGAACTTCTTCGGCCCCGCCTTCTTGGCTTGCGTTGCCTCTGCCATCCTTGCCTCCTTTAGTCTCCGAACACGACCAGTCGGTCGGCCTTCATACCGATGTCGATGAGTTGGCCCAGCCCCGAGATGCGAAAACCCGGGGCCAGAATCTCGTCCTTGATACCGCGGCGCAGAGCCGCGGCAACGCACACAACCAGATCGATCTTGTGTTCGGCCGCCAGCGCCGACCACCGCGCAGTGACATTGCGGTCATCCTGCGGCGGCTCGGTAAGCCGGTTCGCTGTGTTTACGCCATCGTGGTAGAAAAACACGCGGTCAACCGTGTGTCCCTTGGCAATCGCAGCGCGCGCAAATAGATACGCACTGTCGTTGGCCTGGTGCGTATATGGCCCGGCGCTAACGAGTATTCCAATCTTCATCCCTGCCTCTTCTTCCTTTGCCAATCCAGCTTTACAAGAAGTACACCGCCACGCGTCTGTTGCCGCGTAGCGGCGATCGTGGCTTAGAACCGCATCGCCCAGGCAATGCCAAGCGAGCTTTCGCTAAGCTTGATGGTTTCCATTCCGCCGGCGTTGGGTGGCGCTGGAAACAGCACGTTAAAGAGCGACGAACCGGTCACCGACTTTGCCGGCGCGTACATGTAGGCCATCGTTAGCTCGGACTTCGGATCCAGGGCGTACGTAAAGCCCACTGTGTAGTGATCTTGCACCACGCCCGGCGCCAAGATGTTAAATGTCACGTCGCGCGCCTGGATCGGGTTGCTGCCGTGGTTGTAACCCGCCCGGACGATCAAGGTTGGATCGACCGCGTACTCCACTCCCAGCTTCAGGACATTAACGTCTTGCCAACCAAAGCCAGGGCCGTTGGCCGAACCCAGGGGAGCTTGATTGGTACTTGGATTGCCCACCGAGCTCACGGCGCTGTAGTTGATACGCTCGTAGTCCAGGGCAACGGTCCACGCCGGATCCGGATGAAAACCCACTCCGATCGAGTAATTCTCTGGGATGTCAAATGCTCCCTGATCTGCAAATAGTCCGCTGTACCGATCAAACTTGCGCATCGATGTTTTGGTCGCAAACGAAGCGCCCAAGCTGAACATAGGGGAAAAGCGGCCCAGATAGCCGATGCGCACACCCGCCCCCGTCGAGGACGCATCGCCAAGGTTGGAGACATTGCCGGGAGCGTTGCTGATCGATGAGAACAGTTGCGCGCCATTGATCGAGAAGCGTTGGTATGCGAGCAGCGGCGCAATGCCGATCCCCTGATCCGCCGCGACCTTGTACGCCAGCGTTGGTGCAACAATCAACTGCTCCAGATTCACACCCAACCTTCCATTGCCGCAGAGCATGTTGGTAGGAACAAAACTGCCCCCGCTACCCACGGGGCACTGGAAATTTCCCTGCGGGTAATCAGTGTTCATGCCGCCATTGCCGTACACCGTAACGCCGAGCGAAAGATCCGGCTGCAGCATCTGGTTATAGGCTAGCTCGGGGATATAAAAATTGTTGCTGTTGCTGTCCACGTATCCGTCCAGGGGTGCAAGCGCCGCGTCAGCGCGCGAAGCGCTACGAATCGGGCGAAACCAGTCAACGCCGATATCAAAGCGGTTGCCCGCGAAAACCATCTCCGCCGGGTTGTTCGCACCACCAAAGCCATCGTCCGTGCGCGTGACGCTCGCGCCGCCCATGCCCAACGACTTCATGCCGTAGCCGTGGCTGAAGTATCCGTCGGTTGCCCCTGCGATCGAGGGCAAAAATGCCGCCGCGATGATGGCGCCAAGCGCCGTGTGTTTGTGGCCTGTTGCGAACTTGCGCATCGATTTCTCCTCCTTTTTTGGCGTTTTGGGTTATATCGGTCTTGGCTTTCGCGATGATTCAGCGGCCTAAATGAATAGATTGACATCGGCCTTCTGCGCGATCGCCAAAAAGCTCGTGGCGCCGCAGTATTCGGATACCTCCGGAATGAACTCTTTGGGATCAAAGCCGAAAGTGTCGACCGTCATCTGGCAGGCAATGAGCTTGACATCGGCCTCGATGCAGGTCTGGCGCAGCTCTTCGATCGAAGCCACTCCTTTGTCCTTGAACGTCTTTTTCATAAGGCTCGTGGCCACTGCCTCAAAACCCGGAACGATCGAGGGAATCGCATTGGGCATGTTCCAACTGATGTCGCGGAACCATTGCGGCCCGAAAGGCATCTTCATAGGCATCGCCGGGTTGCCCAGCGGGCTTACTTGCAATTGCGACAGGTCTTTTAATAGGAGCTTCAGGCCGTAGAAGGTGTGAAACACCGCAACATCCCAGCCGAGCACCGCGCCGGCGGAAGCGAGGATGTAGGGCGGATAGGCCCAGTCGAGCGTGCCCTTGGTTGCGATGATGGTCATCGATGGAGGCCCCTTCTTGGGCTGGAGCTGCGCCAACTGTTGCTCAAGCTTTTGTGCGACGAGCTCATCGACCCGCTTGGCGATCATCTCGTCCAGACCTGCTGGAAAGTCCCCGGCACCCATAGTTGCTCCTTTCGATTTGCCTGCCCGGACGATGATCGGATCGTTCTGCGGGCGCGGTGCGATTAGTTTTTTACGAAAAAAATGTACTCGTGCCCCTGCGTTTGCGACGACAGCAATTGATGACCCGTGGCCTCGGCAAAGGCCTGCATGTCGCTAACCGAGCCGGCATCCGTGGCCACGATCTTGAGCACTTGTCCAGCCGCCATTCCGGCGAGCGCCTTTTTTGTCTTGACGATCGGCATCGGGCAGGCAAGCCCACGCGCATCCAGTTCCTTGTCAAATTCCATGATCTTGGTCTCCACGTCTCTTAGCAAAATTGCAATTCATCGTGATATCGCGCCCGATACATGAGTCGCGGGGCCTGCGGCGCGTCAACAAAGCCCGAGCGGTTGTGCAGTACGTTGGCGCACAAAAGTCCCTGACCCGCCTCCAGGCGGGTACGCAGCACAAATGGCGAGCTCGACAGAATCGACTCCAAGCACGCGATGGCAGCGCGGGTCGTGGCATCGGCTCGCCAGTAAATGCTTCGTGTGCGTGCGGTGTATCGCATGTGCAGTCGGCCACTGACCGGATCAACGGAAAAAACCGGCCCGGGCTGCTCAGCGCGCGCCACGCCTTGTTCGTCGCTGCGCGCAGGGATCGTCATTACATCCGGTGCCGACAGCGCGCGCACGTACTGCGGATCTTGGTCACGCAGCAACAGATACGCGATCTCGTGGTCCAGCAAGGCGTTCTCGCCACCTTCGAGGGCAGGCCGCACACAGTGCAAAATCAGCGATCGGACGCTGCGCGCCCGCGTGTTGTAGTAGCCGTCGGTATGCCAGCTGATGGGTCGGTCTGTATACGGGATGAACTCGCTGCGTGGCTGCCCACAGTGAACTTCGATGCTGCTGATCCCGTCATCGTCCGCAAGCCAATTGGCGTCCAAATGCTCTAAGCCGAACTGCCGGCCCAGTGCACGAGCAATCTCTTTGTCCTGCGCCGGAGTTGCCCCCGCGTACACCGCCATGTTTGCGCGCCGGCACCGCTCGCGCAACGCCGCTTGCTCTACTAGAGTCAAATGGCGAGGATCACGCACTTTGACGATGAGCTCCTCGACGCTGCGCGGATACTCGCGCAGCTTGCGCTCCCGCCATCGCCGGTACGCATTGGCATCTTCGAGGCTAAACGGACCGCTTGGCGCCAGGCCCGTCGCAACCAGGTCGTCAAGTGCGCTCATTCTCCGCTTACTCGCTCTTGTGACATCGGGCGTCGCGGGGCGTCGTCGAGCAGGCCATCAATGCCGCGCTCGACGAGATCGACCGCCTGCGGTGCCTCGATCTCCATGACCTGATCGTGGACCCAAACCGTATCGCGAGGACCGACCACATGCGCAAGCTGTCCGGCAAGAAACCGTAAGCAGCCGTAGTCGATTCGCTCGAAATCCGCATAGTCCGCTAAGCGCAGATTGAGCAGATCGATGAAGCGCTCCTTGATTTGCTCAACCTCCGCATCGGCGAGCAGGTCGTTGCGGTTGTCTGCGAGCATCTCGCCGACGCGGTTTGCCAGCACGGTCGTGAACTCCACGCGAGCCTCGCCTAGCCGCTCAAAAGCAACACGATCGGCACCTTGAACCAGAAAAATCAGCCATTCGGCCAAAAAGTCGAAGTACTGCGGCCCCGCGTTGATCTCAAAGTCGGCCCGCCGCATGTTGCGCAATACCTGCTGCGCCACGCGCCAGACGATAAACGCCACGGCCCCGGCAATTTCGGCCACGGCCTTGGGTCGCTCGCTCTTGAACCAATGGCTCTTGATGCGCATCGCCTTAGATCCTGCCTCGATAGTCTGCATGGACTCAGCGGCTCGGCCCGCTTGCGGCTTGCTGGCGCTGCAGCGGACCAACAAGAGGCGCGCGGCTCATTCGATTCCGCCGATCTTTTTGTGGGGCACAAAAATTCCACAACCCAATCCGCGCTCGGCACCCAGGCCCGACTGCTGCAAGCGCATCGACTGCTCGGCGCTGCAATCGTGCAGCACGACGGGGTAGCCAACGAGCTTCCCGGATCCGGCCTGCAAGCTCTTGCGTCGGCCCAAAATGTATCGTGCCGTAACGGCGCGGTCGGCCAGCTGCGCTGCCAGCGCTTGGCAGAAGGCCGTTTCCTCCTCGGTGCCCAGCACGACCAGCTGCGCGTAAATCGTCGAGGCCGGCGCGAGCGAGCGCGGATAAGCGGAAGTGATCTCGATTGCGTCGGATCCGAAATCGATTCGCAGGCCCTCGAGACGCTGGGCCGCCGCAACCCGGCTGGTCGGCACGCGCAACGTCAACTTTGCGCGTCGCGCCAACAAAGCTGTCGCTTCACCCGTTTGCGTCAAGCGAACGCCCACGATTCCGGCGGCAGCTTCCTGCTCCACCCAGGGTAATGAGCTGCGCAGTGCGCTCCAAAGCGCAAAACGGTAATCCGCCGGCATGCGGCTGACGCGAACGCCGAACACCAGATCTACCATGGGTGCGGGCTCGTCCACCGCTTTATGCACCACCGGTGCCGACGCTTTGCCCGCCCAGCTGAGAGGCCGCCCAATCTTGCATGGCACTGCCCCAAGAGCGCGCGGTGGCCGCGTCAATGTCAAATATTGTGAAGCGCCGGCCCTCGCGGATGCGCACGCGCAGCAGCGGGGCACCGCCTGCGTCAAAGACCACTTCCTGTAACTCGATCTCTTGCCGGCCCCACGGCACAGTAAAGCGGGCGATCGGTTTGAACTGGTCCACCAAGTTCTTTCCCCTTGCATTTGATCCGCGCGCCGATGCCGCTTCAAGCCTTCAGTTTCATGATGCCCAAAGCTTTGAGCACCATTTTTTCAAAGATCGGCTCGGAGGTGCCCGCTTTCATTTTTCGCAGGAAGTACTTCTCGAAGGCCACTTTCGAAAAGTGGACCCACTTGCCCTCGCTGAACCAATTCACGTTGCGCGGTGGAATCTGCGGCAAGGCGACAAAGGCAACGCCCTTGTCGCCAAAATCGGCAAGACACACAGCGTTCCAGGTCGCACGCTTGGAGGCCTCGCGGCCATCGAGAATCGCCCGAATGTTGTGTGCCGCCGCCGTTACCATCGATTCGATCATGTAACCCGTCTTGGGCGCTCCCGTCGGCACGGGCGTGGCCTCCACCGGCGGAATTGCGACACACACACCGACAGCGAAAATGTTCTTGAACCGAGGGTTGCGCTGGTGCTCGTCGATCAAAATAAACCCGCGCGGATTGGTCAGACCTTCGATACCGAAGACGGCGTCCACACCCTTGAACGCCGGAAGCATCATCGAATAATGAAACGCCAGCTCGTGCTCTCTCTTGGGCTTACCGTCCTCATCATGTTCGGTAACAAACATCTTGCCCGGCTCGACGCGGGTAGTCTTGGCATTACAGATCCATTTGATATGCCGCTCGCGCAGTACCGATTCGAGCAGACCTTTGGAGTCGCCAACACCGCCGAGCCCCAAATGCCCGATGTACGGTTCGGCCGTTACAAATGTCATCGGCACCTTGTCGCGCACCCGTCGTCTACGCAGATCGGTATCCATGATCATGGCGAACTCGTAGGCGGGGCCAAAGCACGATGCACCTTGCACCGCACCGACCACCACGGGGCCGGGCGCCGCCACGAACGACTTCCAGGTGTCCTTGGCTCTGGCCGCATGCTCAACATGGCAAATCGAATGCGTGTGACCCGCTAATGGTCCGAGTCCCGGAACTTCATCAAACGCGAGCTTCGGTCCGGTGGCGATTACCAAAAAGTCGTAGTTCAGATTCGTTCCATCGCCCAGCTCGACGCGGTTCTCCGCCGGGTGAACGCGTTTGGCGCCCAGGGCGCGAAACGCGATGTTTTTGCGGCGAAGAATGGGTTCGAGCTCCAGTTCGATCTGATCGCGGCGTCGCCAGTCGACCGCGACCCAAGGATTGCTGGGCACAAAATGGAAGGTAGGCGAATCGCTGACCACCGTAATTCGGTCGCTGGCGCGCGCCAGATCGCGCATTTCGTAGGCCATCGGTAGCCCGCCGATTCCAGCACCCAAAATTACGATATGAGCCATGCCATCGCCTGCTAGCCTAGCGTGCGCCCGTTAGCGCGCCTGCGCCGATCATGACACCGCGTTGCAACAAACGCCATTGCTAGAAACGCATAAGCAAAATCGCTCGCGCCGGCGCCACCTCAGCCCCTCGCTCCTATATGGTATTGGGCGCGCTGCATCGCCTCTGCGTCTATAGCCGAGCGGAGTGATCGAGCTTCTAACCCTTTCGGGTAGGCGCGCCATGCCCGATAGGGCTAAGGGCGACTTACCGCCCAGAGGAATGGCTGCCTCGACCTCGCCGCCCTAGCATGCTCTCAGAGGCTTCCCCGCGCTCGGGGTTCGTCTCCATATCGCATATTCCAACGCGATCGCCGACAGGAATCGGCGGCCACTCGAATCAAGGAGACTGTGCATGGCCAAGCCGATGCATCCAACGCCAATGCTCGATGCGCTCGAGGACGGGCCATGGCCCAGCTTTGTCACGGGCTTAAAGGCTCTGGCGAAGGAGAAGGACTACGTCGTTGACGTGCTCGGTCAGCTCGAGACGTCATACCGCACACGCAAAGGCTATTGGAAGGGCGGCACGGTTGGCGTTTTCGGTTACGGCGGCGGCGTCATTCCCCGCTTTACTGAACTCAAAGACGATTCCGGTCAGCCGATGTACAAGGATGCAGCCGAGTTTCACACGCTGCGCGTTATGCCGCCTGCGGGCATGCACTACACGACGGCGATCTTGCGCAAGATGTGCGACGTGTGGGAGCAGCATGGTTCAGGGTTGATAGCGTTTCATGGCCAGTCAGGCGACATCATGTTCCAGGGTGCAACGACGGAGAACGTGCAAAAGGCCTTCGACGCAATCAACGAACTCGGGTTCGACCTGGGGGGCGCCGGTCCGGCGGTGCGAACCTCCATGTCGTGCGTGGGTGCCGCGCGTTGCGAACAGTCCTGCTTTGATGAAGCGCGGGCGCACCGGGCGGTCATCAATAGCTTTTTGGACGACATTCACCGTCCCTCGTTGCCATACAAGTTCAAATTCAAGTTTTCGGGCTGCCCAAATGACTGCATGAACTCGATCCAGCGTGCCGACATGGCCGTGATCG
>CAZSOI010000209.1:0-15952 GCA_964608115.1 uncultured Burkholderiaceae bacterium | reverse complement strand
CCTGCCAAGGGTCTGATCATCGAATCGCAACTCGACAAGGGTCGCGGTCCGGTCGCGACGGTGCTTGTGCAGTCCGGCACGCTGCGCCGCGGTGATGTCGTGCTCGCTGGAAGCTGTTTCGGACGGGTGCGCGCAATGCTTGATGAGTCAGGCAAGGCGATTACTTTGGCCGGACCGTCGATTCCCGTGGAAATTCAAGGGCTGTCGGACGTTCCCGCGGCAGGCGACGAAATGATCGTACTCGGCGATGAGCGCAAGGCGCGTGAAATCGCGCTATTTCGCCAGGGCAAGTTCCGCGACACAAAGCTGGCCCGTCAGCAGGCTGCAAAGCTCGAGAACATTTTTGAGACTATGGGACAGGACGGTGCGGCGAATGTGTTGCCGCTCATCATCAAAGCCGACGTTCAGGGCTCGCAAGAGGCGCTGGTGCATGCGCTCACCAGGCTTTCGACCCCGGAGGTCAAGGTGCAAATTGTGCACGCTCAGGTCGGGGGTATCTCGGAGAGTGACGTTAACCTGGCGGTTGCTTCTAAGGCGGTGATCATCGGATTTAACGTGCGTGCCGAACAGTCGGCGCGCAAGCTGGCCGAGAACAATGGCATTGATATTCGCTACTACAACATTATTTACGACGCCGTCGATCAGGTGAAAGCCGCTCTCACGGGCATGCTTGCGCCGGAGCAAAGAGAGCAGGTCTTGGGTCTCGTGGAAATTCGCCAGGTGTTTCGCGTATCCAAGGTCGGTACGATTGCGGGCTGTATGGTGCTCGACGGACTGGTTAAGCGAACGGCACATGCTCGGTTGCTGCGCGACAACGTGGTGATCTGGAGTGGTGAAATCGACTCGTTGAAGCGTTTTAAGGATGACGTGCGCGAGGTCAAGGCGGGTTTCGAATGCGGCTTGTCGCTCAAGGGTTACGACGATATTAAGGAGGGCGATCAGCTGGAGATCTTCGAGGTCCAGGAGGTCGCACGTACGCTGTAGTTGGCCGAACCCGAAATGCCCGCGTGCGGGTGTGCAGGGGATGCGCCGCAACGCCAGCCGCCGGTGGGTCATATGGTTCGTTCGGTCAAATCGCCCAATCGCGCTCAGCGCGTTTCCGATCAAATACAGCGTGACTTGGCTGAATTGATCGCGCGCGAAGTGCGCGATCCGCGCGTGGGCATGGTTACGCTTAGCGGCGTGGAGCTTTCGCCCGATTACGCGCACGCCAAGGTGTTTTTCACGGTCATCGGCTCGGAGCCGGCAGCTGCCGCTGCCGGTTTGAACGCGGCGGCCGGTCATCTGCACAATTTGTTATTCAAGCGCCTTCGTATTCATACCGTGCCGCGGCTAACGTTCGTGCACGACGTCTCACTGGAGCGCGGCTTTGAGATTGACGATTTGATCCGCCAGGCATTGCATGAGGCGCCGGCCGGTGCCGGCGAGCCGAGCGTAGAACGCAAATAGGATCGGCCGGGAGCTTCGGGATGCAGCGTGCGGCGGCCGACCATGTTGACGGCGTGCTGTTGCTCGATAAGCCGGTTGGCGTGTCTTCCAATTTGGCACTGCAAAAGGCTCGAAGGCTGTTGCAGGCGCGCAAGGCGGGACACACCGGTACCCTCGATCCGCTGGCTTGCGGGCTGCTGCCGCTGACCTTCGGGGAAGCGACGAAATTTTCCGCCGATTTGCTTGAAGCGGATAAGGAATATGAGGCGCAGATCGAGCTTGGCGTTGCTACTAGCACGGGCGATGCCGAAGGCGAAGTCATTGCGCGGCGCGCGGTGCACGTAACGCGCGAACAGTTCGAGGCGGTATTAGCGCGCTTTGTCGGTAAAGGGCATCAGGTGCCGCCGATGCATTCGGCGCTCAAGCGCGGCGGCCGCCCCTTGTACGAGTTGGCGCGCGTCGGATTGCAGATCGAGCGCACCGCGCGGCCAGTTGAGCTAGCGCGCCTGACACTTGTCAGTTGGGACGAGCGGCGACCGCGCTTCGAGCTTGCGTGCAGCAAAGGAACCTATGTGCGCGTTCTTGCGCAGGAAATCGGTGAGGCCCTGGGTTGCGGCGCTTACCTTGTCGGTTTGCGTCGCACGCGCGTGGGCAACTTAACCCTTTCTGGGGCCATAACGCTGGCGCAATTGCAGCACCAGAGTTTGGATGAGCGCCGCTCGCAGCTTTTGCCCGTCGATGCCTTGCTGGCAAGCTTGCCACGAATCTCGCTCGATGCCGATGCTGCTGCGCGCTTGGGTTGCGGGCAGCGCGTATGGCAGCGGCCCGCGGGGATCCAGGAGGCCGCTCGGCTGCGTGTGTACGACGCGCAGGATCGGTTGCTGGGCGTTGCCAGTTGCCACGATGGCTGGCTGACAGCAACCCGCTTGGTCGCCAATATACCGGCCGTCAGAGTTGCCTTGCAGCGGACCAAACGGGAAAAAGAAATCAAGGAAGCAACATGACACCAAGAGCATTGCGCAATATCGCCATCATCGCGCATGTCGACCACGGCAAGACAACCCTTGTAGATAAGCTGTTGGCGCAGTCCGGTACGTTTCGCGAGAACCAGCAGATCGCCGAGCGCGTAATGGATAGCAACGATCTGGAACGTGAGCGTGGCATCACGATATTGGCCAAGAACTGTGCTGTCTTGTATAAGGGAACGCACGTTAACATCGTCGATACACCCGGCCATGCCGATTTCGGGGGCGAGGTGGAACGGGTTTTGTCGATGGTCGATGGCGTACTGCTGCTCGTCGACGCCGTCGAGGGTCCAATGCCACAGACGAGGTTTGTGACGCGCAAGGCTCTGGCGCTAGGGCTTAAGCCAATTGTGGTGGTCAATAAAATCGACCGCCCCGGTGCGCGTCCCGATTTTGTCGTCAACGCAACCTTCGATCTGTTCGACAAGCTCGGGGCAAGCGAGGAGCAGCTCGATTTCCCGGTTCTGTACGCCTCGGCGCTAAATGGCTACGCCGTTGCCTCGCTCGAAGAGCTCGCTGGTGTCGAGGAGCGCGGCGAAGGGCTTGGGCCGCTTTTCGAAGCGATCTTGCAACATGTACCCGTTCGCGACGAGGATCCCGACGGCGCTTTACAACTGCAGATTTGTTCGCTCGATTACTCGAGTTATGTCGGCAAAATTGGCATCGGACGCATCCGACGCGGCCGCATTCGCGCCGGTCAGGACGTGATTGTGCTCGCAGGACCCGAAGCAACGCCAATTCGAGGGCGCGTCAACCAGGTGTTGAAGTTCAAGGGATTGGAGCGGGAAGTCGTTCCCGAGGCAACGGCGGGCGACATCGTTTTGGTCAACGGCATTGAGGCGCTCAGTATCGGCTCGACAATCTGCGCGCCCGAGATGCCCGATGCGCTGCCGTTGCTGCGAATTGATGAACCAACATTGGTCATGAATTTTTGTGTCAACACGAGTCCTCTTGCAGGTCGCGAGGGCAAATTTGTCACTAGCCGTCAGCTGCGCGAACGGCTGGAGCGCGAGCTAAAGTCCAACGTAGCGTTGCGTATGCGGGAAACCGACGACGAGACGGTTTTCGAAGTATCCGGGCGCGGCGAGTTGCACCTGACGATCTTGATCGAGAACATGCGCCGTGAGGGGTACGAATTGGCGGTCTCACGCCCTCGCGTCTTGTACCGGGAAATTCGCGGCCAGCGTTGCGAACCCTTCGAGATGCTTAGCGTGGACGTGGAAGAGCAGCACCAGGGGGCGGTAATGGAAGAGCTGGGCCGTCGCCGCGGTGACCTGCTCGACATGCAGTCCGATGGGCGTGGCCGGGTGCGATTGGAATACCACATCTCCGCGCGCGCGCTAATCGGGTTTCAAGGGGAGTTCTGGACCATGACCCGTGGCACAGGATTGATGAGTCACGTTTTTGACGACTACGGCGAGGTGCGCGCGCCCGATCTTGGTGAGCGCCGCAATGGCGTGTTGATATCCCAGGACGACGGGGAGGCCGTTGCCTATGCGCTATGGAAGCTGCAGGAGCGGGGGCGGATGTTCGTGGCCCCGGGCGAGAAGCTCTACGAGGGCATGATCGTTGGTATCCACTCGCGTGAGAATGATCTGGTCGTCAATCCGATCCGCGAGAAAAAGCTCACAAATGTTCGGGCCTCGGGCAAAGACGAGCATATCGATCTGACGCCACCTATCCGACTGACGCTCGAATACGCGGTCGAATTCATCGCCGATGACGAGCTTGTCGAAGTTACGCCGTCAAGTATTCGATTGCGCAAGCGTTTTCTGAAGGAACACGAGCGCAAGCGTGCACAACGCGAGGCCGCTTAAGATGCGATCCAGCCTCGACAAACGGGCAAATGGCTAGCGAAGTCGGTTGCATGAAAATTCCGCATAACCCTTGGCGGCTGTGCGTGGCGCCTATGCTCGACTGGACCGATCGGCACTGTCGCAGCTTTCACCGATTGCTCAGTCCGCACGCCCGGCTTTATAGCGAAATGGTCACTACGGGCGCGCTGCTACATGGCGATCGCGCGCGTCACCTGGATTTTGATCCCGGCGAACATCCGGTGGTCCTGCAGCTCGGTGGCTCCGATCCTAAGGAGCTTGCGCAATGCGCTCGCTTTGGCCAGGCCTGGGGATATGACGAGATCAACCTCAATTGCGGCTGTCCTTCGCAACGAGTGCAACGTGGCTCCTTCGGCGCTTGTCTGATGGCCGAACCACGTCTGGTTGCTGATTGCGTGCGCGCTATGAAGGAATCGGTTTCGATCCCCGTAACGGTCAAGCATCGAATTGGCATTGATCAGAACGAGGATTACGCGTTGCTGCGTGATTTCGTCGGCCACAGTTTCGAGGCCGGCTGCGAGGTGTTTTTGGTGCATGCGCGAAATGCTTGGCTGCACGGATTGAGCCCGAAAGAAAACCGCGAGGTCCCGCCGCTGCGCTATGAAATCGTGCAGCGGTTAAAACGCGAATTTCCCGATGCTACGGTCGTGCTCAACGGTGGGCTCGCAACGCCGGCGCAGGTTGCCCACGCTATGCAACAGTTCGACGGCGTGATGCTGGGACGCATCGCTTACCAGCAGCCCTATTTTCTTGCCGTCATGGAGCAGGTTCTGTTTGGGGGGCGAGCGCTGCCAGTGGACGGACCGCTGGCTTGGGTGGAGCCGGCTTCACGCTATCTTGAGCGCGCTGTTGCTCATGGCGCAACGCCATGGAGCATCATTCGCCACGCCTTGGGGCTCCTTCACGGTTGTCCCGGCGCACGTACGTGGCGCCGGCGCCTATCGAGTTCGGAATTTGTGGCTTTGCATGGCGTCGACAGCTTGCGGATGGCCGCGGCCGACCTTATGCCGCGCGCGACGCCTTGGCCAGCAGATTTTGCTAATGCGTGACGCAGTTCGCCTCGTGCTCATCCTGTAGTCGACGCAATTCGAGCTCGATCGAAGCGCGTTCGCCTGGGGCCGCAGCCAACTGATCTTGCTGCGCGTACTCGATGCGGCGAACCAGATCGTCGCACCGCGCCACACGTGCTTTCTGCTGTTCGCGAGCAACCTCCTGCTCGCGCTCCGGGGTCTTGAGTTCGGCCGCACTGCTCGAGGGCACCATACTGGTGATTTTTCCACTGCGCGGCGTGGCTTTCTCGCTGGCCGAATCGCGCGGGACCTCGACGGCCGGCCGATCATCGACGGAACGTTCTTTGGCCGTTCCGGTTGGACATGCCTCATTGGAATACGTAATGCGGCCGTTTGCGTCTTCGCAGCGTCTCAATTCTGCGCGCGCAACCGCCCCGGTCATAGTCAAACCCGTAAGAACTATAAGGCCCATTCCAAATGCCGCGGCCATTGTTTTATGTGCTGCTGCCATCATTGCTCCTGGACTCACCTTGGGTCCCGCGTCCAAGTGTCATAGTACTTGCGTCGGCGCAATTGGGATACTGTCTCCGACGTTCAGATGACCTTACCAGGGTTTAAAAGGCCTTTCGGATCCAGAACTTGCTTGATGCCGCGCATCATTTGCAGCTCGAGCGGCTGTTTAAAGCGCTGCGCCAGCTCGCGGCGTAGCTGCCCGAGGCCGTGTTCCGCGCTTATCGAGCCGCCCCAACGCGCTACCGCCGAGAACACAATGTCGTTGATCTGCGCTTCGCACCCGAAGGCTACATCGACGGGGGTGCCATCCACGGTTCCAACGTTAAAATGCAGGTTCCCGTCCCCCAAATGGCCGAACACTAGCACCTGCAACTGCGGGCACAGCGTACAAAGGGCGGCTTGCGTCTCTCTCACAAAGGCATCCATGGAGGCTAGCGGCAGCGAAATATCATGCTTGACATTGCCTCCGCTTCGCGCCTGCGCCTCGGGAATTAACTCTCGCAAGCGCCACAAGGATTCGCTATCGCTCAACGAGCGGGAAATCACAGCATCGGCCGCTTCTGCGGCCTCGATGGCGCTGGCGCACAACCGCTCGCATTGGCGCACGGCGCTTGGTTCGTCCTCGTAGTCCGACCATTCAAGCAAGGCAAGCCAAGGATATTCCTGGACAAAGGGTCGTCGCAGTTGGCCAAAAACACGCTCCACAAGCGCCATGCACGGTCTGGACATGACTTCAAATGCCGTCAATGCCGGGCCGGCCGCAGCGCGCGCGCGCTGCAAGACCTTCATTGCCTCGGAAAAGTGCGTCAACGCCAGAAGGCTGACGGCGCGCGCTCGTGGAAGCGCAAAGAGCTTGAGCGTTGCCGCGGTGATTATCCCTAGCGTGCCTTCCGAGCCGATGAATAATTGCTTAAGGTCGTAGCCCGAGTTGTCCTTGCGCAACCCGCGCAGCCCGTTCCAGATATCTCCGCTGGCCAATACGACCTCCAAACCTAACGTCAGATCGCGCGTGTTGCCATAGCGAAGCACCTGGGTTCCACCCGCGTTGGTTGCCAAGTTGCCACCGATCGTGCAGCTGCCCTGCGCAGCCAGACTCAAGGGGAAGAGACGGTTGTGTGCCAGGGCGACCTCCTGCACGCGCTGCAGTACACATCCGGCCTCCACCGTAATCGTGTCGTCGTCTGCGTCGACCCGGCGCACCCGATCCATTCGGCGGGTGCAAAGCACCAGCGCTTTGCCGCTGGCATCGGGTGTCGCCCCACCGACGAGCCCCGTATTGCCGCCCTGTGCCACGATGGGCACGCCCCGGCGCGCGCACAGTTGCACAATCTGAGCCGTTTCTTGCGTGGTCCGAGGCTGCACGACGGCTGCCGCACGTCCCTTGAACCGTCCGCGCCAGTCGGTAAGAAAGGCAGCCATGTTCTGCGGTTGGTCGATGATGCCGTTGGCATCAGTCAAAGTGCGCAATTCATCGATCCAGTTCATGATTTCATTGACGAATAAAGCGAGCGATACGATGGCTATTTGTCTGTGCCGGCGCGGTGCAACGCGCTTGGCAAGGGTTACGGCCTACATCCAGATTGGCAGTGCAAAATGGGCGTTTCTCGTCCATTGAGCGATAGGATAATCCGGACGCGAGCACCGCTACGGCCGTTTAGCCAGTCGGCGGTTGTTGCGCATTTAGGATCGGCATGATCGAAAACATCCAAGCTACTGCCGCGCCGGCAGCCGCGGCGATGGCCGCACCCCCGCATGCGCCCACGGGTTGGCGGCCCAAACTCGTCCGCGCCCGTGAAGTGGTCGAATTTGCGGTCCACAAGGCGCGGCAGTCGCAATTGCCGCAAGTTGCCGCGAGCTTGACATTCACATCGGTGCTGGCGCTTGTGCCCCTGTTGGCCGTCATCCTTGCCGTTTTGACGGCCTTTCCGGTGTTCACCGAATTTCGCGAGTCGATTGAACGTGAACTGCCGAAGGGCCTGCTTCCTGATCCTTATGCGCAGACGATTTTGCGCTACCTGGGCGAATTTGCCTCCAAGGCTGCTGGCGTTGGGGCCGCGGGTTTGGCATTTTTGGTATTGCCGGCTCTCTCGATGATTCTCACGGTCGATCGAATTTTGAACGACATTTGGCAAGTTCATCGTCGCCGCTCCATGGCGCAGCGTTTGCTCGTGTATTGGGCAGTCTTATCGGTTGGCCCGGTGCTGCTCGGATTGAGCCTGAGCCTTACCTCGTACGTTGTCTCGATGTCCGATGCACATGTCGACCGTTGGGGCACTACGCTCCGGCAGCTATTTGCATTGGCTTCACCACTGATTGCAACGGCGGCTTATAGCGCGGTGTATGCGCTCGTGCCGAATCGCAAGGTGGCGTGGCGCCACGCAATCACCGGCGGCCTAGTTACTGCGGTCACTGGAGAGCTGATGAGCCGGGGGTTTGCAGCGTACGTCATTCATGGCAGCGTGTTGTCCATCTATGGCGCTTTTGCCGCGATTCCAATCTTCCTGATGTGGATCTACCTGTCTTGGTTGACCTTTTTGTTCGGCGCCGCCATCGCCGCCACGTTGCCACAATTGCGGACGACACGATTTTTCGATACTCGACGTGCTGGCGATCGCGCCATTACGGCAATTGCGTTGCTCAAGGTGCTGCTCGATGCGCGCGGCGCGGACACGCTTGGAGCGATTGGTACGACTGATCTGGCCCGCACTCTGCGAACCGACGAAGAGGAGCTTGCGTCGCTGTTGGCAGAGTTGGAGACCTTGGGTTACGTGCGCAAGCTGGCGTCCAACGGCGAATCAGGTTGCGACGAGTGGATCTTGTCTTGTGATCCACAATCGCAAGCACTGGGGCCGGTTTTCCGCCGCTTCGCGCTGGATCCGGAAAACTCGTTGTTGCGGCGCCCCGACCTGGGTCTTCGACTGTGGCTCGCGCCAGCGATTGACGGAGCATGGTTGCAGTGTGGACTGGCACAAGTGCAAGGCGCGTCAACGCAGGCAGCAGTTGTTGGCACAAAAAGCGGTGAAGTCTAACGACGCTGCGGGCTTAGTTGTCGGCTCACGCTTACGAAAAAGTGGCGGAGCCCTTCGATGTTTCCGCGAAAAGACGCGTTCCGGTAGTGAGCGTGATCTGTGCCTGAGCCAGCAAAGCGCCAAACTGTGCGCTGGCGAGCACGGCAAACTCCATTGGACGGGATGCGGCCAGCGGATCGCCGCGCGGCGAGCGTAGGGCGGGGTGAGTCATCAGGACGCTTGCCTCAGGGCCGTCCCGGAGCCATTTTGTAAGGTGTCGCCAGTACGCTGTACTGTCGGCGCGAAAGTCGTAGACCCCGACCAGGTACGCGTTGGTAGGAAAATGCGCTGCGGCGGCCAGCTTGCGCAAGCCGCGGTCGCCCAGCGCGGCGATGCCACGTGCCTTTAGGTCGCGCACAGCCCTTGGCGCCCGCGTGCTGCGCAACCATGGCAAGTCGCGTTCGTAGCGCCGCTGCAGGATTTTGAGTAGCGCATCGCGTACGACGGCAAATTGATGTACGTGCTGATGTCCGTCGACATAATCGGGACGCCGTCCTATGCCGTTCTCAAAGGTGTCGAGCTGGCGCTCGATAGCCACCTCAAGCAAACCTCGCGGCAGTGCGCGCACAGCGCAGCGCGCGATCAGCTCTGGGAGAGGCCAAACGGCCCTATTGGAAGCGGCAAAGGACTGGGTCAGGTTCAGGTGCAATCCGACATCAGCGCGCCTCAACGTTTGGTCCGCTTGCATCCGCGCCAGCTGCGCTTGCAAGCGCTGTGCGGCTGCGGGCCAAGAAGGCGAACCGACCAGCGCACTGGTTGCTGTGATGCGCCCGCGCTCAATGAGTTCCAAGATCGCGTCGACAGCGCCTTCGTCGATGGCGAAATCATCCGCGCTAGCGATCCAGTGGCGCGTCTTGGAGCCGGCTGGTGGCGCCGCGGCGCCGATCACCGCGGTGGCGTCGAGAGCGACGCAATCGGAGTTTCTATCGGGCTGGCGCCAAGTCGGCGCGCCACAATATAACGGGGCCGGGACTTTACCTCTTCATACACCCGACCCAAGTACTCGCCCAAGATGCCGATGAAAAGTAGCTGCACACCGCTCAGAAACGTTATGCCAACGACGATCGTTGCCCAGCCGGCCACGTCGCTACCGTTGATGAAGTGGTCAACGATCACCCATGCGCCGTAGGTGATGGCGATAACGGCCAGGACAAACCCCAGTGCGCTGGCCAGGCGCAAGGGCAGATTGGAAAAAGCGGTAATGCCCGAGGCAGCAAGGGAAAAAAGGGCGCGAAAACCGAACCCGCTGCGGCCAGCGCTGCGCGGTGGCGGCACGAATTCGATGGCCCGCGAGCGGTAGCCAACCCAGGCGTACAGTCCCTTCATAAAACGTGTGCGCTCGGGCAGGGCGCAAAGCGCATCAACAACGCAGCGGTCCATTAGACGAAAGTCCCCCGCGTGCGGCGGAATGTCGATGGCGGAGCCCAGTTTGAGCAAAGAGTAAAACAGTTTTGCTCCCAAGCGCTTGAGCGCCGATTCACCACTGCGGTCGGCGCGCACCGCGTACACCATGTCGGAGCCTTCGCGCCAGTAGGCGAGCATCGGCGCGAGCAATTCCACTGGGTGCTGCATATCCGCATCGAGTGTGATGACGACATCTCCCCGCGCGTGATCGAGCCCAGCGCCCAGCGCCGCTTCCTTGCCGAAGTTGCGCGAGAGCGCTAGGCAGACCACACCGGGTTTGCTCAGCCACGGTTCGAGCGCGTAAAGGGTTTGGTCGCGACTGCCATCGTCGACAATAATGACCTCCCACCGATCGGTTAGCGATCGAAGTTGCTCGACCAGGGCCGGCAAAAGGCGCGGCAGATTCTGCGCCTCGTTAAAGGCAGGCACGACGCAGGAGATCGACGGTGTGCGCGTAGAACGGCGGCCCGCCTCGGCGATGGGCGCCGAATAGATACCACCCTTGGTGGCAAGCGAAGAACTCCACGCCGGAGTCGACTGATCGCGTGCGGACATAAGTGAACTGTACGCGAACCGTTCGCAGATGTGTCGGCACGCTGGACGCGTAAAATGGGACTTTGTTGGCCCGATCGTGTCTGCGGGCTCCGAATGCCTGAGAGGCGACCGCACTGATGGGATATGTGTTTGCTGCTCCCGGGCAGACCGTGGTTCCGGTGATGGGGACCACAGACCTTTTTCCTGTACACCGCATCTATTGTGTTGGCCGAAATTACGCAGAACACGCGCGCGAGATGGGTCATTCGGAGCGCGAGCAACCATTTTTTTTTGCGAAACCCCCGGACGCCGCTTTCGCGATACCGGCGAACACCATTGGCAAGCTCGCGTATCCGGCGCACACCCATGATCTTCAGCACGAGGTCGAGCTGGTCATTGCGCTGGGCCGGCACGGTTCGTCAGTTTCCGCGCAACAGGCGTCCGAGCTAATTTGGGGTTACGCCGTTGGCATCGATCTGACTCGTCGGGACTTGCAGTCAGACTTAAAAAGTAAGGGCCGACCGTGGGAGATAGCCAAGTCCTTTGACCAGTCGGCGCCGATTTCAGCTATTCGCACGGTCCGCGATGTCGGCCTAATCGATAGCGCGCGCATCTGGCTGGAAGTCAATAAACAGTGCCGGCAAGACGCCAATGTCTCGCAGATGATTTGGAGTGCAGGCGAGATCATCGAGCATCTTTCGCGCTATTTCGCGCTGGCTCCGGGCGATCTGATCTTTTCGGGCACCCCGGCTGGCGTGGGTGCGATCGGGCCCTCCGACCTGCTTTGCGCCGGAATTGATCGCGTGGGTGAGCTTACGCTTCAGATTATTGCCGAGCCGCTTTAACTGCTGCCGCTTTCATGGCGAAAGCCGAACGGGTCGCCAAAATCGCAATTGCAGCCGCAACCCGCGCAGGTTGGGCCGCTTATCTCTTACCGTCTGACGCTGGTATCGCGCAGCGCTGATATCGGCCAGAATGCGGCGCAGTTCAGCCATGCTGGAGGGATCGAGTTGTTCAGCGAGCTCGCGCTCCATTGTCTGCAGTCCCATGTTGGCCGGTATCCGAATTCCGATCCGCGCGAGCTTGGCGCGAAGCTGCAAAACCAGCTGTGCAAGCGGATCGCGTGTCTCGCGGTGACGTATGGAGACAAACGCTAGCGCCACGAGCACGGCGCACATTGCGGCAATGGCCACGGCCGCTACGTTTTCCATTGTCGGATGCAATCCGATCCGAGAAATCAGCGCCCGCTGGCGATCGGCCGAGTACGAGAGGATCCATTGGTTCCATGCGTTTTCAAGGGCCTCCTTGTTCGAACGCCAGTCTGTGAGCCAAGCCCATCCCTCGCGCGTTTCTAGCTGCTCTTCAGAGCGGCGTTCCAGCAGCGTGTGTTCAATGCGGTTCGGCGCCACAGCGGACGTTGGATCAACACGCTGCCAACCACGATTTTCCAGCCAAACCTCTGCCCAAGCGTGCGCATCAGATTGGCGCACGGTGAGGTAGCCATCGACCGGATTGACCTCCCCACCTTGGTAGCCGGTTACGACCCGCGCTGGAATCCCCATCGCGCGCATTAGAACGACAAAGGAAGAGGCGTAGTGCTCGCAAAATCCGGATCGTGTATCAAAAAGAAAATCGTCAACCGAATCACGGCCCAGCAGCGGCGTGTTGATGCTGTAGCGAAAAGGCTCGTTGCGAAAGTTCGCCAGCACGGCATCGACGAGCCGTATGTCCAACGCTGCGTCACTTCCGTTGACGGCATCGGCCAGTGAACGGGTGCGCATCTTCAGCTCGTTGGCCCAGTGCAACGTGCGAGGGTTGTAGCCGGCGGGCAGCTGCAGCCATTGGGAGAGCGTCGTGTCGTAATGCATTGGGCCGCTGACAAAAGTCAGATAGCTGTGAACGTGGTATCGAAGCCGGCTAACCACCGGCGCGGCGGTTTGCAGCTCCAGCGTCGATGTCAGCCGCGAACTGGAAGTTGGCACATCATCGACGGTGTCGGCGAATTCCAGTGCGAGAAGCTCGCGCCTTTGTGAGGGCTCGAGCGTCACGGTGTAATCGACGCCGCTTGATGCGACGTAGCGCACGCCGTCGATGGCGCTTGCGGAAGCCTGCGTGGGAGGCAATGCCGTCCAGGTTCGTCCGTCAAAGAGACCGAAGACCGGACCGCGCCAATACATGTTGCGCGGCTCTGGAACGCGCTTGTCGAATTTGGCGCGCAGTGCGACCGTATCATTGCGCAGCAATTGGCTAATCGAGCCCGGAGACATCGAGTCCGACAGTCCTGTACCCGATCGCACTTCGTCCCCAATGCCATGCCACAGTGGCGCCGGCAAGCGCGGAAACAGAAAAAACAAGGCCAAGGTGGGTGGGACAGAAAGCAGGAAAACACGCGCCAGATACCGCACTTTGCCCGTTAGGGAGATGTCCCCCTCGGGAAGGTTCACGCTCAGAAGGACGAAGAACAGAAGGAAAACCGATGTCAGCATGACAACGGCAGATAACAGGCTTTCATCAAAGAGATACTGGGTTTGCAGCACAAAAAGCGAGAGAAAAACGATAACCATCACGTCTCGACGGGCGCGCATCTCCAAAATCTTGAGTCCGACCAGCACGAGCAGAAAATTAACGCTCGCCCTGCGTCCAAACAAGGTCCCGTGTTCGATCCAAACGCTGGCCGTACATATGGCCAGCAAGACCAGCATCAGCAGACGCCCGGGTGCGGGCTTAAGAGTCTGAATCAGCCATGCGCGCCACACCCACATAGCGCCGATCGCGGCAATCGCCCAAAGCGGCAGGTGACCAAAATGCGGAGCAACGACCACCGCAACGGCCAGCAGCAAAACCGCCTGGTCGCGCTGTTCGCGTGCGCCACCGGATACCTGAGGTTGCAGCCACGCGCGTAGGCGTCGCACATAGGCCTGCGCTCCGTGTGCTCCATTTTGTGGTTGCGCAAACGTCTGGGCCATCGCAGCTAGGAGGCCGGAAAAAGCGCAAGGGCTTCGAGGCAGCGCACGCGCTGCGCGGGACCGACGGCCGTCGGAATGCGGTTTTCGGGCAAATTCAGGCTATAGCGCAGACCGGCCGCATCGGCCATGAGAACCCAGCGGGTCAAGCGTGAAATGCGCTGTTCCACCGGAAGCGAACGGGGCAGCTCATCAAAGTCAAGCACCGTTTCCTCCCCCGCACTCGATTCAAATAGCTTGACCGACAATTCGTCGTTGCGAGCGGCCAAGCGCCAGGCAATGGACTTGAGCGGATCGCCGGCGCGGTAGGGCCGCACTCCAGCAAAATCGTCGTGTCCGGCAACAACGGCGTTTGCCATTTCCCGTTCGCCGCCCGTGCCCAAGGGCAGCGGCGGGGCGTCGACCTCCGGAGTGGGATAAACAACGGCTGCCATTTGCGGGGAGGCGTACGCCCAAGCCTCCCACAGACCGAAAGGAAAGCGCGTCGATATGCGCACCCGTGGGCAATTGCGCCAGCCACGTCTGCGCGTTGGCAGGCCGATACTTACTCGTGCACTGCTCGATGCGGCAACGTCGACCCAAACGCCTTTCATGGCACGCTCCTGCTCTCGTCGCGAGCGGCGCCGTCGCGGCAAAATGAAGGCCAAATTGACCGCATAACGTGCCTCGTTTGTCGGGTTGTCAATCACAAAGTCAAAACCGGCCACCTCCCCAGCGTGCACAGGAACCACGCGTTGCTCGCGCACGGCAAGCTGCACAAGATTGCGATGCGTCTGGTACATGCCTACGAGCGCGATACTCAGAACAAGAAAGGCCAGCAGATACCCCAGCTGCAAGTTAAAGTTCAGCGAGCCGAGCCAGACGGTGATGGCGACACCAGTAAAGAGCAGGCCGGCGCGTGTGGGAAGGATGAAAACCCTGCTGCGTTCTAGTGTAACGTCGCCGAGCGGTTCGCGATGACCGCGAAATAACCACCGTATCAGCCGTGGTGGCACGGTGCGCAAGATCGCGTTCACAACCGCCGATTCCGCAAGCGAGGGCTTCAGGGCACTGCGACTGCTTGCAGCAGGTGCGTTGCCAGTTCTTGGCCATGCAGTGCGCGACTGCCGTCGCGCTTGGCCACGCGCAACCGATGACCGACCACACCCGGGACGACGTTTTGCACGTCCTCGGGAATGACGTGGTCGCGTCCGTCGAGCCAGGCCCAAGCCCTGGCGGCCGCCAACAGCGCCAAGCCCGCGCGGGGGCTCAGGCCGTCCACATAGGTTCCTGACGTGCGCGTGTGTGACAGTAGCGCTTGCACGTAATCGAGCAGCGCGTCGGAACAAAAAACCTGTTTGACCTCCTGCTGGGCCGCCAGCAAATCGGAGGCGCGCGACAAAGCCGGCATAGCCTTGAGCATATCGCGGCGCGAGTCCCCCGCTAGCAGCGCGCGTTCTGCGGCGTGGTCCGGGTAGCCGAGCGAAATACACATCAGGAAGCGGTCGAGCTGCGATTCGGGCAAGGGGAAAGTCCCGACCTGGTGCAGAGGGTTTTGAGTCGCGATTACGAAGAATGGTTGGGGCAAGGGCCTGGCCATGCCGTCGATCGACACCTGACTTTCCTCCATGGCTTCGAGCAGGGCGCTTTGCGTTTTCGGACTTGCCCGGTTGATCTCATCGGCAAGCAGCACCTCGGAGAAAATGGGCCCCGGGTGAAACACGAACTGGGCGCTCGAGCGTTCGTACACCGAAACCCCGATGACGTCCGACGGCAACAGGTCGCTTGTGAATTGAATCCGTCGAAACGGCAAACCCAGCGAGATGGCAATCGCGTGTGCCAGGGTCGTTTTGCCGACTCCCGGAGCGTCTTCAATGAGCAGGTGCCCGCCGGCCAGTAGGCAAGTCAGGCTCTGGCGGATCTGAAGATCCTTGCCGACAATGATCGTTGCAATGCGCGCCGCGCAGGCCTGAAATTTCTCTAACATTGGGAGTTGATATTCGTGATGGGGAAATTGTCTTGAGCACCGGTTTTTTGTCGCACAGCGCCTGTGCGGCGCACGAAATGGGAAGCTGGCATCCAGAGTGTCCGGCTCGTCTTGCCTCGATCCAAGATCGCCTGATTATCACCGGGCTTGCGCAGCACCTCGAATACATTGAAGCGCCGCAAGCGCCGATCGAGGCCCTGATTCGG
>CAZSOI010000208.1:0-2472 GCA_964608115.1 uncultured Burkholderiaceae bacterium | reverse complement strand
TTCATGTTTCTTTACGGGAAACACAGTTCCCAACATGATCAACTGATGCGCCAAATAATCAAATGGCGGTCGATGACCTGCGGCAAACTTGCCCGCCGCAATCCGTCACGATAGATCGCTTGGGTCAAAAAGGAGCTGGCGATCGGCGGCGTTTGTTTGCACGGACAAAGATCTCGAGGAGGCACAGCGTGTCGGGAACGGACATAACGTCTTCGCCCCGCGTATGGCTCGGAAGCGCAATTGCTGTGGCCGCCGCTACCGGGTACGCGCTGGCCAATACGTCGGCGACCGTGGCCTATGGTGGCGGTAGCAACGCACTAACCGTCGCAGGCACCCGATTTCTGGTGCCGACCGTCGCGCTGATGATCTGGTTGCGCCTGAGCGGCCTCCCGCTCGTACTGCCGAAACGCGAAGGGTCTATTGCAGCGCTGCTGGGCTTCCTGACTGCGCTCTACACGTGGGCACTGCTGAATTCATTCAATTCGATACCTTTTGCCGTGGCAGTACTGATTTTTTATCTCTTTCCGCTGTTAGCAGCGGCCATGGTCGCGACCCTTGGATGGCAAAAATTCTCCTGGAAGACTGGCGCCGGCATTTTGCTGGCCCTTTGCGGGTTGGCTTTAGCACTCGATGTCCAAGGCGGGCGCGTCAACGCTGCCGGAGTACTCCTGGCTTTTCTTGCCGCGGCGGGTCTGGCCGTGGTGATTGCAGTGTCCAGCCGACTACTCGGTAAAAGCGACGCCCGACCGGTGACTTTTTACATGGCATCGGTAGCTGCTGCCGTCTTGTTGATGCTTTGTGTTGCGAGCGGGAGCCTCGCTTTGCCCCAGACGCAAGCCGGCTGGGCCGGCCTCATCGCCGCAGCCGCGTTTTACGGCTTTGCGATGATCGCTTTTTTCATAGCGCTATCGATGATAGGGCCAGTGCGCGCGTCGCTATTATCCTACGCAGAAGCCGTAATATCGGCATGGCTCGGCGCCGTCGTGCTGGGTCAGGCAGCGACGCCGCTGCAGATGGCGGGGATCGCGCTGGTGATCCTTGCGTTGGTGGGAACAACTCTTGCCAGATGAACGGCAGTTCGTAATTGGGCCTTCTTAAGGATTGCCATTACCTCCAAAAAGAGCGATGCCTTCCGGCCGCGAAGCTCGCGATATAGTGCCCGAGCAGCGCGATGTCCGCGGCGTGTCCATGATGGCGTTTCAGACAACGGCCATCCAACAGTGCCGCAAAAAAGCGCTGCGAAATCGCGTCGCCTCATGCGCTCACCCCCTTGCGAAGAAATTCTACGTCGACCATTTAGGCATACGACATCGCGTCTTGGGGCATCACAGCAAAGTTAATCCGCGAAACGGGCGAAACGGTCAGCAGCGCTGTTTCAGACGCTTTAGCTAGATGTCCGCTCTTGCTCCGAAAGTGCCGCGATAACGGCCGCGTCGTAACGGCAGTCACGTGCCAATCGCCACCGTTATTGATTGCCTCTTTGCCTGCATGATGTCGCCTATTTACCGAATTATGCAGTTTTTAGGCCGTCAGCTCCATCTGACGCGTAAGGTGAGGCATCATAGAGCGTCCCGATGAACTGACAGCGAAAGCGCAAACGAAGTGATGCGAAGGATTTTGACTGCAGCTGCCGCGGTGGCGATTATTGGCGCGACCATGTCGAGTAGTTGCGCCGCGAGTGGACACGGTGGTCGGAATTTCGGCGCTTGGGGTTATCACCCTTGGACTTTTGGCTGGCGCAAGCATGCTTGGTTCTGGGGGCATGGTGGCTGGCGTCACTGGAATTGGCGGCGATGCGGTTGGAGGTCGCGCTTTTGCGCCCCTGTCGGCTGGGGGGCAACGTTCGGCGACTTTGCCACCGACTTTGCTGGTGGTCAGCCCAATCAAGAGTATTTTCCGGCGACACCTTTGCTCGTCCTGCCTGCTAATCCAACTGCGCTACATTGCCGTCGCGATCAGGAAACCGTATCGGTCCCGACCGATAACGGAGGTACGCGACAGGTTACGGTCCGGCGTTGCTATCCGTGACAGAGTCTTGTCGCTCAGGTCCGATTGGTCGCGATCAATTCATGATGATGGTGGTGGTCCTCAAGCGGCGGATCTGTCACCAGGGTGCCGCCATGGCCATCACTTGCTATGTGGAAGTCCACTGCCACGTACTGACCGTGCATCGTGAGTTTGGCTGACGCTCCCTCATAGGTGCCAACAACTGTCATTTTGGGGCCCGGCATTACGCGCGCTTTGGTCCGGCTCTACTTCGCAAGCTCCTCCACGAGATCGCGCACCAGCCCGCTTAGCAGATCGAGCTTGTATCCCGTCATCGGTAGGGGGTTTGCGCCAGCAGTGGCCTTCCTTACGGCTTCGGCAATCGTCACCGCTTTAGCGGGTTTGCCCTCGAGCGCGGCTTCGGAAGCTAAAAGGCGAAGCGGCACCGCAGCTATACCACCTGCAGCCAAACGGACGAATTTAAAG
>CAZSOI010000207.1:0-1781 GCA_964608115.1 uncultured Burkholderiaceae bacterium | reverse complement strand
GAATCGCCCATCGTGCGGGCGCGCACGCAGGACGTAGCGTTTTATCGCGACGCGGCGCGGGACTTTGGCGATCCAATCCTGGAACTCGGCTGCGGCACAGGGCGCATCACCATGGCGCTGGCGCAGATGGGCAAGCGCGTCACGGGACTGGACATTTCCGAAAAAATGCTGGAGCGCGCGGCGCTCAAACGGTCGGCGCTGTACACCGAAGAACGCGAGCGCGTCCATCTGGTGCAGGGCGACATGGCCAAGTTCGACCTAGGCGAAAAATTCAAGCTAGTGATTATTCCTTTCCGTCCGTTCCAGCATTTGCTGGAAGTTCGGGAACAGATGGGCTGCCTGAACTGCGCGCGGAAGCACTTGGCCCCAAAGGGCCGGGTGATTCTGGACGTTTTTCAAACCGACGCGGAACGCATGCACGATCCCGTGCACATGCGGGAAAGCCCGGTGACGGAGTACAAAACCCGAGACGAGCGCCAGGTGCGCATCAGCGAGCGGGTAGCGGCGTTTCATCGCGCGGCGCAGATTAACGACGTGGAAATAATCTACTCGGTGACGCACCGTGACGGACGCAAAGAGCGTTTGGTGTTCGCGTGGCCGCTGCGATACTTCTTCCGCTACGAGGTGGAGCACCTGCTGGCGCGGTGCCAGTTTCGCGTGATTGCGGAATATGGAGATTTTGACCGCACGCCCATCCAGGATGAGTCGCCCGAAATGATCTTCGTCGCGGAACCTCTCGTGTAGCGGCGACTTTAGGTCGCCGTCCTCTAAAGTATGGCGTGCCGACCCCTAGCGAAGACCGTTCCACACCATGCGGTGGAACAGCTCATCCATTGCACGCGGCGGTTCTTTCGCGCCGCGATCCAGCCACCATCGCAGTAGGGAGAGTAAACTCCCGGCCAATGCTGAAGAGCGAGCGGGTAATTCCCGCTCGCGAAGCTTCGGAAGGCGCCCGAACTCTCTTAGGCGCCGCTCGATCCCGCGCGCAAAGTAGCCTTGCGCTAGATCGAAGAAATCGTTGAGGCGGTCCGAGGCGGCCAGCGCGCGATAGACCTTATGCGCACTGCGGATGTGCGCAAACATTTCTGCCACTGGGACAACTCGGGGCGACTGTTCCTTAGAAGCACTGAGGGTCGTGCTCATTGTTTCCAAAAACTTCTCCAGTTGGCTGAGTAGCAAGTCGTTCTTGTCACGGAAATGAAGGTAAAAGGTGGATCGACCGACGGCTGCGCGATCAAGCACCTGCTGCACGGTCACGCGACCGATCGGCTTCTCCTGGATCAACTCGATCAGAGCCATGCCGAGGCGCTCGTTTGTACGCCCGACACGCTCATCGGGCTTTCGTCCTTGCTTTCCTCGTTTCATAACCTCCATCATCGCGCAGCTTGCTGCGTTTATTTCTGGACATCGACCGCCTCATTGTTCAAGAACTCAGGATTCGCCTTGACTTGTAGAGATTGAACCGCCAGATTGCGCATCATAAAACAACCGTCGCCCGCGGCGGAACAAGGAGAAAGACGATGAACCGCTACCGTTTGCTTACAATCGGGGCCACTTTACTCATTGCGTTTGCCACGCACGCGCGACAAGCCACCCCTACCGCCGGCGCACCTGCCAAAGGCGTATCGAGCAGCGATCCCGCTGGCTTGCCAACTGTGGAAGCGCAACTGAACGTGTTGACCGAGAAACTTGGGCTCACTAGCGAACAGCAGGTTAAGGTCAAATCCATCCTGAAGGACTTGCATGATGCTACCGAAAAGACTGCGCAGGACAAAAATCTA
>CAZSOI010000206.1:0-3744 GCA_964608115.1 uncultured Burkholderiaceae bacterium | reverse complement strand
AGCGACCATCGATCGGCTGGAATTGCCGTAATTGGATCGACACCCGACCACAAAAGGCGTGCGAAGCTTTCGGCGTCACGTACACCGCCCGGAAGACGCAGACCCGTTCCGACGATCGCTATCGGTTCGCGCCACGCCTTGTCCGCTTCCGCGAGCTTAGCGCGAAGCTCGCGCATCTCTAGCAGCGCACGTTTTATCGGCGTGAGTGGCGCATCGCCGGAGCGGTCGCTATTCGTCACGCTCTCTTCTCCGCGTCATTCAGTTCCAGCTCTCTAAGCAGAAGCTCTTCCGCGTCTTTTTCAGATAGCTCCGCGATCCCGCTGGCAGACGCGTCGGCAACCTCGCAGCTGCTCCCACCACCTGTTTCATCTTCGAGCAGCCAGACGCGTGCCAAGTAAGTGGTCAAGGAATCAAGTGTCGGATAATCGAACAGTAATGTAGCCGGCAGCGCCTGCCCTCCCGAACGAGCCAGGCTGTTGCGCAGCTCCACTGCCATCAGCGAGTCGAGTCCGAATTCTTTTAGGGGCACCCTGAGCTCTATTGGCGTCGTCGCCTCAAGCCCCAATGCTTGAAGTGCGCGCTCCGTCAGGTGCGCAGTCAGAGCCGCCCGGCGCTGGCCAAGCGGCAAAACCCTGAGGCGTTCGACGATCCCGTCCTTACCTGAGCGCGCGGGCATCGTTGGCATTTCAGGCGAAGGAGCGACAGCGCTGAAGAAGTCGCGATCGGCATGCTGCGGCAATTCGATGAGAAAGCGAGACCAATCAATTGGGATGACCGCTGCATAAGTGACCTGGTTAGCGACTAGGCGCTCCAGCTGAGCAAACCCGCTAGCGGGTTCAATTTTGCCAAGCCCACGCGCTTGCCAGACATCGCGTCCGCGGCCGGCAAGGTCAGTAGCCATTCCAGCACCGGCCCATGGTCCCCATGCAACACTCAAGGCCGGCAATCCGAGCCGCCGCCGGTAATGAGCGAGCGCGTCGAGCTCCGCATTCGCTGCGGAATATAAACCCTGCCCAGCAGCACCAAGCACAACGCCCGCCGACGAATAGAGGATAAAGAACTCCAACGGGAGCTCACGAGTGAGATCGTGGAGCAACCAAGCTCCGCTGACCTTCCCGCTAAATATCTCAGTCGCGTCTTCCCAACGTTGATTGATCAGCACTGCATCGCGAAGAGCGCCCGCAGCATGAATGATGCCCCGCAGTGGAGGCATATCATTCTGGATTTGGTCGTATACGAACTGCATACGGTCCCGCGAGGCCGCATCTGCCTGGAAAACTCGAATCGTCACGCCAAGCTTTTCGAGCTCGCGGATGCAGTTTGCTGCAGAGGTATTCGGGGGCCGACGACCACTTAACACCAGATGTTTGGCACCACGCCGGACCAGCCAGCGCGCGGTTTCGCACCCGAGTGTCCCCAGACCACCGGTGACCCAGTACGTCGCGGCGTCAGAACACCGCGAATTCGCGGCCTGAACTGGATCGTGATAAATTTGCAGTCGAGGAAACCATCGTTCTCTACCACGTAGAGCGATCCGCGCATCTTGGCTTATCGCAAGCTCGGTGAAGAGTGCTGTTGCGTCGGAATCTTTTTCGTTCCCCCCATCGAGATCGATCACATGAGTCGTTAAACCGGCCTGCTCAATCGCGATTACATTTGCCAATCCCCATAAACTCGCGCCACGCGGACAAAGCCCCTCTATTCTTTCGGAACCATCGACCACTTGGGTGCCACGAGTCACGAGCCACAGTGAGCCATCTGCGATCGCCGTGGTCTTGGCAAGCGCCTGCGTCAAATGCAAAACACTCCCAGGACCGAGTAACTCGGGCGCCCAATTCGCTGATGGAACATTTCCCTCGCTCATCCCGATATCAAGACCCCAGCAATGCACGACCCCTCGCAGCACACTGCCGTTCTTCCATGCGCCTTGCGCCAACAGTCGGTCAAAATGCTCCGGCTCGGCCGGATTGATGATCCAATCGTGCTCCGATATCTGCTCGAAGATGTCACCGGCCAATACGCGGCAACAGTTGCCCCTCGCCGCTTGAATGCGCGCTGCCAACGCGTCCGCCGTACCCCCGCGGTCGGCAAACAGCAGCCACGATCCTTCGACACTGGAACGCTCGTTCGGGCGTGGTGCGGCCGCGCGCTGCCAGGCGATTTCGTAGAGCAAGCCGTCGCCCTCGCGTCCTTCACTAGCGGGCGGCTCCGCACCAATCTCAATGCTGCGTACCGGGTGCGCGGCAGAAGTCAGAGGCGAATTTTTCCTCAGCCAATACCGCTTCCGCTGCCAGGGATAGACCGGCAGATCGACTATCTGACCGAGCCTCGGCTGAACCCGCTCCCATTCCGGATTGCACCCCGCAACATAGGCGCCTGCGCAAGCTTGCAATGCCGTCTCTCGCTCGGGCCGCCCACGGCGCAGTGATGCCAAGATAGTCGGCACGCACTCGACCTCTGCAGCGCATTCGGCAATTGAACCGGCGAGTACCGGTTGGGGCCCAACCTCAATCACGACATCGCAGCCATCTCCCAACATAGCTTTAATGGCATTTGCGAACCGCACGGGCTCGCGCAAATTTCGACCAAAATAGGTCGAGTCGAAACGGGTATTCTCTGCGAGGCTGCCAGTAACGGTCGAATACGTCGCAATCGTCGGCGATTTGCTGTGTAGAGCGCTCAATTGCACCACCAATTGATCGCCAAATTGCACCATCTGCGCACTGTGGAATGCGTATTGCACCGGTAACATGCGGTGGCTGACGCCACGAACCGCCAGCCTCGCAAGGGCTGCCTCTAGCGCGGCAGCTTCACCGGACAGGACGACGCTACGCGGCCCGTTGATCGCGCCGACGCTTAACCGATCCCCGTAAGGTTTGATGAACTCTCTCGCCTCGGCCTCAGTTAGAAGGGTGGAGGCCATGCGACCAAGTCCGGTCGCTTGCTGCATGATCCTGCCACGGTGCCAAACGACGCGTATTGCCTCGTCCAATTCGAGTACGCCCGCCGTATGCAAGGCTGCAATCTCACCTACGCTATGGCCGATAACTGCATCCGGCGTTATGCCCCACGACTTCCAAAGATCGGCCAACCCGATCTGAAGCGCGAATAATGCCGGCTGGGCGACCTCCGTTTGGTCAAGACGAGAATCCTCTTCCGTCCGACCGAGTTCATCCAATAGCGACCAACCCGACAAGGGACGCAATAAAGCGTCACACCTCGTGACGACCTCTCGGAACACCGGCTCTTCGGCGAGAAGTTCACGGCCCATCGCATGCCACTGCGGCCCTTGCCCACTGAACACAAAGCCGACACGCGTCACCTCTGACGGAGGGCGCCGCACAGCGGCATCCGGCACGATTGTTTGATTCAAATAGTCTTGAAGTCGGGCGCCGAGATCTTCTTTGAATCGTCCGACCACCGCGACCCTGTGATTGTAGTGTGTGCGCCGCAGCGATGCGGTATAGGATAAGTCAGCAACAGAGGCCGACGTCTCGGTCAGAAAACGGATCCATGAATGCGCTAGCGCTTGCAACGCCGCGGGATTGTGGGCCGATAGCGTCAAAACATGAGCCCCATCCACATTCTCATCAGTCGAAACTCCGGCGACCTTCGGCGTTTCCTCCAAGATTAGATTGGCATTCGTTCCACCAACGCCGAACGCGCTCACGGCGGCGGCACGCGGTAAAGAGCCCGCAGGCCACGGCGTCAAAACCGTGGGAACAGCCAGGCGAGTACCCGCCA
>CAZSOI010000205.1:0-9300 GCA_964608115.1 uncultured Burkholderiaceae bacterium | reverse complement strand
CGGTGAAGGGCACAGCTTGCACCGGCCAGTAGCGCCCGCCTCGCGCCTCTTCGGGCACCCGCACCTCCAGCACCATCCCTTGGGCATCAATGCGTAGCAGCGTATCGGGCATCGCACTGAGCATCGCCGCGTTGCGGGCGTCAGCGACCCGTAAGTCACGCTGCGCGGCAAAGGAGCGAAGCAAGTAACGCAATCGATGTCCGATAAGGGCCCAGTTCACCGGCTTGGCGATAAAGTCGGTCGCCCCGCTTTGGTAGGCCCGCTCAACAGAGCTCATATCATCTAAGCCGGTGACCATGACGATCGGCAGCAGATCCCCAGCCGCAATCCGCAGCTGGGTGCAGACTTCATGTCCCGTCAAACCGGGCATGTCCTCGTCGAGCGTCACCAGGTCAAAAGGCTGCTCGCGAAACAAACTCAGGGCCTGCTCGCCGTTGGCGGCCATGACGACTTCGAAGCCGGCAGCGCGAACGCACGCGCCCATCAGCGTACGGGCGGTGGTGTCGTCATCGACGACCAGGATGCGGGCTGGATTTGCGCTCATGCGATTGCGGTGAGCCGTTCCTTCAGGTCGGCCGCGACTCGCTCTTGTTCGCGCCGCACCCGAACCAGTAATTCATTGACCTGGGCACCGCCACCAGTGCGTGCGAGTCCTTCCAGTTCGCGGTACTGGTCGGAAAGTATCCGAGCGCCGATGTTGGCGCAGCTCGACTTAAGGACGTGGGCAATCCGACCCAGAGTTTTGATGTCTCCCCTGCGTGCGGCCGATTCGATTTGCTCAAGCTGCGCTGGAGCGCTCTCAAGAAACAGACGCAGCAGGGAATTGACCAAATTCATACCGCCCGATTCGTCCAGGGCGCGCAAGGCTTGCAGCGCGGTTTCGTCGATTGCCGGCGCGACCGCTAACTTGGTTGAGCGCGGCGCGGCTCTTTCTGCGGGGATGGACGCCGATGGCGTTTGTGCGGTCGCCGGAACCCAGCGTTGCAGTGCCGCTTTCAGTGCGGCCATCGTGCAGGGCTTAGCGACAAAATCGTTCATGCCGGCGGCGCGGCATTTTTGCTCATCGCCCGACAAGGCATTGGCGGTGAGCGCCACTATAGGAATCCTCGCCCCTTGTCCGTTTGGCAGCTGACGGATTGCCGCGGTGGCTTCATACCCGTCCATCACCGGCATTTGGCAGTCCATGAGCACCAAGTCAAATGCTTGCTTGCACACCGTTGCGACGGCCTCTGCGCCGTTGCTTGCCAGCGTCACCTGGCATCCGAGCTTCACCAGCATGGCTTTTGCGACCTGCTGATTGATCAAGTTATCTTCCACCAGAAGGACAACAGCCCCGACCGGTGGTGCACCCGAGGCCGCAGGCCCTGGGGAGGAGGCCGAAGGCGCATTGGGCGCCGCGCTCAGACTCTCGCAGACAACGCGCCGCAGATCGCTTCGTCGTATCGGCTTGCTAAGGAAGCGCACTACACCTGCTTGCTGGCGCGCAAGCTCTTGCACGTTCGCATGGGTCGAAGTCAATAAGACAATCGGGGTGGGCGCTGACTTGGAGTGCCGATGCAACGCGCGGGCCAGGTCCAGACCGTCCATTTTTGGCATTTGCATATCCAAGATCGCGAGCTGCAACGTGCCGCCGCCATCATCGGCCAGCAACCGCAGGGCTTCTTCACCCGAGCAAGCGCACAGGACGTGCATGTGCCAGCCTTCGAGTTGCTGTTGCAAGATTTCGCGGTTGACCCGGTTATCGTCCACAACCAGCACGCGCACGCCATCCAGGGACTGAGTCGTTGGACGTGTGACCGGCGCGCTGGCCCGGGGCAGGCGCAGATCGATAATGAACCGCGAGCCCTTGTTCGGCGCGCTTTCGACTCGGATCTTCCCACCCATCAGTGAGAGCAGTCGTTGGCAGATGGCCAGACCCAGTCCCGTGCCCCCAAAGCGGCGTGTCGTAGACGCATCGGCTTGCGTGAAGTGCTCGAAGATTTTGTCGTGCGCCGCGGGAGCAATTCCGATGCCGGTATCCTCGACGCTCAGTCGCATGGCGACATCCTGTTCGCCCTGCTCAAGAACTTCGACGCGTACGACGACCTCGCCACGATCGGTGAATTTGATGGCATTGCTAACCAAGTTGGCGATAACCTGACGCAGCCGCAGCGCGTCGCCGCGCAACTCCAAGTGCACATCTGAGGGCGTGAACTGAGCAGCCAGCTCCAGCCTTTTGTTTTCCGCGGGCTGGGCGAACATCGACAGCACGTCCTCCACCACGGCCACCAGGTCAAAATCGATCGTCTCGAGTTCCATGTGACCGGACTCGATCTTGGAAAAATCCAGCACATCGTTGATCACGCCCAGCAAATGCTGGCCCGAGGTGTGCACCGCCTCAGCCCACTGACGCTGCTGGGGCTGCAGATCGCTTGCGAGCAACAGCTCGTTCATTCCCAACACGCCATTTAGCGGTGTGCGGATTTCATGACTCATTGTGGCAAGAAACTCAGACTTCAGACGACTTGCGGTGATCGCGGCATCACGCGCCGCTTCGACATCGCGCTTGCTCTCCAGTTGTGCGAGCATCTGATTGGCGGCGTCGACCAGCGCACCAATTTGGTCTTTCTTCGGTGCCGGGGCAAGGCGCGCGGAAAGATCTCCTTTGGATCCGATGCTGACCAGTTCTTCGCTTGCTTGCTGAATGGGACGAAGTAGCCGCCGGTCAACAAAACGCAGCGCCAGCACACTAAGCAGCGTGCCGAACAGCAAGGTTGACCACATGAAGTACAGCGAGGATTGCGCCGCTGTCGCATGCACGACACGCGGAGTCGTCACGGTCAGATCCACCGTGTGCGATTCATCCAGCGCACCGAGAGGGAAGCGTGCTTCTAGGGCCGCATCCCCCAGAACGGAAAATTGCACGTCCTGGTATTCAAGCGGCAAGTGCACTGCGGCTGTTTTCCCCGCGGCCAGGGGGTGTACGCCGAGCGTGACGCCCGATTGCAGCGTCTGGGACGATTCGCTAAGAAATGCGTCGTCCAGCGCACTGATCAGAACAAGGTAGCCGACCGCCGGACCGCTACCGTCAGAGTGTACGACGGCTCCCGTACCCCAGGCGTAAATTTCGCCGCCGATTTGGGCAAATCCAGTCGTCTCGCCGTTGCGCCGCAGATGCTTGCCGATCCCGCCGCGCGCTGCCAGCGCCTCCTTCAGGCGTGGGTCAACAGCTTGCAGGGGACCGTGCTCGTTGTCGAATTGCTGGACGTACACGAGATGTCCGTCAAGACCAACGAATGCAAACGCGCTTAGCCGAAGAAGTCGATACGTATCGGCGGTGAACATCACCTTCGGATGCGACGGGTTGTGGCCGAGGACGAAGCTGTAGGACTGGTCCCAGGTGGCGTCATCCGTTGCGGTGCGCTTTAAAAACTCCGCTTGATCATGCATGATCGCCTGCGCATGCCGGGCCCGAGCCAGCCCGTCGCGACGCTCTGCAGCCATGAAGCTGCCGTCATAGAGCCAACGAGCGCTCACCCACTGGCCAACGGCTAATGTGACAAAAGCAAGCAGCAAGACGACGAACGTCGCTATCCGCAGATTGCTTCGATTACGAAAAAATAAGGGCAATAGCATAGGGCGCACGGCAAGGGGCGTCCCATTGGAAATCGGCACTCTGCGGGGAAACGTTTAGGGCGCAATGGCGGTCAGTTAGTATTTATTTGGCGTGCAGTTGCACTGCCAATTTGCCCTTGACCGCAAACGAAGCGCCCAGCCAGACGCTTCTTGTCAAGCTCGCAACCACCGTCTTGGGGCAAGCAAAAAGATGCCTTCGGAAGTGGCCGTTTTTTTGCCCTTTGTTTACCTGTGCGCTGATGTCCGTTTGCAAGTCACTGCAAGGGTCGAGTGCTCTTGCATCAGAAGCCCGACAATAGTTCCGAAAGCCAATGCTTTGATTTCAAAGGCGAACCGCGGCGCAGCACGAGCTGATGCGCGTACCCGGAATCCTCGCCAAGCGGCCACGGCGGTGGGCGAGATGCAAAACGTCCGTGACGCGGGTCGCGATCGCCGGTGCGTTCTTTGCCTCCCGGGGGGTCGCCAATATTGCATTTTTCCAAGAGCAACTTGCACGAAAGGCTTTGGTCCTTCCGCAATTTCTCTTGCGCGTTTTGGCATTTGCCGCGTAAGGCCAAATGAACTTGCCAAAGGATCTAATCCGACAAACTAAGAGGCTCATCGAGGAGCTTCGAGAGCACTGGTTCGGTCCTTTTGTAGCAATGTGCTTTTCTCATGGGCTTGCCTTTACTGCGATTCGCCAATGCCGCATGCGAAGGCGCAGTGCCGAGCGCGCGCGGCGCAAGATAGTGCGGCGATTATCCGCGCTGAGCGCCAGCGGCGGGCAGATTTGGCTTGCGCGCAACCCAAGCAGCCGCCTCAGAGAAATCCGCGCGGTGGAATTTTTTCGTTTTGCGCTCCTACTTGCCTTACGCGCTTAAGCAACAAAAGCGTGCTTGCGATGCCGGCGAGCAAGGCAGCGTAGCTTGCGAGCGCGAAAACCGACAAGGACGGTAACCCCGTGAGCAGCAGTGTGTCGTTGCCCCCGGGCAGCAGTGCTGCGCCAAGGCCCATCAGCGTGCCGCCAAAGAGGCACGCGAATACCTCTCCGGAGCGCGGCAGGCGCAGCACGAAGGAACGGCGCTGCACTGAAGAAGCCGACATTCCCCCGAGCAGAGCAATTGCCAACATCGCTTTGCCGGCCATCGCCGGTGTCATACCCAGAGCCGACGCGACCTGCATGCGCAGCAAGTAGGTGTACGTCCAGCTGCCTTGCAGCATGTACAAAACACCGCTAACGATGCCTAAAAGCGCAGCCGCTGACGACAATCGGTATTTTGGTGCCCACAGTCGATCGAACCATCCCACGGGCTGCGCCCGGCGCCAAAGTCGCACCGCTTCTTGCAGCGCCCAAAGCCAGAGTGCGACGAGGAGAATCGTTGGAAGTAGACCCATACCTTGCCAAGGCGAGGTGGTTCTCGCCAATGCCGTCGGTATGCCCAACGTTTCGAGCTTTGCCCACAGCAGCAGGCCGAGCACCACTCCGGCGAGCGTTACAAGCATTGCCAGCTCGCCGTCGGCGAGCCGCTGCAGCGTCGAGAGCGAACAGCCGCCATTGATTGCTGCACCGACGCCAAAAACGTATCCGCCGGTGGCCGCCAGCAATACGGGGGCGCGCCTTGGAAAGGACGCAGCTGGCCAATGCAACGCCAAGACCATAGTGCCGGCCACTGTCATCGACCAGAGCACTGCAACGGTGAGGCTAGCGAGCATCCGGGCCCGCCCGAACTCGAGAATCTCTGCGACTGCTTTGACGTTGCACAAGCTGGCACGATGCGTCGCAAAACCGATCAGTGCGGCAAGCAAGAGACAAAAGAAGTCCAAAGCCGCCATCAAATGACCCGCATGGGTGCGTCAAAGCTAGCCCAAAGTGTTGGCGCAAGGATCAAGTAGCTTCGCAAAGTAACGAAATTGCGCCGCACCGGTAGTGCGCAAGGCTGCGTAGGAGCTCTCATCTGAACGCAACTTGCGCAGGGCGTGCGTCTGCGGACCGCAAGTTTGCCGATCGGCAGCAATTGGCGGCGCTCCACGAGTTCATACGAATCGGCGATGCGCGCGGCCCAGATCGCGTTGGAGTCGCCGAACCGACGCTCGGCGCTAGGAACCGCCAAACCAGTTATATCCCTGGTCTTCCCAGTACCCGCCGGGATATTCATTAGTCACGAAAATCTCGACGATGTGCTTGGGATTTTTGTATCCGAGCTTGGTTGGAATGCGCAACTTCATTGGAAATCCGTATTTGCGCGGCAGCGTCTGGCCGTCGTAAGTCAAAGCAAGCAAGGTTTGCCGATGTAGTGCGGTCGGCATATCGATGCTGGTGAAGTAATCATCGGCACAACGAAAGCCGACATAGCGCGCGGTTGTGTCTGCGCCGATGCGCTCAAGGAACGTCGCAAAGCGCACGCCACCCCAGCGCCCGATGGCACTCCAGCCTTCGACACAGATGTGGCGGGTGATTTGCTCCTCCTGCGGCAGCGCATTGAGCTGCTCAAGCGACCAGATGTCACGCTTTTGCACAAGACCAGTTACCTGAAGGAAAAAGCCCTTACCGTCCACCTCCGGAGCCTCGGCTTCCGAGTAATAGGCGTTAAACGGAAACGGTCGGGTGATCATCGAAGCCGGATACGTCGGAGCCAGCCGGTTCGGGTCAAAAAGCAAAGCCTGAACCTTGTCGTTAAAGCGCGAGACCTTCATGAGCAAATGTTCGGCTTCGTCCGAGTTGGTCACACTGCAGCCCGTCAGCATCGCAAGGCCACCGAGCGTTAGACCTCGCCGCAAAAAAAGCCGTCGGGCCGGAGGCGTTAGCAAGGCTGTTGCCTCCTTGAGCAGCGCACGCTGATCCGAGGCAGCAAAGCCTGCCGACCCAGCCGAACGCGTCTTGCTTTGGCTTTTCATTGGCGAACTCCTGGCTTGATTAGCCGTTACTTAGCGACCCAGGATCATGACGCGCAGAGTCTTGGGGACGACCGCGACCATGAAGATGTGCACCGCGCTAAAGAACACGAGCGCGGTCATCGCAAAAAAGTGAATGACGCGTGCATTGTCGTATCCACCCATGATTTCGCGCAGCAGCGGAAATTGCACGGATTTCCACACGGCAAGACCAGAGAGCACGAGCAGCACCAAGATCGCCCAAGCCCCCAGGTACGCGGCCTTTTGCACCGCGTTGTAGTGCGTCAGGTCCTCGTGCGCGAGGTGACCACGCAATGCGGCCCACATGTCCGCAAGGAACTGCCGTGGCGTGAGCGGAAGAAAGCGCCTCTGCAGGCGGCCGCTTAACACGTTCAGAAGCAGGTAAACAGTTCCGTTGACCGCAAGCAGCCACATCGCCGCAAAATGCCAAAGCAGCGCTCCGCCAAGCCAGCCGCCGAGTACCAATTCTTTGGGAAAGCGAAAGTCAAAGATAGGTGAGGCGTTGTAAATACGCCAGCCGCTGGTGACGAGTAATAGCACCGCCAGCGCGTTTAGCCAGTGCGAAATTCGCACCCAAGCCGGCTGAATTACCGTCGACTTTGGTTCGCCCAATGCGCTTTGCGCGCGCGATGCGGCGATCACATCATTGCCCATCGTTTTAGATCCCCATGTATCGCCTATGGACAAGTATCAAGCTTGCATGAAGCGCCGAAAACTGTAGCAAGGGCCGCGCCGTAGAGCGTGTAATAGCTCCACCTAGGCAAGAACGCAAGCGCGGCCCAGTGCTTCTCACCCGGATTTACTTGCTCATATCCCCCTTGCCCATCGTGTCCTTGGACATGCTGTCCTTACCCATGGAGTCTTTTTTCATGCTGTCCTTAGCCATGGTGTCCTTTTTCATACTGTCCTTAGCCATGGTGTCTTTTTTCATGCTGTCCTTACCCATGGAGTCCTTTTTCATGCTGTCTTTGCTCATGGTGTCTTTTTTCATGCTCTCTGGCGCCATGGTGTCCTTGCTCATCGAGTCCTGGGCAAAGGCCCCCGCACTGGCAAGCATCAGGCAAGTGCAGACGGTGGTTAGTGTGATTTTGCGCATTCGATTTCCTCTTTCCTCTTAAGTGGTTGTGATGCCGGTTGGCGGTGGCCCGCAGCAAAACGTCAGTTGGCCGTGAAAAAATTCCTGACCCCGCTGCCCAAGAGCATTGAGCGAGCCGTTGTCTGTGAGTTAATTCGCCGCTGGCGGGCCGTCGGTTACAGTGCGGTCGAGGCTGCAGGGGTCTGCGGATCGCGCAAATCGGCATGCTCGCGCGTAACCGGACGTGAGGGTTAATCGAACCAAGAGCAGCACAGTGCCCTAAAACCAGGCGGCGCAGCGGTCACCTGTGGCGAGGCACGGTCGATTGCTTTATTTCGTCGGGCCAGGGATTGCAGAAGTAGCGTACCGGCGTGTGCCGTGGCAAAACCGCGGATCGCTTGCCGCTATCGCGTATCGCGTGCGAGGTGTGAGTGTCCCGAGCTTATATTTTCGCGGCGGCCTCGTCGATGGCAGTCCTTAGCTCCGCGTAATCTGCAGCCACACGAAACTGCGGAAACTCCTTCATGATGTTAGCCGGCGGACGATAGAAGACGCCGGCGTGTGCCTGCTGCAGCATCGCAGTGTCGTTGTAAGAATCGCCTACCGCGATCGTTCCGAAATTTAGCTCACGAAACGCGCTGACGGCGGCGCGTTTTTGATCTTTCAATCGCAACCGATAGCCAACGATCCTGCCAGAGCTGTCAGTTTCCAGATGATGGCAAAACAACGTCGGCCAATCGAGCTGGCGCATGATCGGCATGGCAAATTCGTAATAGGTATCGGACAAGATCGCGACCTGGTAGCGTGTGCGCAGCTCGCCAAGAAATGCGCGCGCGCCGGGCAGCGGTCCAAGGCTGTCGACGACACGCTGAATATCAGGCAAGCGCAGCGCGTTGCGTTCGAGCAGAGTTAGCCTGTGGCGCATCAACTTGTCGTAATCGGGTTCGTCGCGTGTCGTGCGCTTTAGCTCCTCGATGCCAACTCGTTTGGCAAATTCAACCCAAATCTCCGGCGCAAGCACGCCCTCCAGGTCCAGACACACGACGATCATGGCGGTTCTCCAGGCCGATGCGTTTATCGCGCGCCAAATCCAGCGTCCGTCTAGCCCTGGTTCCGCAGGCGACAAACTCAACAGCATACTGCAAGTCCTGGCCCTGGCCGGTCACCGTCAAGACGACGCACGATGAGAAAAAGCGCAGGGTAAAGAGCCGCGCGGAGCGCACGGCCAGGCTGGATTGGGGACGGGCGACTTTTGTTCCGGGATGCCGCCAAGAATGGGCGCGAAAGCGCTTAAAGAGCCCCGGGGCACGGCGCCCAAAACGCACGAGGCGCGTCCTTGCCAATTGCCAAATCTGTGCAATTTGCCTTGATTTTCCTTGCATTTCGGCAAACGCTGTGGTGCTCATGGCGGTTACGGTTTCATCTTCAGAGCGGCTTTTTCTTTCTGGGAGTAACGCGCATGCAGGCGAGCAACCGAGCTTCGACAACAAAACCGAGTGCCGTTGCCCCGTCGGCTGCAACTCCAATGAGTGCAGCGAACAGAATCCGCGAGGGCGGGGGCCGACTTATTCTGGGAATACTTGCCGCCGTGGTTTTTGCCGCCGGTTCCGGTGCCGGCTATCTGGCGGCATTTCTTCAGTTCGATGAGAAGATCGCAGCGATCACTCAGGCCGATGAGCTGCGCATCAATGCCAAAAACGATCGGATCAAGGAACTTG
>CAZSOI010000204.1:0-7481 GCA_964608115.1 uncultured Burkholderiaceae bacterium | reverse complement strand
GCCCACATTTCCAATATGCGGATAGGTCAGGGTGACGATCTGGCGCGCGTAGCTCGGGTCGGTAAGGATTTCCTGGTATCCCGTCAGCGCCGTATTAAAGACGACCTCTCCAACGGCAGCGCCGGCTGCGCCGATCGACACGCCGTGAAAAACCGTCCCGTCGGCGAGCGCAAGCACCGCTGCGGGGCGGGAATGGTCAATCAGGCTGGGCACGAAAACTCCTGGAGAAACCGGCGCAACCGAGGCGCACGTCCGGTCCTCGGGCACGGGAGCACATCTGCCTGTCGGTTGCAGCGCGTGTTCCCGCGACCCACCGAAAACCCGATGGTCGCGCTGGTTAAACTGTTGAATTATAGCGGGATCCGGACACTGCGTTCGGCGCCCATGTTCGGTGCAGTGGTCATGCGAAACCCCGGGGGTGCGATATGGCACCCTTGGACCGCCTGCTTTGGGTGATCGCCGATCCGGCGGAAAGCGGAAAATTGCGGCATGCTGCTATTACCCTACAGCGATAAATCCGTTGTCCGCAGTTTTCCTGTGGTCACGACGTTGCTCGTCGTCGCCTGCGCCGTAGTGCTGTTCGGCTTCCAGAGCCGCGACGCACTGCGCGAGCAGCAAGCCTTCGAGTACTACCACGAGAGCGGATTAGACAAGATCGAACTGCCGCGTTACGAACAGTACTTGGCGTCAAGCAATGGCGCCGAGGCAACCGAGCGTTTGCGTCTACTACACCGCGCTGAGCCCGGTAGCCCGGCGGCCGTGCTGTTGATACAAAGCGATGCACAGTATCAACGCGCGCTTCACAGCAAGCGCATCGTGCGCGAAGACGAGAGCGGATTTGATGAATGGAATTCAAAACGCCAGCGCTTCGATAGTCTGCTCGATTCCACCGTTCAAGCGCGATTTTCGCTAGGTCGATCTGAAGTCGAGCAGGTCTGGCGCTTTGTGTCCTATTCGTTCTTGCATGGCGGCATTGCCCACTGGCTGGGAAACATGGTGGTCCTCGTGCTGGTCGGGCCGTTTGTCGAAGCCGCCCTAGGCCGCCTTCGATTTGCGGCTGCCTACCTTGCCGGCGGTGCCGCCGCAGGAGCCTTGCACGTCATCGTCTCCGATTCGGCGGTCATCGGAGCCTCTGGTGCGATCGCTGCAACGATCGGGATGCTCGCCGTGCTCTACGGGACCCGCAAGGTGCCCGTCTTTTATTGGATCTTCATCGTCTTTGGTACCGCGCAGATCCCGGCGCTTGCGCTTTTGCCCATCTGGTTGATCAATGAAGGCTACCAATGGTCCTTGCAGGCCAAGGGACCGTTGTCCGACGCCACGGTCGCATACGGTGCCCACGTTGGCGGGCTCATCGCGGGTGCGATACTGGCCCGCATGTGGCGGCCCCAAAAAAGCGCACTAGCTGCTTCCGCGGTCGTCGAACAGCGCCGCCCCGATGCGGTCTCCTCGCTAGCCGCACAGGCGCAGGATGCGGCTTCGCGGCTGGACATCCGCCGTGCAACACGGCTGTACCGCGAACTGGTGGAGCTCGAGCCCAAGCGCACGGAGCATCTGGGCGCCTACCTGAACGTTGCGCTTCTTGGCGCTGACGAGGACGTCTTGCAAGACGCCGCGCTTCGTCTCTTGTGGGCCAAATTTCGCACGCCCACTGACGAGTTGCGCAAGATTTTCTTGCAGCTCACGCAGCCCAAGATTCTCAAGGTCTTGCCCATCGACGAGCACCTGCGCCTTGCGCGCCGCCTGGTGCGCTTTCGCGAAGACGCCGCAGCGCTGCGCGTCATAGACGCGGTGCTGCGCGACGATCATTTGCGCGAGCTCTACGGCCGTCAACTGGCCGACTGCCTGCTGGGATTATTTACCGCTTACACACGCCAAGGTCTGCACAAGCAGGTCGAACAGATCAACACGCGACTCACAGCCTATTTCCCGACAACCGACCAATTAGGTGGCATGGCTCCGAGCAAACGCGCACCATCGACGATGCTTAGCGCAATGCGGCCGACGGCCGGGAGCTTGCCTATGCCGTTGCCCGATTCGCAGCTCGCGCCGACCACGCGTTCGGAAAAATACAACGGCTAGCGCCATCAAGACCCGCTCGTTGCGGGAGGGTTTGCATTGCGAGTTGTGGCATCCGTTGTTGCGGTAGCCGTGGGGGCGCTGGTTGCGGGAGTGGAACTCGGAGTTGCCGCTGGGGTTGCCGGCGCCGAGCCGCCTGTCGCAGCAGCGCCAGATGCAGCACCGCTTGCAGCACCGCTTGCCGGTTCAAACCGCGCCAAATAGCGTTTAGCCTCTGCCGCAGCCGCGCTGTCGCGATAGGTGCTGGTGACATGCCGCAAAATTCCTTGGGCTTCCGTGGCCCGCTCCGACTGCAGCATTACGCGTGCTGCAACGACGTACACGTCCGGGATCTTTGGGTGCCCCGGGTACTTGCGATCAAAGCCGCGGATCAACTCGGCAGCCAGCGCGGGTTTGGCCGCGTCGATGGCCGCGCTTGCAAGCTGCGGCAAACGTCCCGGATCCCGAGGGCTAAAGCTTGGGATGCGTTCACGAGTCTGCTCATAGAACTTTAAGGCTTCTTTGAAGTTCGAGGCAGCCAGCAAGAGCTCAAGATAGCGCTCGGCGTGCTCCTGGATGCGGGGCGTGGAGCCTTCATGCACCAATAGCGTGTGCAATCGAACATGTAGCGACAAGTCGTTGGGTCGCTCGCGCAGGTCTTCGTTTAAGAGCTCGATTGCTTCGCGAAACTCCCCCGCCGCGACCAACTTGCCGATCATCGCCTCACGTACGCGACGCGCGTGTGAGGCGGCGCTCGTGGAACCACGAACGGCGGCGTCGCCCGGCCCAACCACGGTAATGCCTAAAACGGCGCTGTACTGGTACATGACGTAGCCGATGAGCGCACACATGAGCACCAGAAAATAGTTTCCGACAAAACTGACGACTAACCAGGCAAGTGCCAATGAAAAAGTCGATTCCAAGGCGGGCGAGGTCTCGGCTGCTTCGGTCGCAGCCGCCCCGGCGGCAGCCTCATGCATCGCACCGGAACTCGGATGGGGCAGCAGCACATGCAGGGTCTGCTGCGACCCGATAAGAAGCATCAGCAAAAACAAACAAAGCAGCAGGTAGGGGGCGCCGATCTGCAAAGCCGTCTGCAGACAGCGCATCGGATTAACTGCATCCGAAAAGGTATCTGTCATTGTCATCACCATCAGCGAAGCAGGCAAAAGCAGCGCGAAGGCAAGCAAGAGCAGCAAAACAAGAAAGCCCGGCAGTATCAGGTGTCCGATGATGATGATCAGCGCGGGCACAAGCATCATTACAACGAACATCTTCAAGGGTCGGCGCCAATCGACCGCACCTTTGTTGGCGGGGTAGCGGCGAGAATCAAGGTAACCAAAGGCCGTGCGCTCGGTTACCAAAAATGCATAGTGTGCAATGAACAGTGCTGCTGCAGACCACGCAAGGATAAGCATCAAGCCTGCGCGCAGGGGCGAAGTGGCAAGTTGCGGGTAGGTGAACCAGGCGACGACACAAAAGCCGACGGACGCGATGATATTGCGCGTCAGCGGTGCGGGCTGCAGCGGAAATAAAAACAAGCGCGGCATCCGCTGCCAAAAAGGCGTAATGGCCGCTGCAGAAGTCTCCGGTTGCGGTGCGGCTTGGCTCACAAACCGTGCTCTTTATTGCACCCGGCGATCCAGCATCGCCTGCGCGATCGTGTTGACATCGGTGTACTCGAGTTCCGCCCCTGCGGGTACTCCCCGTGCGAGTCGTGTGACCTTGATTTGCGGATCGTGCGCATGCACGAGCTCCGATATGAAATGCGCGGTCGCATCGCCCTCGGGCGTAAAGGAAGTAGCCACGATCAGTTCGTGCACTACGCCGTCTCGGGCACGTGCCGCGAGCTGGTCAAGCTCAATTTCCTTGGGGCCGACGCCGTCAAGCGGCGACAGACGCCCGAGGAGAATAAAATACAGGCCACTGTACGACAGTGATTGTTCGATAACCATCTGATCGGCCGGTGACTCGACGACGCAAAGCAAGGAGGGATCGCGCCGCGGATCGGCGCAAGTCTCGCAAATTTCGAGTTCCGTTAGCGTGTTGCAACGAGCGCAGCGCCCGACCCGTTCCGCCGCCGTCAGCAATGCCTGACCCAAGGTAACGGCTAGATCTCGTTCGTGCTGCAAAAGGTGAAACGCGATGCGCTGCGCCGAACGCGGTCCAATTCCGGGCAAGCGCCTAAGTGCCTCGACGAGCCCATCTAACGAGCGTCCGAACTTCATCAAGTTTGTTGCGCAACCTCTTTGGCCAATGATCACATAAACGGCAACTTAAAACCTGGTGGCAGCGCCATCCCTGCGGTCAGCGCAGCCATGCGCTGCTGCGAGGCTTCCTCGGCGCGGCGAACCGCGTCATTAAACGCGGCGGCCACCAAATCTTCGAGCATGTCCTTATCTTCGCCCACCAGACTCGGATCAATCAGAACGCGGCGCGTCTTGTACTTACAAGTAAGAGTTACCTTCACCAGGCCGGCACCGGACTGCCCTTCGACCTCCAGATCCGCCAGCTCGTCATTAAGGCGCTTGACGTTTTCTTGCATCTTTTGCGCCTGCTGCATCAAGCCAGCCAACTGATTTTTCATCATTCCGACACCTGCCTGTTTCCCAAAATGTTTCCTTTGCCTCGGGCCTGACCCAGTCAGTTCCCTATCTCAACAGCTGCTTCGGAAAGCTCACACAATCAAGCATCCGGCTTAGCCGGTCGAATCGATCTCGGATCGACCGAAGCACCAAAATTCTCAATTAATTCTCGCACGAATGGGTCTGAGTAGATGGCATCTTCGGCTTCTTTCTGACGCGCGGCGCGCGCAATTTCGTTACGGCTCGCCGCGGTTGCACCGCTCGTTGCGCCAACTTGCGTGGTCAGGCGGATGGGCCTTCCAAAATGCTCAGATAAGGCAGCGCGCACCCTTGCCTCGTTGCCAGCCTCAAGCAGCGCTTTGACCGGAACACGCAGTGTGATGTGATCGCCCGTACGTGCAACCAGCTCACTGCGCAGCGCAAGCTCACGGGCCAACCCACTTAATCTCAGGGTTGCTGCCAGCGCAGGCCAATCCAGACTAGTGTCGGGCTGCCCCGATACCTGATTTACTACCGGTTCGGCTGCCGCTGGAGAGGCAACTGAGGTACGCAAGGGTTTTGCCGCAACAAGGGCAGCGCTTTTGCCTGTTGCCGGCGATGCGGAAGCCAGCTCCGGGGCAAATGCGAGCATGCGCAACAGGGTCATCGTGAAACCGGCAAACTCATCGGGCGCCAGGCTCAAGTCGTTGCGCCCGTGCAGTGCAATCTGGTAATACATCTGCACCTGTTCGCGTGAGATCTTCTTTCCTAGGCGGCGCAGCTCGGCGCTATCGGGATCTTCTTCAAAAAGCTCAGGAACACCCTGCATCAACGCAATGCGGTGCAAAAGACTCGCCAAATCGCGAAGCGCCTGGGAAAACGCCAGTCCCCGCTCAGCCATTTCCTCGGCCAGTGCGAGCGCGCGCGCGGCCTCGTTATCGGCCACGGCATCAAGCACCTGCACCATCATGGCAGCGTCGGTTGAACCAAGCATCTGGTGCACGTTCTCCAGTGTCGGATGGCCGGCGCCAAAGACTATCGCTTGATCGAGCAAGGACAAGGCATCGCGCATGCTGCCGCGCGCTGCGATCGCCAAGGACTTGAGCGCCGCCCCGTCCGCTTCCAATCCTTCGCTTTGCAGCACCCGCGCCAGGCGATCAACAATTGCCGGCGGCGCAACTTGCTTAAGATTGAACTGCAAGCAGCGACTGAGCACCGTGACCGGCACTTTCTGTGGATCCGTAGTCGCCAAGATGAATTTTACGTACTCGGGTGGCTCTTCCAGGGTCTTGAGCATCGCATTAAATGCGTGCGCGCTTAACATGTGCACTTCGTCGATCGTATAGACCTTATATCGCGCATTGCTCGGAGCGTAGGCCGCGCGCTCCAGCAGCTGCGTCATTTCGTCGACCCCACGGTTGCTCGCCGCATCCATCTCGATGTAATCGACGAAATTGCCCGCGTCGATCGCCGTACAGGCCGAGCAAACGTTGCAGGGCGTTGCCGTAATGTCGCCAGTACCGTCGGGGCCGAGACAGTTCAAGGATTTGGCAAGAATCCGGGCAACCGTCGTCTTGCCCACACCGCGGGTGCCGGTGAACAGGTACGCGTGGTGCAAACGCTTGCTTTGCAATGCGTTGGTCAACGCCCGCACCACGTGGTCCTGACCGACGAGGGAGGAAAAGTCCCGCGGCCGCCATTTGCGCGCAAGAGCCTGATATGACATGAGAAATCCTAAGGGACTTTTTTCGTCGCGATGCAATCGGTGCGCTCAATACCCTCACACCGGCGCGCCGCTAGACATTGCGAGATCACAGGCGAGCCCGATCCTCGGCACTCGCAGTAATCCGCTATGGCTGCTTCGTTCCCGACCTGACCAGGTTCACAGCACCGCGATGCGAGGGGGCCCGCCAAGAAGAATCTTAGCAGCCGCCGCCCAAGCACCTGCACCACCGAGTTGACACGGCGAAGATGCCCGTGCAGATACTTATCGGCAAGTGCAGAGCAGTTGAACCGAACATCGCTCTACGACGACCCGAAGTCACTTTACTTCAGTGGTCGATACTTCAACGACCGTAGCATCGGAGGCAACCAGTAACATACGAATGGGCTTGCGCACTCCGGCATGTAGCAAAGCCTGTGCGTAGCGACGAAGTTGCTGCATGTAGCCGGGCAGCGCATCCTCGGTGAGTTGCCATTTGTAATCCAGTACCCAGCAGGCATCGTCTAGATCGACCAAGCGATCGATCCGCAACCTGTCGCCTTCGCGATCGATGAGCTCCAGTTCGTTCTCATTTCGCGCCCCGGGGCCAAAGAAGCGCTGCAGCGCGGGAGCCGCACGTACCCTCTGAGCCGCTGCCCACGCTCGTGCGACAAGTTCATCGGATAAGCGAGACGAACGAGCAAACCGCTCAATTGAAAAATCTGCCGACGGCAGCTCATCGATGCGCTGCATTAAAGCGTGCCAAGCGCTGCCTAGTCGCAGCGGTTCGCTGGACACCTCCCGGGTGCGACTTCCCGTCGGCACGGGTGCCGGCCGAAAATCGCGATAGCGGCGCAAAGGCTCAATCAGTGCCGTGAGCCGCGGTGGCACCGACTCTTCGGAGACGGGCGGCTGCCGACTCGCAGTTGACGGCGTCAATTTCCCGGCAATGCGCTCATACCAGCTCGCCGGGGCGGGGCGCCCACTGTCGACGCCAGAGACGATCAACATCTGCTTGGCGCGTGTCATGGCCACATACAGCAGGTTCCAGTCCTCTTGTGCGCGCTGCTGTCTGTCCAGATCGACCCAATGTTGCCGCGCAGCTCCCAATTGCGAGATGCGCCCGACCAAGGAAAAATGTTCCGGAGCAGCTTGTT
>CAZSOI010000203.1:0-5419 GCA_964608115.1 uncultured Burkholderiaceae bacterium | reverse complement strand
AAGATTCGCAGTGGAAGCGAGGATGCAAGATTTCGGCAATTCGTCGAGGTAGTCGAACCCGGCCGTTACCAGCGCAGCAAATCAGATGGTGCAGCGTTGGGACCGGACGAAAGACCCTTACTTGATTGTTCGAACTCTGGAGCGAGGGTGGGAATACTAGGTGTTAGCAGCGTGGTCTACTGTTTTATCGACGGACGCTGGCTGCATGTCAGGCTCTCGGCTCCGTAGTCCTCGAAAGCCCTGGCGCTCAAGCACCTTTTACGCGCACAACCCGATAGCCTCATCCGCCTAACCGACCACAGCCTCACCGCTTGGCGCCAGGAGCTGCAACAAATCGCGCACAACGAGGTCAAATGTTGACCGTACCCGAGCTGTTGGCAGTAATCTAGCCTTAACGCACAGCTCATCGACGCTTAACCATGAAGACCTAGCATTTGTTGCAGATCGCGCAGCCTCTTGACCTCATTTGATGCTTGGTGCGTTGGCAAAGGTACAGTGCGAACCGTGCAGCAAAGGCAGAGTGGTTCAGAAGGAACATTGACATGGACGATCAACAAAAGGCGTTTTTGCTGTTGGCGCTCATTTGTGCGACGGTCCTTTTCTTTACCCGCGCACACGCGCAGGAAGCTTTGACCACGGAGCAGCCGATGGCTGCGGCAGTTGCAGCGAGCGAGAAGAAGCCGATAGAAGCGAAGCAGCTTATTCGACTGGCGGTGCAGCAACTGCAGCAAGCAGCGCTGCAGCGGGACTTTGCAAGCAATGCCGATGAACTGCAGATGCTGCAATCGGCGCATGACACGCTTGTGGTTGCAATAAAGAAGCTTTGCTGCGAAGAGCGCGAGCACGCGGCGCAACTATCTTCCGACATCGAGCACGTGCTTGTTCGGGACTCGACCTACCTGGGAGCGTTGGTCTCGCCAGCGGATGATCGGTTTGGACCACCGGCACCTACGCGCGACCAGTTGGCGCAGCTCGCACAAGAAGGCGAGGAACTGATGCGCGGTGCGCCGATCGTGCATCGGTTGATCGACTCCGACATGTACAGCCTGACGAGTCGCGCTCAGCCGGTGGCACCGGTTCGGGTAAATGATCGCCCGTTTAGTCCCACCTACACTGATTCCTTTAACCTGCCTGCCGACGAACACGCGGCAACTACGCAGTTTCATTTTCGGTTCTGAGCGATATTGTTAGGAAATTCATGGACACGGAGGGCAGGCCGTCTTGGCGGGAAAAAAATCGGATACTCGTCGGGGTCTACGCGAATGAAGAGGCCGCCAAGGGCGTTGCAAAACGCCTGATCGATGAGAATTTCCCGATGGATCTGCTTAGTGTCCTTGGGCGGATACGCCCGATTGGAGACGATCCGCTGGGCGTGTATTGCCTAAATGTTGGCGAGCGCATTCGCACCTGGGGAAAGCAAGGCGCGATGTGGGGGAGCCTCTGGGGAGTGCTGGGTGGAGCTGCAGGCTTTTTCGTGATTCCGGGAATCGGTCCGCTTGCTGCGGTCGGTTTTATCGTGGAAGCAATAGCGACCGGTGCCCTGCTGGGAGCCGGGACTCTCGCCGGTGCAGCAGCCGTTTCGCAATTGGCGGTCGCGTTTCACCGGGCGGGGATCGCGCAAGATCGGATCCTTTCCTTGCATGAAGCCATTACCGACGGCAAGTACCTCGTCATGCTGCGTGGCGCATCCTCTGAGATCGACCAATGGCGCGAAGTGCTGCAAAGCGGCCATCCCTCGGAGATTTGCGATTTGCCCTATTCGCGCTTGATCGACAAAGACTCGCCTCTTCCCACGACCACGGTCTAATTTTTTGCCGGGGCTCGGCCCCCTTCTTTTATCCAAAATAACCGCGAAAAACGCCGGCACCGGAGATTTTTTTATGACCTACCAACTTGTCCGCTCAACGAAGCTTCGCGTGGGACTTTGCGCGCTTATCTTAGCCATAGCGGCAGCTGGTCTTGCGTCGGTGCTGGCTTCGCGCCCGGCATCGGCACAAGCGCCCCAAGAACAGGACGTGGTCCGTGCGACGCTGGAAAATGGCCTACGTGTTGTGATTGTCCGCAATACGCTCGCGCCCGTCATCGCAACCTCAATGAACTATTTGGTCGGCGCCGATGAAACGCCCTCCGGCTTCCCCGGCATGGCGCACGCGCAAGAGCACATGATGTTCCGGGGCAGCCCAGGGCTCTCTGCCGATCAGTTAGCCGACATCGGCAGCATCATGGGCGGAAGTTTTAACGCCGATACTCGGCAGACAGTTACGCAGTACTACTACACGGTGCCTGCGGAGGACCTGGATGTGGCACTGCGCATCGAGGCGCTTCGCATGCGCGATGTGTTGGATTCGGATGCGGACTGGCAGCAGGAGCGCGGCGCGATCGAGCAGGAGGTGGCGCAGGACTTATCCAATCCGCAGTATGTGATGTTCACGCGCCTTCGTGCCGCGCTGTTTGCCGGCACACCGTATGAATACGACGGCCTGGGTACGAGACCTTCCTTTGATCGCACGACCGCGAAGATGCTCAAGAGCTTTTACGAAAAGTGGTATGCCCCAAATAACGCCATCTTCGTAGTTGTCGGCGACGTTGATCCGAAGCAAACGCTTTCTAAGATTCGCGACCTATTTGGCGGCATACCCGCGCGGAGCCTTCCCGAGCGCCAGCAATACAAGCCGCAACCGGTCAAGGCCCAGACGCTTACGCTAAAAACCGACCTGCCCTATGGCATGGAGGTCATCGCCCTGCGCATGCCCGGATTAGATAGCCCGGATTACCCTGCGCTCGAGGTCCTATCCGACGTGCTAAGCAGCGAGCGCGGTGCCTTGTACGAACTTGTTCCACAAGGAAAGGCGCTTGCAGCAAGCTTCTCGTTTGATGCCTTACCTAAGTCCGCACTGGGCGCCGCAACCATAACCTACCCGGTCGGTGCGAGCGCCGCAGCGCTGGAGAAGGAAGTGCGCGCCATCCTGGCGCGAATTGCCAAAGATGGCGTCTCGCCCGACCTCGTGGAAGCGGCAAAACTGCAGGAGCGTCGCGAGGCCGAGTTCGAGAAAAATTCGATCGAAGGCCTGGCAACCGTGTGGGCCGAAGCCGTTGCCGTCGACAATCTGCAGTCCCCCGAAGAGGATCTGGAGCGCATCGAGAAGGTCACCGTGGCCGACGTCAACCGGGTTGCACACACGTACCTGGACTTAGAACACGCCATAACCGCCGTGCTGACCCCGGAGGGTTCTGGTCAGCCGCACACGGGTGCCGGATTTGGAGGGCAAGAAAGCATCGCGCTCGGGGAGGCCAAGCCAACGCCGCTACCCGACTGGGCAAGCGCCGAACTGGGCCGGCTGTCGGTTCCCACCTCGACGGTTCACCCGACGGTCACGACGCTGCCTAATGGACTGACTTTGATCGTGCAACCCGAAAGCGTAAGCCACACCGTTTCGGTCATCGGGCACATACGAAACCAGCCACCGTTGCAGGTTCCCATAGGACAGGAAGGTCTAACCAGCGTGTTGGAGCAACTGTTTTCGTTTGGAAGCGAGCACCTGGACCGAGTCGCGTTTCAACAAGCGCTGGATCAGATCGGCGCGGAAGAAGAGGCCGGGATCAATTTTGGCGTAAGTGTCCTGAAGGAGCACTTTGACCGGGCCGTTGAACTGCTTGCCGATAACGAGCTACACCCTGCGCTGCCGCAGCAGGCTTTCGAGGTTGTGCGTGGGCAGGTGCGCGACACGGTTGCAGGGCGCTTGCAAAGCCCGGGATACCTTGCGCAAAGAGCCCTGGGCAAGGCCCTATATCCGAAGGGCGACGCCGCGCTGCGAGAAGCACTGCCGCAAACCGTCGAGAAGCTCACACTGGCAGACCTTCGCAGCTATTACCGCTCAGCGTTTCGCCCGGATCTGGCCGTCATCGCGGTTATCGGCGACGTTACGCCCGAGGAGGCGAAAAGTGTTGTGGCGAAATACTTCGGCAGCTGGAGCTCGACAGGTGATCGGCCACAGACGACGCTGGTCCCAGTGCCGCCAAGTGTCCCCAGTCAGACGGCCGTGCCGGACACCAGCCGAGTGCAAGACCAGGTGACACTTGCGCAGACGACTGGGTTGACGAGTGCCAGTCCGGAGCGCTACGCGCTCACCTTGGGCAACGTGGTGCTAAGTGGCGGGTTTTATTCTGCGCGCTTGAGCCGCGACTTGCGAAAGCGCGCCGGACTCGTTTACACCATCGACTCACAATTTTCTTTTGAGAGGTCCCGCGGCACGTTTTCTGTGCAATATGCCTGCGAGCCGCCAAACGTTGCCAAGGTCCAGGCCAGCGTGGAGCGCGAACTTAGCGAAATGCAAACGACCAACGTGACTGATGAGGAATTGCAGCGCTCCAAAGCGATGCTTTTGCGCCGGCTCCCGCTGGCGGAAGGCTCAACGGCCGGCATTGCACAGGGCCTGATTGCGCGCTGGGATCTGGAGCTGCCATTAGATGAGCCGACGATTGCGGCCGAGCACTACATGCGACTGACTGCCGAGGAGGTTCGCAGCGCTTTTGCAAAATGGGTGCGGCCGCAAGATCTGGCAAGAGTTTCGTTGGGTCCAAAGGAACAATAAGGCATTGCAGCGTGTCGATCGGGTGCGAGCGCGGTCGGCACCTTGCATGGGAAAGCTAGGCTAGCCCACGTTAGATCTCTTGGCCTGCGTCAGCGTCGGCTTTGCGCCATCGTTGCACCGCGACTTTTCAATTGGAGAGGGTGATGGCCCAATATGCCCTATCCGCCGTTTGAGCGGACCGTGCCAGATCTGGTTGAATTTTGCGCGGATATTGCAAAGCACCAAGATGTGCGCTCGGAAGCGGTATTGCCGACGTTGCGGTCACGCCGAAGCGGACCATGCTTTGTGGCCGAGTGCGACCGCGAACCGACATATTCGGCGGTTCTAAAAATCGCTACGAAGTGGACTTGGCTTGCGGCAAGGGTTGCCCTTTTTTTGATCACGCCGCGACCCTCGCCAACTTCACCTCCCACCGCACCCAATTCCCGGCAAGGGCGCGCGGCTGCGACAGCTGCACGCACTTTCACCGCGTCTTTTTACGCCTAGCAGGTGCCGTGCAAGCGACACGCAAGCCAACTGATTGGTGCGCCAAGAATCGGTTGCGAGATCGCAACGATGCCTTAGGGATCAATAACGCCGGTCGGATCATTTGTGCAACAGCGGGGACACGTCTTTGATGACCGCCGCAATTACCGGGCCTCAAACTACGCTCTCATCTTCGCCCGATCCGTAGCAGTCGGCTTTTGTCGCCGGCGCGCGCAAGCGAAAATCCGCCCGACCCGAGCTTGCCGCTGGCGTATCGCTTATCTAGCCCCGCCGTCGTTCGCTGCGCCCGGCTCGGGAGCAATAGCCTCTTCGTGACTAACGACACTCTCGGGTCATACGCT
>CAZSOI010000202.1:0-2148 GCA_964608115.1 uncultured Burkholderiaceae bacterium | reverse complement strand
GTAATCGATGGCTGTCCGCCTGGGATGGAACTGTCTGAGGCCGACATCCAGCCCGATTTGGACCGTCGCAAGCCCGGTACTTCGCGCCATGTGACACAGCGACGCGAGTCCGATTTGGTGCAAATCCTCTCAGGCGTGTATGAGGGTCGTACGACGGGCACTCCCATCGCCTTGTTGATTCGAAATGAAGACCAACGCAGCCGGGATTACGAAGACCTGGTCGACACCTTCCGGCCGGGTCATGCCGATTACACCTACTGGCGCAAATTCGGCTTACGTGATCCCAGAGGAGGTGGGCGATCCTCGGCGAGACTGACGGCACCAATGGTTGCGGCCGGTGCTGTCGCGCGCAAGTGGTTGCGCCAGCAGTTTGGCACGACGATTCGCGGACACCTTCAGCAGCTCGGTGAAATCGAGATACCGTTCGAAGACTGGGAGCAAGTGGGTCGCAACCCGTTTTTTGCGCCCAACGGCAGCGTCATCGCCCGCTTGGAACAGTACATGGATGATCTACGCAAGGCTGGTGATTCCTGTGGTGCGCGTGTGCGGGTGTGTGCCCAATCGGTGCCCGCGGGACTTGGCGCACCGCTGGCGGCCAAGCTCGACGCGGACATTGCCAGCGCGATGATGGGCATCAATGCGGTCAAGGGCGTCGAGATTGGCAGCGGTTTTGGCGTCGTTACGCAGCGAGGATCCGAGCACAGCGATGAGATGACGCCGCAGGGTTTCTTGTCAAACCATGCAGGCGGCACACTCGGTGGCATCTCCAGCGGTCAGGACATCGAGGTCTCGATTGCGCTCAAGCCGACATCGAGCATTCGATTGCCGCGCCGCTCGGTCAACCGCGGGATGCAGCCAGTTACGGTCGTCACCCAAGGGCGCCACGATCCTTGCGTTGGAATTCGCGCCACGCCGATAGCCGAGGCTATGCTGGCGCTGGTCCTGATGGATCATGCGCTGTTGCATCGGGCGCAAAATGCCGATGTGCATCTTGACGTTCCTGCCATCCCTGCGCGCGCCCCTTAGATATCGAGGCTCCCGAGTGATTCGCGTGGCATAATCAACCTCTTGACGTTTGAAGCCGGGGTTGGTCGCTGATGGTTGTTCCACGCACGCTGTACGACAAGCTGTGGGACGAGCACGTCGTTTATGTCGAGCCCGACGGTACGACACTGCTCTATATCGACCGGCACCTTGTTCACGAAGTTACCAGTCCGCAAGCCTTCGAAGGGCTGCGGGCGGCTGGTCGCAAGCCTTGGCGTGCCAGCTCGGTGGTTGCCACCGCCGACCATAACACGCCTACCCGCGGGTGGGAGCGCGGACTCGATGGTGTGGCCGATCCCACCTCTCGCGCCCAGATCAAGGCGCTCGAGAGCAATATCCGCGAGTTTGGCGCGGCCGCGTATTTTCCTTTTCTCGATGCCCGGCAGGGCATCGTGCATGTGGTCGGTCCTGAGCAGGGTGCAACGCTACCTGGCATGACACTGGTTTGCGGCGACTCGCACACGAGCACGCACGGCGCGTTGGGAGCGTTGGCTTTTGGGATTGGCACCTCCGAGGTCGAGCACGTCCTCGCGACCCAGACTTTGCTGACTCGCAAATCCAAAAACCTCATGGTCCACATTGAAGGAGCGCTTTCCCCGGGCTTGAGCACAAAGGATCTAGCGCTTGCGCTGATTGGGCGAATCGGTACAGCGGGCGGCACCGGCTATACCATTGAATTTTTCGGGTCGACGATACGCAATGCCTCTGTTGAGGCGCGAATGACACTATGCAATATGTCCATTGAAGCCGGCGCGCGGGCGGGCCTTGTTGGTGTCGACGAAAAGACCATCGAATATGTGCGCGGGCGGCCGATGGCACCAAGAGGATCTGATTGGCAGCTTGCGGTGGAGCACTGGAGAACCTTGCACAGCGACGCCGGTGCGCACTACGACCAGATCGTCGAGATCGACGCGCGGCTCATTGAGCCGCAGGTGAGCTGGGGCACGTCGCCGGAAATGGTTGCTCCGATTAGCGGGGTCGTTCCCGATCCGCAGCTCGAGCCAGACCCAGTTCGGCGCCAGGGCATCGAACGAGCGCTGCAATACATGGGGCTTGAACCGAAAACTCCAATCCAGTCAATCGCCATCGATAAAGTATTTATCA
>CAZSOI010000201.1:0-4045 GCA_964608115.1 uncultured Burkholderiaceae bacterium | reverse complement strand
ATCCAGCCCCTGTTGATGCAAAAACAGGTCGATATGGAGGGCATGCAGCTCGGATAGGAAGCTCACAAGATCCTGAAGGCTGCGGCCAAGTCGGTCCACCGACCAGGCCATGACCATATCGAATTTGCGCTGAGCGGCGTCGCGTATAAGCGCATTAAAGGCTGGGCGCTTGTCCCGCCCCTTAGCGCCGCTAATGCCGTGGTCTTTGTAGACTCTCACGATCTCGCAGCCCATTCGGCCCGCGACTTCGCGCAATTCCCGCTCCTGATTGGCGGTCGTCTGATCGACCGTCGACACCCGCAGATATAAAACGGCGCGTTTCATGGAACCCCCCTCTTGTTGCGCCGCTAATCATGGGGATCATCGTTGGTAAAAACAAGTCTTTTTACACACAGGTAATCGAAGCTCCAAAAAGCCGGATTTTATTGATGGTAGACGGAAGGGATTTGCGCGGGGTTTTTCCGTACACCTCAGCGCGGGCCGCCCATTGTCCGCTTCTCACGTTTGACCGCCTCTGCTTAACTGCTTGCGTCAGCATGACCACGATTTTGCATGTAGAGCCGAAACAGCCTCTTCCGCCAGGAGGCAAAATCGGAAGCGGGATTCGCCAATACTATCGACAATGCGTGACTTGAGGGGTCTTACCATTGACTGGCAAGGTTTTTATAAGTTGCGGAATGCACCTGAAGAGGGAGCGCAATGCCGTAGGAGCAATTCAAGGGCTTCTAAAAACCAAATTTAAGCTCAATCCGTATGTAGCAATCGCTGTGCAGAGCCTTGACGACATAATGAACATAACCAAGGAACTGCGATCTTCCGATTACTATCTGTTCATTGATTTCAAGCGGTTGTCATTATTTTCACATCAAGAGCTTGCCCTTGCCCACAATCTAGGTTTCGGTGGGAATATCATCGTTTTGCGTCAGAAAGGCACGCAGCTCAAAGGTTTCTTGAGATACGTTCAAGGCAATCCTGAGGCGTTCAACACCATGAAAGAATTGTTAGAAAAGGTTGAGACCCTTGTCCGGCAAAAGGGTTGGTCTTCTGATTATTCTCGCAACCTGATTATAGATCCAATATTGAAACGCTCGAGCGTGTTGACCTACGGTGATCACACCGGACAGACGTTACATGAATCGTGGAGTGTCAAAATTGAGAATCGCAGGTCGGATGTCGCAGCAGTAGGTGTCGTGTGCATACTGGATTCGATTTTGTTGCCATCCGGCACTCGCCAGCCATCTCCTGATCGTGGATATTTGAAATGGGCTGGTCATCGCGATTATGAGCGCACCATTCTGCCAAAAAGTACTGAAGAGGTCGCCCTATTTGCTACGCGTGTGCACGAACCGGGTGTGTTTTTGCTAAGTACCCTTGACGTAGTTCCGCGCCAACCCATTCTGATTCCAAATGGAAAATATGAATTGAACTACAAAGTGTTTGCTCAAGATTTTCAGATGATTGAATTTACCGTGGCACTGGATCTTAAGTGGCAGGCAGCATCGCCGCCCGTTTGGGGAAATCAAACTAACGCACAGCTTAAAGCACGTTAGGCTATCCGCTCGATGCGGCTGCTAACGTTTTCAATACGCGCGCGCTGTTCTGTTGCTCATAGCACCAGCACGGAGGCGGCTGTCCTCCACCACAGTATGCACTTGCTCATGCGGCCTCCACCTGCCGCTTGACGACAACCGGAAGCGTGAATGCGAACGTAGAGCCTTGACCGACCTGCGACTCGACCCAGATTTAAGACCTCGGTCTCGGTGTCTTCGGGCCGCGTATTAAAGGCGATGGCGGCAGCCGGAGCAGCCTTATGGATTGCGTTAACAACCGCCTCAAACACTGCAAGGCTCTGAGGAGGCAGGCGGACACCCGCGCCGATTACAACGCAAGCATAGTTTGCGGAAGCCAAGTGACGCTCCACTGTCTGCCCAGCCGTTCCATCCGGACGAATGTAGCAGACATCGCCCTCCCATCCTCGGTCTGTCATTTGCCTGAGTGCAAGCGCAACACCGGCGCGTATCTTCTCAGCGGTCATATCCGGCGGTAAAGCAGGATTGGAAAAATCTACCGTTTCCGGGTCGTAGCCGACCAACAAAACTTGTGTCATCGCCCGCTACCTGTTTTTTTGAGATTCCACCCCTCGTCGGGCTGAACTAGATTCCAGCTTCCAAAATAGCTCAGGCAACTTCGCAAAGTTCACCGCAATCCGCCGCGCCTCGGTCGATTCGCCTGGCTGGGCGCTTCCCGCCTGAGGGTCCTTGGGGCTAATTTAAGGGCCCACCTTCCGATATCCATAAAGCCAAGCCGCAATATACATACCGAGCATCCCGAGGACGAACCCAGCAGAGAATACGTTCAGGTCGTGTAGCCGAGGTTTACCTACGAGCCAGCTTATGCCGATTAGAATAGCGAGAACGATAACGACAGCGATCCCATAGCTAGTGAGTGTGCGCATTTGACAGTTCCGCCTTTGGCTCCCTTTCCCCTAGACCGTATGAGACCGCTCTCCGCTGCGCAGATGCTAGCAGGCACCCAGTTTCTCAAGGAGACCTGGGCGGCGGGAAGCGGCGGAAGTTTGCCATGCTCGTTCTTTTCTCGGATAATCTCTGGCGCCATGAGTTTGGAAACCATTCTTGCCACCAAGAGCGGCGACGTCATCAGCATCGAACCGACGGCCGATCTGGCGGCAGCGGCGAAGTTGCTCTCCACGCATCGCATCGGTGTACTGGTAGTGCTCGACGCCGACAAGCGCCTCGTCGGCATTCTGTCAGAGCGCGACATCGTCCGTGCGATGGCGGAAACCGGACAGACCGTTCTGCGGGTACCGGTCGCGCAGGTGATGACGCGCAACGTCTCCACCTGCGACGTGAGCGATTCGATCAGCAGCGTTATAGACCGCATGACGAAGGGTAAATTTCGCCATATGCCGGTGCTCGACAAGGATCGCCTCGCGGGCGTGGTATCGATTGGGGACGTGCTAAAGTGGCATATAGAGACGATACGCGAACATATTCATCAAATAGAAACCTCTCTTGTTGAGTTCGAGCTAATAAGGCTCTAGAGCCCCAAGGCCGAGTGCCTCAACGCACTAACAGGGACCAAGGCGGCCGTTGCGTGGGGCGTGGCCGGCCAAGGCCCGCTTTGACCCCGAAAGGGGGCCATCATCGTAGCGATTTAATGAGCTTTAAGAACTCGATAGTTTTTCTGGAACGCGCGCCGTGCCGGTAATTACCGTTGCGTTCGCCTCAGGTGCGCCACCATGAGCACCGTGCATACGGCAGACACGCCAACCTCGCACCGCAGGCGAACGACAGGGCTGCCCAGTCCTCTTAGATCTAGCCGTGCATCGGGGCGCGGCGTGGGCCTTGTGCATGGGGTTGTCGTTCATTTCGCCTTTGACCCACCTCCCGCTGGCACCGTCTCCTTCCGCGTTGGCTCTATGATCTCCATCGGCTTATCAGTTCCAGCGGTCAGCAACGTGCTAGAAAGCACCTCCTTGCCTTCCATTTCGAGATGCTTGGAAGGCTAGCCAGCGGTGCCTTGTCGTCACTGACGGTTTCTACGAGTGGAGCCGGTTGGCGCGATTGTGATCTACCGCCTAGAAGTGCGCCCGTCCGATAAACAGGTCGAGTTGCTGACGAACTTCGCAGCTCAGGCTGTTATTGCCATCGAGAATACGCGGCTGCTTAATGAAATACGCCAGCGTACAGACGATCTGACTGAATCGCTACAACAACAGACAGCGACCTCGGAAATTCTCGATGTCATCAGCAATTCACCCACCGACTCGCAACCAGCGTTCAACGCGATCGTGCGCAGTGGTTTGAAGCTGTTCCCGAGGCGGCGATTATGATCGGATTGCCCGACGGACGTTGCATGACAGTTATGAAACCGAAGCTTTGCCTATTGTGAATGAGCAACTCGAGCGGCCCGGATAGACCGCGCTGTGGATAGTCAAGAAAATCGATCTTGGGATCGAGCCTATTTTCCTCCCCGGCACCCTCGAGCTGAAACACCGAGTGAGAGTACCCGGCCGTTAGGAGTA
>CAZSOI010000200.1:0-3784 GCA_964608115.1 uncultured Burkholderiaceae bacterium | reverse complement strand
GGTGCAATCTGGGTTGACGTTGCGCCGATCCGCGTATCGGAGCTTGCGGACGAAGTAGGAGGCGTCTGCGCCAGGCTGAGCGCTGTTGGTGCTGAGCTAAGAGCCATCATCGGCAGATTTTATCGATGATTGCCAGATCCTGTGGCGTGCCAACGTTCCACCAGCGACCGTTCCACAGCTGCGCGCTTACGCGTCCGCGCTCAACCGCGTCAAACAGCCAGGGGAACAGCGGCACCCGCTTGGGTGCAAGCCCGGCAAAAAGGCGGGGGGCAAGCACGCCGATGTTGGCGTAGGTGTACAGCGGAGCCGTGCGCGTGGCGATCCAACCCGCGGCAGTTTGCGCAAACCCCATATCGCCCTCGGGATGGTAGCTTGGGTTTTGTACCAGTACCAGATGAGCGTCAAATTCGCCGCGCTCGATCGACGCCGCTGCCGAAGCCAGTTCGCGATAATCGAAATCGGTCACGATGTCGCTGCTTGTGACCAAAAACGGGCGTGGACCGAGTGTCGGGAGCGCCTTGACGATGCCCCCTAGGGTTTCCAGAGCGTCTTGCGCTGCCGTTCCTTCGCGAGAGTAACGAATTCGCGCGCCGTAACGGCTGCCATCGCCGAGCGCTGCCTCGATCTGTACGGCTAGGTGCGCGGTGTTAATCACGAGATCGACGATGCCGGCGCGCACCAGGGCCTCGATTTGCCATTCGATAAGTCGGCGTCCGCCAGCAGGCAGCAAGGGTTTGGCAAGGGTATCGCTCAGTGGCCGCATGCGTTCGCCGCGGCCGGCAGCCAGAATCAGGGCGGATTTCAAAACGTGAGCCCGCTCTGCGGTGTGCGCTCGTGCACGCGATCGAGCAGGCAAGCCAGCCCGGAGAAGGCACTGTAGCGTTCAACAACACGCTGGGTGTGTCGCAACACCAAGGGCAGATCCGCTAAGTAGCGGTTTTTACCGTCGCGGTAGCAAAGCCGCGCGAAGATCCCCAGAACTTTAAGACTTCGCTGCAATCCCATCCACTCGATGTCACGCCAGAAAACGTCAAAGCGCTCCGGTACTGGCAGCCCGACGCCGCGCGCGATTTCCCAATATCGTGCCGCCCAGTCGAGCTGTTGGGTTTCAGACCACTCCACGTAGGCATCTCGCAGCAGAGAGACGAGGTCATAGGTAATCGGTCCAACGACGGCGTCTTGGAAATCAAGTACCCCGGGGTTACGCTGCGGGGATGGCAGCACCATCAGGTTACGGCAGTGGTAGTCGCGGTGCACGAGCACCTGGGATTGCGAGCTTGCGGCCTCAACGAGCCGTTCGAAACTCGACTCGAGAACACGAGACTCGCTTGCGGTGAGCTCTTTGCCCAAGTGGCGGGCAAGGTACCACTCGGGAAACAGCCGCATCTCAGAGAGCAGGCGCTGCTCATCGTAAGCGGGCAGCGTGAAATCGGGCCGCGCCTGTTGCAATCGCACCAAGGCCGTGAGAGCGTCCGCATACAGTGCTGCAACGTCTGCGTCGGGCTGCACCAGTGCGTCCGCATAAGTTGTATTGCCCAAATCCGAAAGCAGCAAAAATCCCGCCTCTATGTCGCTAGCGATGATTTCGGGCGTACTTACGCCCTGACGGGCCAGAAGCCGTGCAACCTGCACAAACGGACGGCAATCTTCGTGCGGGGGCGGCGCGTCCATTGCGACGTAGGACGCCGCGTGCCGTTCACCCTGCCGTGTGGCCTGGGCATCGATGCGAAAGTAGCGCCGGAAACTGGCATCGCTTGACGCCGGTCGCAGTGTCTCGAGGCGCAATCCGTAGTCGCCCGACAGGGGCTGTAGCCACGATCGCAGCAGTTCTAGGCGCTCGTCGATGGGGCCGTCGCGCGTCACGGTTCTCCTTCGCTGATGGTGCAATTTTGCTTCGGCCGCAGCACGCGCAGGCCTTGACGCGATTGCAGTAATCCGCCGCCCAACGATACGCCGGGGACGACGGTATCCAACTATCCATCATAATGGCGCGCCGCTGGCCTCTGGCGGTTGGGGCATGCCAACAAGATGAAAGCCGTTTTGGTGGAAGCGACTCATTTGCGAGGAAGGTCCTGTGCCGGTGAACTGGCTCTCTCGCGCCCACATCTGCCTACGGGCGGTCTCTGGCGGCGATTTACGCTGGCAATTGCGGGTGCGTTGATATTGCATTTGGCCGGCGCGCGGCCAGCGCATTCACAAGCGCCGACGGCTCCCCTGCCACCTGCTGCCGCGTCGTCAGTAGCCCCCAGCGCGTCGCAACCGGCCGCGCCCCCAGGGGCCGCAGCGCCGCCGCCCTTATCGTTGCACGTGGAGCGCATGTTGGGTGGCGGACGCGGCCTAATCGGGGCGAGTGGCCCGATCTACGTGCGCTCGGATCACGCCGAAGGCGAATCCGACGAAAAGGCGATCTTTGAAGGCGCGGTCGAAGTGCGTCACGACGGATTGGTACTGCGCGGGGAGCGCGCGGTGTACGGGTTTGAAGACGACGAACTGAAGGTCCGTGGCAAAGTGCACCTATTTGATCGCGGCACGACCTTTGACGGACCATCGCTTGATTTCAAGCTCGAAGCCCACACGGGCCAGATGCCCGAAGCGAGTTATTCCTATGCAGCCAAGGGAGGCCGCGGCGAATCGCGACTGATCGAGTTTTTAAGTGATGACGATATCCGCATGCATGACGCGACGTACACGACCTGCCGGCCGGACGATGTGTCATGGTGGATTCGTGCCGAGACAATCGACATCAATCGCTTGGACGATGAGGCCGTCGGCCGCGGGACGACCTTGTACTTCGAGGGTGTCCCGATCTTTGCGTCACCGTATTTTGATCTACCGTTAGGTGAACAGCGCCGAAGCGGGGTATTGACACCGGGTTTTTATCAGGACAGCCGCCTGGGGCAGGAGTTCATCGTCCCGATCTATTGGAACATCGCGCCCAATCGCGACTACACGATTACCCCCGATGTGATGCCGCGTCGCGGTTTGTCGTTGGGCAACGAGTTCCGGTTCTTGGAACCCGAAGTCAAGGGTCAGGTCGACTTCGACGTTATGCCCTACGACCGCACGACAGGCACGATGCGCGACCACATATTGGTGCAGGGTCAGTACGCGAATTTCAATGGATTGCGAGCGGACGTCAATTACAACCGCGTCTCCGACGACAACTACCTGATTGACTTTACGCACAATATCGTCAACTCCGCTCCTGAGGAGTTGCCGCAAGAAGTCAGCCTCTCGTACACGAGAACGTTTTGGAACGCGGCCTTGCGCCTGGACAAGAGTCAGACGCTGGTGTCGCTTCTTGCTAGCACCGACCCCGGACCGTACGAGCGCGTCCCCGATGTCACCTTCAATTTCTCCCATGCGGACTGGTACGGATTCGATCTGGCGAGCGCCTTTGACGCCACCCGATTCCAGCATCCGGCAATCAACCCGCTCTTCGTCCCAACTGTGACGACGTATTCCCCGGGTTGGTATACGCAGGACGGCTCGCGCTTTGTCGCCAATCCGAGTCTGAGTTACCCGGTGCTGGCGCCCGGCTGGTTTTTCGTGCCCAAGGCACAATGGCACTACACGGCTTATGAGCTTGATCCCGCTTTTAATTCAGGCAACACATCAGCAATTCGCAGCCTGCCCCTGCTATCAGTCGATGCCGGCATGGTCTTCGAGCGGCCGGTTTCCTGGCTGGGTGAAAGCTCCAAGCAGACCCTTGAGCCTCGCCTGTATTACGCGTTTGTGCCATACCGCAATCAGAATCAGTTGCCGAATTTTGACAGCGCCGATT
>CAZSOI010000199.1:0-4595 GCA_964608115.1 uncultured Burkholderiaceae bacterium | reverse complement strand
GCTGGGAAGACCTCGGAGAATATTAGGTGAGGAGCAGATCGACGCCGCGGGCGATGCGCCTGCGCGCCAGGGTTAGCGTACTCGTCAGATGAGCGCAGGCCCGCTCGTCAAAACCCCTTCTTGCATCGCATTGGATCAGGTTTTCGCAATACGGAGCGAACCAGTACGCACGGTCATCCAGCGCCCACCAGGGGCTGTCGGTCAAGTCGTGTGAGATCAGCCATTGTTCGCACTCCGCGTGACGTCGGTATGGTACGCGGGAAGCGATAGCGGGGAATTCACCAAATCGGGGCGTGATTCCCAAAACGCGGGAGCGTAGCAACGTGGGCAAGGGATCGAGTAACTCGTTTTCCGGACGCACGTTGCGCCAGGAGGTCGAGAGCACAATGCCGACTTCTGGAAAGTCCTCTAGCGCGTGCGCCAGCCGGGACGCGTTTTCAAAAAGCCGACTTTTGTCCGGGCAAGGATCGGGGTGCAAAACACCGTCATAGTCCAGAAAAAGAATCAAGCAATGTCTCCCATAAAGTTCGGAGCCGGATTTCGGCCCATCCTTCTGGGTATCGGCAGGCAAACACGCAATTTGAGGGATCGAACGCCCAAAACCGAGAATTGCGGCCACTAATGGCCCCAATTCCAAGGGTGGCGAGCTCGCAGAGCGGTGCACGCTTTGTTGGCTGTCGAGGACGGGGTGCACGGCCTCGTGGGTCGGTGCGCAAAACGTGCGCAGTGCCGGCCCCCGGGGGCGGCGGCCAAGACGGCGCGCGCGCGAACTGCGCAAGGAACCTGCGATGGCTTCGCTTCCCACTACGACCGATGATGTACGCCCATTGCCTCTGCCCGAGCTCGAGCGGCGTGTACGCGATCTAGATGAGCGCAGCCGCGAGCTCGAACTCGAACTGGCGCAACAGCGCTCGGAGTTGGCCTGGTCCAACGATCGGCTTGTCGCCGAGCTATATCAACGACACGGCCTTGCCATCGATGCGGAACGTGCTCGCAACTTTGACCTTGCAACCGGCTTGCCCAACCGCGATGCGTTCATTCAGCGCGTGGAGCAGGTAATACGCGAGCGTATCGAAAGTGGCAGGCCCGCCGCATTGATTGTCGTGGGAATCGATCGGCTCTCTTCGGTCCGTGATTCGCTCGGTTTTGCCGTCGCCGATCAGGTGGCGCAGCGCATCGGCGAGCGACTGCTGCACGCAGCGCCCGAAGCGATGACCGTGGCTCGCATCGGCGACGATGAATTTGCGCTCCTGCTTACGGCGCTACCGGTCGCAAGCGATGTGGCCGCGTTGGCGCGCCGCTTGATCGAGATAGTCGATGGGCCCATGCGAGTGGGCGAATTCGACCTGCGCATGATGGCCACGATTGGCGTAGCGCGGCTGCCCGAAGATGGCGCGCAGCCAGAAGTGGTCATGGGATGCGCGCAAGCTGCAATGCGCTTCGCCCGCGATAATGGAACGCGCCTTTATCAGTTTTACGACACCTCCATTGGCCAATCGGGAACACAGCGGCTGCGCCTGGAGTCTGAACTGCGCAGCGCAATCGAGCAGGATGAATTTACGGTCTACTACCAGCCCCGCTGCAAGCTTCGCGGCGGCCGGCGAATTGTCGGTGTCGAAGCACTCTTGCGCTGGAACCACCCCGAGCGCGGCATCATTGCGGCAGGCGAATTCATTGGCGTAGCCCAGGAGACAGGTCTGATCACTCTGATCGGCGAGTCCGTGCTGCGCAAGGCCTGCGCAGAGGCCGCGCGCTGGCCTGAGAACGTGGCTCTTTCCGTGAATCTTTCCACTCGGGAATTTCGGGGCAATCGCCTCGAAGGCATCGTCGATCGCGCTTTGGCCGACTCGGGGCTGCGCCCAAACCGACTTCTCGTGGAACTCACCGAGACTAGCCTGCAACGAGAATTCGATCGCGATGACGTTGCCCTTGCCCGCTTAACGGCCTTGCGCGAGCGCGGTGTGCGAGTCGTCCTGGACAACTTTGGCATCGGTTCCTGCAATCTGCAATTGCTGCGTCGCTGCCGCGCCGAATACGTCAAGATCAGTAGCCAGTTGATCCACGCTCTTGGCACCGACGACGATGTATTTGTCATGGTGCGCGCCATTGGTGCCCTCTGCCGGCACTTTGGCGCTGGCGTCATTGCCGAGGGTATCGAGGACCCGAGCCAAGTCAGTGCCGCTTTGCGTGCCGGATGCACAGAGGGACAGGGCTTTCACTTAGGTCGTCCCCTGACGGCAGAGAAGCTGTTCGACTTGTTTCGAGTGCGACGTGCCAGATCTACGATTGGCGGGGCCACACAGTCCAGGAAATCAGCCGGCTAGCAATAAGGTAGCCGCAATCCCAGCCAGTGCGAGTAACCAAGGGTACAACCAGCTAAAGGGTCGCGCGTAATCGCCCGCTACGCTCCCGAAATCTTCGGCGGTTGCCCCCAAGCTGTTGGGGGGATGGAGTGCCGAAGGAGCCTCGTCCACACAAGGCCTAGCAACCGGTACCGCCGTTGCCGTCGGAGTTGACGAAAGTGACGCTGGGCTGAGCATCCGCAGCGGTTGGAGCTGCATAGACCACCGTGCAGGTCGCTCGCGAACCATTCAACGACACGGTAATCGCATTGCCCGCCTGTGTTCCCCCATTGCTCACGGATATTTGATCGGCCGCTGGATCCAGACCCGTCGCTGCAATGATTCCCGCAGCGTTTGCGGTCGGGTATCCGTACACGGTGCTGATCTTTATGCCGTCGACGAGAACACTGCCCGCTGCGCCCAACTCACCGTGAACCTGTGCGGCCGCACGGGTGATTTGCGCTGCCGCGCGCACCGATCCAAAAATTGCTTGCTGCTTGGCTGTGCGAGCTTCTGAACCTATATTCAGCAGTCGAGGCGCTGCCAGCGCGACGACGGTAACCAAGAAAAGCACCGCCACGAGGAATTCGACCAAGGTAAATCCGTGGACTGGCTCGCGGAGTAACGACCGGTGCGAAACGTAGCAGGTAGGATTTCTCATGGGTTAACGGCAAGCCTCATTAGCGTGTTGCACTGCACGGGCGCCGCCGGGCCAAATTGCGCTGCCAGCCTCGCCAGGTGGCTTCCTCCGACAGCAGACCGATGCGGTTGAGCCACTTGCCTTTGATTCTCAAATGCCCACCCTCAGCGGGGTAGCGTGAATACGGGGTCTTTTTGCGTTTATTTGCGGTCGTTTCGCACTCTCAACTTTTAGAAAAAACGCCTAAAGGCAGTGAGCAGGCCGAGCTCACCGATACAATCCGGGGCCTATTCCCAACGCCGTCCGGGCGCGGTGCCCATGCCGGCGCGGGGAAGAAGCGAATCGATTCGAAAAAAAATCCCAAAGTGAGCGGCGTAAATGCATAGGCAAGTCGTTTCCACGTCCGCGGCGCCACCTGCTATAGGGCCATACTCGCAGGGCATAAAGACGGGGCTCGTGGTATTTCTCTCAGGGCAGATCGGTCTTGATCCGGCTACCAAGGAATTAGTTAGCGAGGACTTCGAGGCGCAGGTGCGGCAAGCGTTTGTGAATCTGGATGCGGTAGCGCGTGCCGCCGGCGGGAGGCTTGCCGATGCCGTCAAGTTCAGTCTGTTTCTTACCGACCTTGCGCAATTTGCCAAGGTAAATGAGATCATGGCCGAGTTGCTCCCCACACCCTTTCCGGCGCGCTCCACGGTTGGTGTGACGAGCCTGCCACGTGGGGCAAAATTCGAAGTTGATGCCATCTTGGTTCTGTAGGTCTTAGGTCTCCGGTGCGCGCGGACGCCGCCGCGATCCGAATAGCCATACGCAAAGATATGCAAGCAGTGAGTACCGAGGCGAGTGCGCCGGGCGCGGCGCGCGTGCCCAAGCTCGCGCCTTCGCAGCGCCTGGTGCAGATGGGGCTGCTGCGTGAGTGGGACCTGCTGCTGCACTTGCCGCTTCGTTACGTTGACGAAACACGCATTGTCCCCATCGAGTCCCTGGTGGTCGGTGGGCAGGGCCAAGTCGAGGGCGAGATTGTCGACGTGCAGGTTCTCGTGCGCCGGCGTCGTCAACTTCTGCTGCGACTGCGAGATGACAGCGGGGAGTTGTTGCTGCGCTGGGTGCACTTTTACGCCTCGCAGCTGACCCAGTTTGTTGCGGGGCGCCGCCTGAGAGTGTTGGGGCGGGTTCGTGGGGGGCTGGCGGGCAAGGAGATGATTCATCCGCAAGTTCGCCTCGTTGAAGCGGACACCACGTTGCCGGTTCATCTGACGCCCGTCTACCCGACGGTCGAGGGCGTGCCGCAGTTTTGGTTGCGGCGTCGCATTGCTAAGGTTCTCGCTCAGACGCATGTCGAGGATCTTCTGCCGCTCGCGCTACGCCGGTCATTGCAGCTGATGGAGTTGGGCGCCGCGCTGCAGATGCTGCACCTGCCCACGACCCAGGACGACGCGAACGCTTTGGAGCAACGGGAACATCCGGCGTGGCAGCGGCTGCGGTTTGACGAATTGTTGGCGCAGCAGTTGGCATTGCGCCAGGCGCGCGCGCGGCGCGCGCATCGCGCAGCCGTTGCGCTTTGCGGCGATGGCCGACTTACACGGGCGCTATTGGCGGCCGTGCCCTTTGCG
>CAZSOI010000198.1:0-11630 GCA_964608115.1 uncultured Burkholderiaceae bacterium | reverse complement strand
TCACGGCCGACTACGCCTTCGACAAGTGTTGTAGCGCGCCCGGCAAGGCCTCCGCCACCGGTGTCACGACTGTAGCCTGCCGTGTTGATCCCACCGCTACCGCGTGTCGCATTCGACGTAATCAAGTTTCGCACTGGGATGCCCTGACCCAAACCGGCACCGACGCCCGGGCCGACACCTGAACCGACGCCCGGGCCTTGCTTGATGTCTTTGTTTAACTGCACCGCAACCGGCGCACCGCGCAAATCGGCCAAATCGTCCTTCATCGCGAGCAATCCCACGCCCGCCGCCTTGCGTCTTGCTGCCTCTAGTTTCTCCCCTGGCGGTTTGTTGGGTACAGGATTTCTCGCTTCCGGGACCGGTAACTGCTTGGGCTCCGGCTTAGATACTTGCGGTTGCGCCTTGCTCTGTAGGTCCTGTACCGGCTCCGGCTTTACCGGGGGCGGCGGAGGCAGCGGCGCACGCTCGAGCATCAGTTTGGCGAAGCGCTGCGGAAATTCCTCCGGGTGCTCTCGATCAACGGTCGGACGCGGAAGCCAAGGCATCACCAGACCCAACAACAAACACAACAGCAGCACATTGCGCAAAATGCGCCGAAACCGCGCCTCGTCCTCTGGCGAGCCCGCCCAGGGCAGCACGGCCGAATGATAAGAAACCATGCTCGCAGCCATTACGCCCCGTTCTTCCTTTGAACAGCGAAGGAGACTTCGCTGTAGTTCGCCCGCGCACACGTGTACATGACCTTGCGCAACAGCCGGTACGGAATGTTCTTGTCACCCATGATGGTGATCGGTTTATTTTCCTGGGCATTCTCACGTCGAATCACTTCGTGGCTGGCCTGAATATCGAGCTCGGCCTTGAGCGGTCCGATCATATCTTCCTGCGTCGACATCGCCTCCGCGACCGACGCGACCTTGCGCCCCTGCACGAGAATATCGCTGTCATTTACGATCACGACCACGGTCTCTTTTGGGCTCTGATCCGCAACGGACTCCGGAAGCTTCACCGCCTTGCTATTGGGCAAAGCCTGAATTTCCGCTGTATTCGACAGCAAAAAGAAGATCAAGATCGTGAAAATATCGATCAAGGAAACCAGGTTCATATCAACGAGCGACTGATTGCGCGCTTTTCGCATAGCGCGCCGCTCCAGCGGCGTGTGCTTCATGATTTGCCTTGATGTTCGCGAACCGGCGCATCTCCAACGGAGATGTCCGGGAAAAGCTCCGCCCGAACGACCTTCGCACCCTGGACCGTGACGCCCACCCGCACCGCGTCCATCACCTGGACGAGCACGTCGTACGGCGTATTGGCTTCGGCAAGCACGGTCGCATCCGTTTTGTCGGGAAATCGGACTTTGATTTGCTCCATTAGCAACGATAGGGCCTTGTAGTCGTGGCCCGCCTCGGTGTTGGGGATGCGCTGGATAAGTCCACCGATTCGGTCCCCGACTTCTAGCGCATCGGGCCGGATCACCACTTCCAGTTGCAGATCGCCCTTGAGCTTCTCGACCCCGGAGGATTGGGCCGGCAGCGTCAATTGCAGTACCGCGAGCCGAGAGAACACGGCCGTTGAAAGCAAAAACGGCACCAACACCACGATCAAATTTAAAAACGCGGTGATCTCCAGATGCGCCGGCTTTTTGTGCAGGCGTCGTACGCGCATGATTAGTGCGCCTCCCTCGACTCGGCCACCAACTTCCCATCGCCCGACATTTTCTGTACCAGATTCAGAAAGCTGATTTTGGCCGCCTCCAGGCTATCGACGATTTCCGTCGTGCCCGCTGTCAAAAAGGCGTGAATCAGGAGAAAGGGAATTGCCACCATCAGAGCGAAAAACGTGTTATTCATGGCCACCGAGATACTTGCCGAGAGCAACTCGGCTTTTTCCGCCGGATTAACTTCGGCTACTGCGGTAAACGCATGGATCAGGCCGCTAATCGTTCCCAGCAACCCAACCAAGGTGATCACATTGGCGAAGGTGGCGATGTAGTGCGTTCGTTTCTCCAAACGGGGCACGATCTCCATCATTCCCTCCTCCATTGCAGCGTCGATGTCCTCGCGCCGGCGCGTGCTTTGCAACCGACTCAGGCCGTTGTGCACGATCAGCCCGATCGCAACATCTGTCTTGGACGTGGCCCCGAATACCTGCTGGAGCTTGCCACCTTGCAGCATGGGCAAAATTCGATCCCAAGCCTTGCGGTTCTCCGCTCGCGCGCGGTGCAGAACAATGAATCGCTCAATGGCGATCGACAATCCCAATGCCAAAATGAGCAAGCTGGGATAAATGAACAGACCGCAGTCCTGGAAAAACTTTACTATCGTCCCTATGGCATCCATCGATTACTCTCCAATCACAAAACTCGAAACAAATTTTCCGTTGTAGATAACCCCGCGCGGTAATTATTTGTGCTGCTTTGACCCAACCGTGGCCGACGGTTCAAGCTGCTGGTCGTACCGCACCTGCCGACGAAACACATCGCGATCGATCGGCGCCAACACCTCATCGAGGACACTTTTCATCGGACGCCCCGCAAGCTCGCCCGGCGCCGGTTTTTTCCATGGAACGATGTACAGGACCTTGGGCAACTCGCGGTTACCGATGATCTTGGTCTGATCCATGTCTGCTCGATCGTCCGCCCTCGCCGCGGTGGCAAGCAGGGCGATGCAAAAAAGACCTGGCCAAGCGTTTTGCCTCATTCCTGCTCCTTACGGGCTACGGCAGTCCTGTCCCGATTGCGGTTTTTCAAATCCGTGACCCATTTGCTGACCTTATCGTCCCCGCCAGACAAAACCAAATACCGATCGTATAGCTCCAGGGCGCGCTTGCTGTCCCAGAGATAAAGGTCAAAAAGAATCCCCAAATTCAGATTCGCGCTGGCATACGTCGGATCCAGTCCAAGTGCACGCTCGTAGGCCTGACGCGCCTTGGAAAACTGACCTTGCTGTCGGTACGTAATGCCCAGTTGGTTCCAGTACACCGATTGCCGTGGACTGTCGCGAACGGCGAACTCCAGTTCGGACACAGCTTGGGCGATTTTGCCGGCACGCCGGTAGATGATTCCCAAATTGGCATGCGGGCCCCCCAGCTCGGGGTTGGAGCGGGTCAATGCCAAAAAGCCCCTCTCGGCGTCGGCCGAACGCCCTTGCTGAAGCGCCCGCAATGACGCATCAAAGGCGCGCACCACGTCCGGACTCAACGGCGGAGCCACATCCGCAAGGGGCAGCGGCCCCGCGGTGCCCGTAGTTGCACTCGCGCCGGCTGCTGCACCGGCTGATGCACCGGCCGAGTCTGCGGGCGATGTTTTTGCTGCAGCCTTTGCGCCGGACGCTTCGTTGGGCACAGCTGTCACGGCGCTTTTGGGACTTTGCGACAGACCCGCGCAGGCCGCCAGGGCCGCGCTGAACCCGAAAATTAGAACGTATTGGCGCAGCGATTTAACGAATCGCATCGACCGCCACCTCGCTGCGTTCGTTCTTGGCGTAACGCACGGGCCGCAACTGAGCCAGGGCCGCAAAGCTGCCCTTTACCCATTGGTCATAAATACCGGCGGCACTGCGACGCGCGTTGACCTCGTGCAATTCGATGGCCTTTTCCTCAAAGGGAAAGGCCTGCTCCTCGAGCATCACGTTGTATTGCTCAACTTCGTCTTTCGATAGTCCCTTGGGGCGCTGCGAGGAAAGCAAGGCACGTCCGAAATCTTGATACAGCTCGGCGGTGTGAAACGTTGCCGCAGTAGCAACATCCGCAACCCCGTAATCGGCCGCAACCGCATAGGCCTTCAGGACATCCTCCATCTTTGCTTTCTTGATCTTGAGCTGCTTTTTGAGCGGCTCTACAAGCTGAATCTTCTTGTAGTCGTCATAAACGGGCTCGGCCAGTGCCAAAGCAGCCGTCGCGGCAAGATAGCGGGTGCGATCCGTACGACCCGCACCGCCCGCCTGGTCAGCTTGCAGCATCTCTCGCATCCATGGCAAGGCATGTGCGGCTCCGCCCTCTTCCTTGGCCATGCGAGCGAGTCGAAATCGAGCTTCCATCGCTGGCTCGAGCGGTTCCGGATGCTGACGCACGTAGTGTTCGTATGCCCTTGCTGCTGCAGAACGTGCTCCACCCTTCTCGTACAGTTCGGCCGCTTGCCACAGTGCGGCGCGCGCAAGCTGCGGATCTTTCTTTAGACTCGAGAGTCGTTCGTATTCGCCGGCAGCTGCGGCCCATTGACCGCTTTCCGAGTAGACAACGGCAAGCTTTTCGCTGATCTCATTTTGGAGAGGATGATTTGGGTACCGCTGGCGAAAGTCCTCCAGCGTGCGCGCAGCCTTTGGCCAATCCTTCAGGCCAATGAGCACCGCAGCGGCGTCGTATTGTGCCGTAGCCCGGACAGGCGAATCGGGAGCAAGTGCACCGACACGCTGAAAATCGTCCACAGCTTCTCGCAGCCGTCCCTCCGCACGGGCCTGGTCACCCTGCTTGTAGACGGCGGCGGCAAGACGCTCGGTCAGCGCGCCTCGCGCGGGGTCGGACTGGGGCGTAAGCGCAAGGACCTCGGTATACGCGTGCTCCGCTTGATCGAACTTTCCACTCTCGAAAGACGAATGCGCAATTACGGTCCAAGCGACACGTTGTTGCGCGGCCGCAGCGGGCGGTTTGAGTTTCAACACGAGTTGCGCAGTAGCCATCGCCCGGTCGAGCTGATGCAGCGCGTAAAGCTTCTCGGCCGCGTTGGTAAGAACGGGCCCGGTGCGGGGATCAGCCGCAAACGTAGCTCCGAAACGAAGCGCGCTTTCGATACTCGTGCGCTGCACCCGATCGCGATCGCTGGCGCTGCTGGCTCGCTTATCCAGCTCCGCGTACGCAAGCAGCGCGGCGTAGCCGGCGTCGGCGCTCTTTGGGTGCGCCGGATATTGGTATGCGGTCTTCTCGTACTCCGGGGCCGCCTCCGCAAATCGGCCGTCCTCAAAGAGCAGCTCGGCGAGCAGGAAATTGGCTTGCGCCGCTTGCGGGTCCGAGGGGAAGGCCTGCAGAAATTCCCGATACCAGTGCACAGCGGCCTGGTAGTCCTCGCTTTTCTTACTTTTCTGTGCGGCCGCGTGATAGTAGCGAGTAAGTTCTCCCAGGTACGTCTTGACCAGGGGTCGAGTCCGTTCCCACGCGGGCGCATTGGCACGGTGAAATTCGCCATTGACGCCATAGCGATCCACGTATTCTTTTTTGGCTCCCAATGCCATGGTATCGAAACCACCCTGCTGATAGATCTCGATCACCCTCGCCTGCAGCAGCGGTGCTTGCGCATTGAGCGGGTTGCGGCGCGCGAAAGCGCTAAACGTGTCGGCTGCGTCCTTGACGCGTTCTTGCTTCAGGTACAACTCGCCTAATTGCTCGTAGACGCGAAATTCGTAGTCGTTTCGCGAGGGCGCGCGCATGTATTCGGGAATCGATTCGGCGCCCTGCAGGTTCTCCAAGCACAAGCTGACTACGCGGAACGTGTCCTCTACGAGCTCGCGATCGGCCCGCGTCAGCCCCGGCAGCTCCTGGAGCTTGCCCTCGCCTTCCTTGCCAATTAGCTTCAGATCCAGGACACCAAAGAACGAGTGCAAGGACTCTTCCAGGCGCGCCTGCTTATACAACGACCAGCCCTGCATATATAAAGAGCGTTCGTAGTACGCACTGCGAGTCGGGTTATGCAGCACGGTAGCGTAGGCCTCTTCGGCCGCAACATAGTTGCGCGTGGAAAACAGCAGCTCACCACGGCGAAAATTCGCTTCGTCGAGATATTTCGTATTGGGGTACCGTTGCACCAATTGCGTGAGCACGCGCAACGCCGCCTCCAGGTCGCCTCCTTGTTCATAGGCACGCGCGAGTTGGTACAAGACGCGATCGTTGTTCGGATCTTGCGGAAATGCCTTAAGAAAGTCCCGATACTGGGATACGGCGCGCTGATAGTTCGTGGCACCACCGACCGAGGGGCCGGTGCTATTGGCGCTTCGGGTATCGGCGCTGTCCATTTCCAGGTCACCGAGGCGGCGCATCGCTTCGGGCCGTTGCGCATCGCGCGGAGCCGATTTCAGATAGTCCCGGTACGCCTGCATCGTCTTTTCGTCGCTGGTGGCAATACCCTTTTCGGCAGGCAGCGCGTAGGTGCGGCTCTCCAGAGTTTTGAGCGTTGCCGGCGGTTCGGGCGCGGGTTTGCTTGCGCACCCACCGAGCGCCAACACAACAAGAAGTACGAGGCTACTGCTGCGTCGCATTCTCCGGCACCTTCGCAAGTCGCGCACGATCGTAGATTTGCGCCACGGCAAACCGCGCCTGCGTGCCGTATATCGCAAGCCGCTCCTTTTGTGCCTGCAGCTCCGCAACCGCCATCTCTTGCACAGCGCCGCGCTGCAGCTTGAGCAACGCCTGGACACGAGGAAGAAGCGCCCGGATCCGTTGGTCGAGCGCGGCGATGCGTGCGGCAAATTGCTCAAAATGCGCGGGCTCCTCCTTTTGAGCGCGCGTCAGATCGGCATCAAGGAAACGCGCTCGAGCCAACTCTGCACTGAGCTGGCTCAGGTCTTTCTTGGCATCCCACATTCGCATTGGAAATTCTTGCGCTAGCTGCCATGTCAGCGCCCCGACGACTCGCCGATAGCGTTCTCGAGCCGCGTCCATCTGAGGATCAGTGCGCCCATGCTCGAGCATCGCGCGAGCTCGCTCCAGACGCGTCATCAGTGCCCGCTCTTTGGCGTCCGCAAATGCAAACCCGTCGGCTTGCTCTTGCGCGCGCGTGAGCTCATGTTTGAGCGACTCGCGACGCTGTTCGAGGTCACTAATCCCCGTGGTACGCGCCGCGGCCTGAACCTGAGGTAAACGCTCAGCAAAAGCCTGCTGCCGGTTGGTCAGCATGTCCTTAAACACGCCCAGGCTCCCCTGCCAGCCGCGCAGATTTCTCTCTAAAAACTGCAAATCCCGATAACCCTTGAATGCTTCCTGGAAATCGTGCAGCGCCAGCACTTCCACAAGGTGACGCGCGTGTGGAATGTCGGGTAACCGATCGATATTCCAGAACCAACCCATCTCTTCGCCCGGGTTGCTGGCAAGCAGTCCATCGAGCAACTTTCCGCTTCGGATCGCCGCAATAGATTCATCCAGGCTCACGTTTTCGCGATCAAACGTGCTGATTGCATCGTGGTACTGATCCAGTGCCTGCGAGTACGCTCCCATCTCCGCTAAGGCATATGGCACGGCAAGTTTGGCTTCAAGCACCGCCGCGTCGCTCGCATCGCGTCCGGTAAGCTCCGACCAGGGCACCAGCGCATCCGATGGACGACTCAGAGCATCGGCCGCCCATCCAAAACCCAACAGGGCCTTGTCAGCGAGCATCCCAGAGAGGCGAACGCGCTCAAGATAAAGCCTTGCCTGTTGCGGATTTTTCTCCTGCAACGCAGTAAACCCCAATGCGACGTTGGCCTTGTCACGAAGATTCAGAAATTCGTCGCCTACCGCTGGCCCCGCGCCGATTGCGTTAAGCATCTGGCTGCCTTCGGCGACCTGTCCACTTTTGATCATTGCGACGCCAAGGTTGTAGCGTGCATATAAGGCCGCTTTGCCTTCGGTTGCGAGGGGTTTGAGTGCTTCTGCAGCGCCGGCATAGTCGCCGCGGGCCATCAGGACGTTGGCGCGCAATAGCCATCGATCCTCTTCCAGATCGTCCGGTAGGCGACCTTTGATCCGTTGCAGCGCCTCTTCGGCCTGCGCCAAAAATCCTCTCTGATAGCGAATCTTCGCCAGGTAGTACCAAGCGCGGTCGCGAACCGAAGCCGGCGCACCTTTTTCGATGAGCTTCGTAAATACTTCGGCCGCTTCGCGATGCAGCCCGTAGGACAGGTAAAGACCACCGCGCAACACCTCGGCCTCGTCCGCGTGGTGCGTAAGGCGCCCAAAGTGCTGCGAAACCATAAGGGAAGTGAGCGCCGTGAAGTAGCGCTCCTGAAAAAAGTAATAGAGGCTGTCGCCAAAGTGCGGATCCTTAACCACATGTCGCGACCATGCGCTCTCTTCGGCGGGGAAAGCGAACGCACTGCCCCAAGCCAGAATCGCTGCGAACGCCAGCGCCGCGAACCCGGTCCGACGCCAGAGAGAACAGACAAAGAGCAGGGGCGCGCGCATCAGCATCTACTGCCAAATTTTTACTGCAAACTGCGGTTGAATCTTGCCTGCCGAGTCGGTAATTTGCAGCTCGATGTACTTGGGGTCCGTGCTCTTGTCGAACTTGACTGTCGCACCACGCCGATAATCGCGGTCATAGGGGCCCTTGCCGGTGAAAAAAGCAACCAGCTCGTGTGAACCACTACGAAGGTTGCCCACATACAGCCGTTGAACTCCGCCACGGTGCAGCGCCTGCACTTCCGACGGCGTATACAGATAATTGGCGACCTCCTTGTCATCGAGCCTCACTTGCACCGAATCAAGAGCAAATAGCTTGCCGACGTCCATTGATACGAACACCGCGACCTGAGTATTTGCCGGAAATAGCAGATCCTCTTCCAGCACAAGCAAGTCACGGTTGAGTTGGATTACTTCGTTCTTGGCGTCCTGAATTCGGCTGTCGAGGTCGCTTACTTCCGGTTTTCCGGGCGCAGCCGATTCTTCGGCGGCCATCGCGGGCATCGCCAGCGCCACAATGGCCAGCGCCAGTGCGGCAGTAAACATTTTGCATAGTCGATTGATCACGCCGTCTCCTTACTCAAAATGTTGCCGAAAAGAACAACTCCACCACATTGGCATTGAACGAATACAGCTGGCCCGTGCGTATGTCTGTGAAATCGTTGTAGTGAAAACGTATCCACTCATAGGCCGCGTTGAACTTAATCTCGTAGCGTCCTGGTTCTCGTATCATTGAGTAGGAGGCTTTGGCACCCAAGCCAAGGTCGTTAAACGTGCTGAGCTGGCGATTGCGTGACATGTATGTCATCTCGCTTGTGAAATTGTCGCTATAAAAGCTCGCGTGGTTCTGCGAATAATGTCGGACGAAACCATCAAGCAGCCAACGTTTACCCGCATACTGGCTGTAGCCCACCTCTTCGGTACCGGCATGAATGTCCCACGTATCCCAAAAGTATCGATACTGAGCGTGTACGGCACCTTGTGCTCCTACGCTTCCGGTTAGCCGCAGCGTTGCCGCTCGACTCGTCCTCGTGCTTGGATCGACTTCCGGTACGGCCGCACCAAAAACGCGCGCGACACGATAGGGGCTCTGGAGGTATCCCTCGTCGGCGATTGCTTCGGTATTGAGGCTGACCAGCCAGCGCGGCGTCAAAATCTGCGTTGCACCCAACCGATACTGCCAGTGGTTTGCGGGCGCAGAAAAGCTCGGATCATTGTGCTTGCCCACTGTATCCCAGCCCTTCGAATAACCGATGCTCACCGTCGTCATGCCGCCGAAGTAGTCCTGCGCCAAATCGATACTTGCACTATCCGCGACGTAATCAGGCTCGCGGCTCGTGCTCGCAGTTAGGCTGATCAGCGCGTCGCGGTAGACGTAGTCCAGGCCGACCCCGGTCTCGACTCGAGTCTCCTTATACGGGCTAGCCGTCGTTACGACGTCGATCGACGCATTGCTCACCGAATCCACGTAATTGAAGGCGGAGAGTGAGACCACGTCCTCAAGACTCTTGCGCACCAGGACAGCCGGCCCGTTGGCAACGACCCCGCCCCCGATAAATGAGTGATACATGACATCGGCTCGATCGCCCGGCAGGTCGACCGCTTCAGCGTTCGCGCCGGCCAGGACGCCTCCGAGCAATCCCCCCACGCGCGCAGCGCCGCGGTAAAACGGCCCGAGGAAGGCAAGCGCAGGCAACTGCGGTGCGCCTTGCTGCGTCATTTGCGACCAGGCTGCGATGCGATCGCGGCCCACCACTAGCGCCAGCCAGCGCCGCACTAAACGCCCCCCGCCCAGGCCGCGGCGCACGCTGCACCTAGTTGCAGCCACAGCCGCCTCCCTGGATACCGGTGGCACCACGCGCTGCCTCCCGCACGTCGTAGACGTGCTCGTGGTGTTTATCGGCCAGTGCGTCCCGAGAAGACTGCATGATGGGGTCGGCAAGGCGCTCGCGCTCGTAGGGCTTGACCCACGGCTCGATACCGCACCCTCCCAGCAGCAGGGCGGTCAATAGCGAGAGGTAAATGACGCGTTGGAACTTCATTCGCGAAGCAACTCCGTGATCTGCTTTTCGTACGTATCCTCAAAACCATCCTTGTAGCCAAGATGCACGTAGCGCACGCGCCCATCCCGATCAATCAGCACGGTCGAGGGCATAGTGCTCAAGTCATACAGTCGGCTCACCTTTTGTTTGGTGTCGAAAAGTACGGGGAAATGCACCCCGAGCTTGGTGAATACGCCGATCGCGTTACGCTGGTCCTCATCGACATTTACACCGAGCAGCAAAAAGCCCGCAGAGCGATATTTCTCGTAGAGTCGATCAAGGTGTGGCATCTCACGACGGCATGGGCCACACCACGTCGCCCAGAAATTAAGCATGATCACTTGGCCACGTTGCTCCTGTAATCGCAGGTTCGGTCCCGCGGAGCTCGGGAGCGTGAAATCCGGTGCCCGCTGGCTCACTAAAGCCGCATTTGCGCCGGCACCCCCCAGCATGAGCAGCAACGTCAAAGCAATATGTGCGGTCCGATTGCGCATAGTCTGCATACCTGTTCCCAAAGCTGTCAGCATAGTGGCCAACCGATTTGCAAGATTTAGAAAAAGAACGTCACTCCCGCCGTCAACTCAATGTTCTGGGTGTCCTTTCGTTGGCCCAGAATGTCCAAGGAAAAGGCGTGATCGCGCAAGTCGACCTGCAGGGCTGCCCAATCAGCCAAAAACACCCGCGTGCCGAAACCCACATTGATGGTTTCGTGACTGGCGTTGTCAAAATTAGTGATACCCAGACCGGCGATGACGTACAAAGCCGCAACCTTGGCGTAGTTGCGTCCGAGGAAGAACTCTCCGGGCAGGATGTTGTACCCAGCCGATAAGTCGTAATAGCGCAGCGTCACCTCGGGAGTTGGGAAGATGCCCCCAGGCAGAAACTGCCGATAGGTCGCATCCGAGACCTTCGTTTGCCCATATGCGGCCTCCACAAAGACGTCTTCGGAGACGACATAACCAAGCCGAGCGCCGCCAATGGCATTAGTGCCGAAATTCTCCGTGTTGTAGGCGCCGCCGAAAACTCCGATCTCATAATTGTTCGACGGAATGTGCGGAATCTTGATTTGCCGCCTTTCGACTTGTGGCTCTATGACCTGGTCGCTGGTCGGCGCGGGAGCAGGCAACTGGGTCGGCACCGGGCTTGATTGGGGCGCCGGCTGCTCTGCCGGTTGGGAACTTGGCTGGCGCGCGGCTGGCTCGGCCGCCGGCGGCGACATCGGTTCATTTTGCGTCGGAGAGGCCGGAATCGTCGGCATATCGGCCGCTTGTGGGCTTTTTTGCTCGATTGCAGGGGCAGTCAGTTCGGTGCTCGTCGGCTCATCGGCAGCGCACAACACAGGTGGGTACACACCCAGCAAAAGGGCCGATAGCGGAATCGCAAGAACTGGTATGCGCATAGGTAGCTCGAAGAGGCCTAAAAGAAAAAGGAAAGGCCAGCAGTAATAGC
>CAZSOI010000197.1:0-3263 GCA_964608115.1 uncultured Burkholderiaceae bacterium | reverse complement strand
CAGCTAGTGCGCAGAATTTCCTCCTCCAGGGTCGGCATTTGCGGCGAAGCGCTCCTTGATTGACGGTCGCGAAGGGCCGCGATGTCCGCGCGCAGGGATTCGAGCAGTTTTTCTCGGTGCGCTCGAATTTTTGTTTGCGCGAGCTCTCTTAATCGGCCCAGATCCCAGTAAAACGAAGCCGACGCCGCTTTCCATATCAATGCCGACAAAAGCAGACCCGGTGCGGACATGCCTGCATGGCTGATAATTGCGCTGGGAATAAAGGCTTGCTGCGGGTCGATTCCTGCAGCATTGCGCACGATGACGTGAGCGATGATGCCGGCCGCAGAGCCCACAAATATCCCCACGCTGCCCAGCAGTGCAGCGCGAAACGGGCGCGCCGGGGTAAGCGCACAAATAAGCAAACCAGCGAGAAAAACGACCCAACTTTCGACAGCAATGCTTTGCGAAGCGGAATAGGATGCGACCCAGGGGCTAAATCCCACCAAGAAAAAAATCGCCGCAAATCCACCAAGGAAAGGCGCCAAATCACGCAGCGCCTGCTTGCGCGCGCGCAGCTGCCCGCGATGCAGCGCGCTCGTAATCCCCAAGGCAATCACCTCCTGTAAAAGCGCCACCCTGCCCGCGATCGGCGCACGGCTTTCGGTCTTCACGATTTCGTTTAATCCGCGGCGCTTAACCAATGCGGCGAAACGCTCCACATCCTCGGGCAGCAAAACGGGATGGAAAAGAAGCTCCATGTGGCATTCGTGACAGAGCACACCGAACTGTGCTTCCCGCTTCCATGGACAAGCGGCGAAGATGCCTTCGACTAAGGCTCCCCGCCGATTCTTCGTGCGCCCGAAAAAGCGCTCGGCAACGTAGTAGTGCTTGGAAACGTGACTTCTACCGGCAACGCTTGCCTGCGCATAGGCGTTGGCTATGCGGTGAACCCGGCACCCGCAAATGGCGCATTGTTCGTACATCGTTTTGTTGCCTAATCTTCGGCCCGCAACAAGCACGGGGTCCCGCTAACTAGGCTTCCTACCCTCTATGCGCTAGGCCAACAGGCTAGCAGCAGCGAGGGCGCATGGAAATGGGCCGTCAACTTATTGATGTAGTGATGCTTTTCTGGTTCTCCAAAGTCACGCCAGAGGAGCTCCAAACCGACGAAAGATCAGGGCTGTCCGACAAATGGAATGAAGCAGTCCGCGCGTTGCGGTTCTCGCAACGAATTCGCCACTAGTCAGCATTCCACGTTGACAAAAGGGCCTCAGCGGCGTGCTAAGAGCCAGTGAGTGATCAGGAAATCGGGTCCGAGAATTCCGAGCTTGCGCACGAAAACCGTTGACGGCTATGGTCGCAAAGCGCAAAAGACGAGCTCTAGGTCTGCGCGCGCACGATGGTCGCCATCATGGCGCCGCGGAGCTAGACAAGGCAAAAGTCTGTGTTTCTAGGCAAAGACAGCGCAAAACCTAGGCAAATAGCAAAAACAAACTCAAGTAACTGCTGCGCCCTTGATTTGGCGCTCCATCCTTGGTTTGAACGGTTTTGCCATGCAGTTTTCCGGCATCACACCCACGGGGCGCCAGCGAATCAGAGCAAGTGTCATGTGCACTTTGGACAGGAACGCGCAAATCGCCCCTGCGGGATTTAGCACCGCGTAAAACTTGTTTGATCGTTGCCGCAGCAACAAACGCGACTTAGGAAGCGGCGCGCTCGGCCAGCTTTCGCTCCAGCGCCGCCATTCCTGCCGGCAGATCCGGACGTAGGCCGCTTGCCTCCAGGCTAAGGCCCAAGGCGTGCAATGTGCGAAAGAGGTTGTGCTCCCGGCACTGTTCGCCCATCTGCCCTATGCGAAGGATATTTAGTCCAAATGAGCCCGATATCTCGACGCGATGAACCTTCGACATGTGGGATCGAACCCGGTCCGGTGATATTTGCTGCGGAATGCAGATTCCAACCACGGAGTTCAGGCGCCATTCTTTTGGAACGAGCAATGCCAGTCCGAGCGCCTCGATACCCTCCTGCAGCGCCTCGGAGCAGCTTCGGTGACGGCGAAACCGCCGAAACAGCGTCTCATCACAAACCAGCCGCAGCGCCTCGTGCAAAGCGAGGATCCCCGACACAGGTGCTGTGTAGTGGTAGGAGTTCTGGTTCCAGAATCTGTCGGCCAGTTTGGCATCGAGGCACCAATGCGGTAGCACATCGGTGCGGCGTTCAATTACGGTCCACGCGTCTTCGGAAAATGCAAGCAAGGACACACCGGGTATGGATGACAGGCCCTTCTGGCCTCCGGTGATCACTGCATCGATTTGCCACTCGTCCATTTTCAGCGGCATGGTGCTGAGCGTGCACACCGCGTCAACGATTACCAGGCAGCCATGGGACTTTGCCAGCTTGGCGATCGCTTGCAGTTCGACGTTACAGACGGTATTCGAGGTCTCCCCTTGCACAATGGTGAGCACGCCAAACTTGGAAGCCCGCAATCGCGCCTCAATGAGTTGCGGATCGGCACTCTTGTTTTCTGGAATTTCCAGCATTTCGACCTGGCCACCGACACGTCGCGCCATCTCGCCCATGCGTTCACTGAAATAGCCGTTGGACACACAAAGCACACGGGTTCCCGGCGCCACCAGATTGGTGATGGCCATTTCCATCGCGGCCGATCCGGGGCCGGCAACACCGAGTACATGGGGGGACGCGGTCTGGAAAACGTACCGTCCCATGTCCTTGACCTGGGTGATTACCTTTGCCATGGTCTCGCCCAGATGATTGATCACGATCGAGTTGGCGTATGCAACTCGATGGGGGATCGGGACCGGTCCCGCGCCCATCATGAGCAGTGGCTCCTCGGGCAAGATGCTCTCGAGGGGCACAATGTGGGGCGGAGGAAATTTCATCGAAGTCAAAGCGTTACTCGAGTTCTTCTCGCATCCTTTGGGGCGCAGCGGCATAGTCGATCTGCGCGAGGCCCGAAAAACCACCCCCTGGTCTTTTGTGCGCCGCTCAAAACAGGCAGCGCGCGAAGTGTAGAGCACGGTGAATTTCGCCTCGATCGCCACCACGGCCGATCTCGCGATGATCATGAGATCGGTGTGGGAAGCCTTGCCGCGCCCACCCTGAACGGGAACAGGGTACTCGAAACGCAGGTCTGTCGGCGGGACCAGGGCGATTCCGAGAGCGGCGCTAAGCTGGACAAGGCGAGATTCTGGCGTCCGCCAAAAGTCCACCAAGGGCACCGTTGAGCCGAACGGCGACGCAACAGCGCTGGGGGGGAGCAA
>CAZSOI010000196.1:0-1514 GCA_964608115.1 uncultured Burkholderiaceae bacterium | reverse complement strand
CCGTGCCCACCGCCGATATCGACGTTCCACGCATGGCTGCTGTCGCCCAATCGATGGTGCAGAAGAGCCTGGAAGCCTTTACTCGCCGTGATGCTGCATGCGCTGAGGAAGTCATCGCGCGTGATGACGAGGTGGATTCGCTAAATGATCAGATTTGCAGCCAACTCCTTAATCTTATGGCCCAAAACCCGGAAACGATTCCGCGGGCAACGCCGATTCTTTTTGTCTCGAAATATCTGGAACGGATTGCCGATCATGCGACCAACATTGCAGAGATGGTCGTGTTCCTGGTCAAGGGACGCGATATCCGTCACATGGACAAGAGACAGCAAAGCGCACAAGAGCTTCGCTGATCGTTGCAATTACTAACCGGAGATTTGGGTACGTCCTAAACTCGCCAGCGGAAAGTTGGCAATCTCCTCATAGATGCGGCCTTGACCCTCCTTGAGACTCCGATAAATGCCGATGCGGTCGACGGTCGAAGAGCCAAAGGGCAAACTCACGCGCTCACCCAATGCCTCCCGAATCGACGTCCAGTGCCTCTTCTTTCGCAATCTCGCGATTGTGATGTGTGGTACAAATGGACGCGACTCGGAATGAAAGCCACATTGCACTGCTGCCCGATCTACCCTAGTCGCCAGTTCTTTTAGCTCCTCGCTTACAATTCCCACCCACACGGTTCGTGGCCGTTGCGAGTTGGGAAACACGCCGATGCCTTGCACTCGAATCGCAAACGGCCGAACTGCCGCCGAAACCGCTCTCAACACTTCGACGAGCGGCGTTATCAGATGCAGATTCACTGCATCGCCTAAAAAGCGGAGCGTCAAATGCACGTTGTGCGGATCTACCCAGGTAATGCCGTTGCCGGAGATGCGAGCCTTCAAATCAGCAACGAGCGCCGCGATTGCCTGACTCACTTCCGCACTCATCCGCAATCCTACGAACGCTCGTATTTTATCGGTCTCCGGGTTCAAATTAGCAGCGTTGGTTTCATTGGGCGGCATACATCTTGACGATATGCATTTTTGTAACCGCTCAAGGCGGCACCCCGTATCCCGCGCGTAGGAACGATAAAGCAAAACTGTGCCCGTTCGTTCCACGGGCTGTTTCCTTCGGCTACAGCGAAACCGTAATTGAAGAGCTGCTTTTTCATGGCGACGATTGGAAAGCCAAGCATCGCGCAAGAATTCGCTGAAACTTGCAGCAAGCGGGAACGCGCCGTGATTGGCATATAACCCGCGATTAACTGATCGCAGGAAAGCGGGCCCACGCGCCTGCGCTTTCTAGAGTAAGGGGAGCGGTCATGGAATTCATCAAAATCCACGATTTTCTTTGGGAGATCCCTCAACGGGGCGCGATGTTGGTTCCGGGCCGCGTCTACGCGAGCGCCCACATGATGGAAGAGTTGCGCGAGGACCCCGCCCTTACGCAGGTAGCTAATGTAGCATGTCTTCCTGGGATCGTCGGCTATTCGCTAGCGATGCCCGATATCCATTGGGGCTACGGCTTCCCCA
>CAZSOI010000195.1:0-2724 GCA_964608115.1 uncultured Burkholderiaceae bacterium | reverse complement strand
TCCAGGCTGCCGCCGGCCGCAGTTCTTGCTCCATCCGTTGCGCTAAGAGCCGGCGCACCGGCTCCCATGCCCACGGACTCTGCCCGACGAATTGCTGCAGGGCTTGCATGTTGGCGCCGGGCACGCGCCCGGCCAGCGGTTCGATCGATTTTCGTTCCCCCTCCAGCAGCAAGCCTTGCACATAAAGCGCGCCGTGATGACGGCGCTCGGCGCGCCCCACTCCGGCCAACATGGTGGTCAGGAACTCTTGCAACCGATTCGCGCAGGCGGCCAATTGGCGTGCATTCATGCCTCCCAAGTCTACACCACCCGGTTCGGAAAGTTAAGATATACTTGACATAGTAGTACTAACCCGACTTTCTCAACTGGAGGGAAAAAGCGAGCAGAATCAATGGGGGAATTGCTCAGGTCTCCACTACAGGGTGCGGGATTGCGGGGCGTGGGCTGGTTCATGCGAGGCGGCGGTTGCGGCGGGCGTGATGCGAGGCGGCGGCTGGGATGGCAGATCGAGCCTGAGTTGTTTGACCAACAGCTTCTGATCGGCATTCAATTCCGTATAGCGGCTCATCACCAAGGTGCGCCCGTCGGTCGTGGGGAAATGGACGTCGAGCATTTGCACGGCGGCGAGTTTATCGAGCACGGCGCGCGGCGTGAGGCCAGGCGCCAGCGGCTTGAGCCGCGCGCGGAGCGTAACATGCAGGCAATAGGCGAGAAAGGCGACGAAGATATGCGCTTCGATGCGGTGTTCCAGCTGATGGAAGATCGGCCGCAGGTTGAGATCGTTCTTTACGGTCTTGAAGGCCGCTTCGATCTCGACGAGCTGGATGTAGAACTGCCAGAGCTGCGCCGGGTCCTGTCGGCAAAGATTGGTTCGCAGGAGATAGCGGCCTTCACGTCGCCGCATCTTGCGCAGCTTGCTGCGATTGAGCGTGAAGGTGAAACTGGCGGCGTCGGGGGCCACCGCGATGTCAATCAAACGCCATGCGGCGCGCGCCTTGGCGCGAGCGGCACCGAGCTTCATGAGCAGTTCCTCGCGGTCGATCGTCATGGCCGCGATGTCCTTGAGCCGCGCCCATAACCACTTGAGCTGGCGTCGGCGCATGGCGCGCTCCTTGTCGATGCGTGATCGGCTTTGCGTGAACACGTAGAGCTCATCTTGCTGCGGCAGCAGCTTGACATCGACACCTTCGCGCACTGCCTGCCAAGGCCGTTCGAGCAAAGCATTTTCAAATTTGGTGAGGCGTCCTTTCGGCGTACCGACGAGATAGGACACCGGCGGATCGGCGGCGCGCATCTCGGCCAGCACATCTTCGGTTGGAATGCCGCGATCCATCACCCAGATGCGATTGGCCTTGCCATATTGCACTTCGACCTTGCGCAGCATGTCGCGAAGCGTCGTCTTGTCGGATGTATTGCCGGGCAGCACCTCGTAAGCGATGGGAAAGCCCTCAGGCGTCACGATCAAGGCGATCACGACCTGCACACAGTCGCTGCGCTTGTCGCGGCTGTAGCCAAAACGACGCTTGTCCTCATCCTCCTGGGGCGGCGGCGACTCAAAGTAAGTGCTGGTGAGGTCGTAGAGCAGCACATCAAACTTCGCCCCGAACAAAGCCGCCCAGCGTTGGTGGAGATGAGAGAACAGTGTCTGCTTGTGCGGCAGCAGCTTGTCGAGGCAGCGGTAGAGCACGTTCTTCTCGACGACAGCGTCATCCCTGCCCAACAGATCTCCCATGGCGCTGTGCTCGAACCAGTGCCGATGCAGCCGCCACTCGCTGCCAGGGTCGATCAAGCGATAGCAAACCAGGATTTGCAGGATGTCGCGCCAGCAGGTTCCTTCGCGCGAGTTCGGCAACCGCGCGGCCCAGAAATCATTGAGACCCAACTGCGCGTAGAGTTCACAAGCGAGCCAGCAGGCACCCCATTGCCGCGGCCGATGCAGTTGCATCGCGTCGAGTCGCACCTGCACACTATGCGCTTGCGCATGCTCAGGAACCGTGCGATCGGCGGGAAACAGGGCGAGCTGAGTGTGCCGCTGCGTGCCTTCATCGAAGGCTTCGATCTGACGACACCAGACCTCATGCTGGCTGTCATTGATCTCGCCGAGATACAACACCTGGCGCTGAACGATCTTGCCGCCGGCACAGCGCCGGTTCTCGACGATATTCCAATAACGATGCTCTTTGCCGTCTTTGATGCGTTTGTTGAATCGCAGGAACATGCGAATCAACTTAGCCAAAAGAACAGCCAGGAAAAGATACTTGGTCTACACTACAGACGATTTCGGAAAAGCCGCCGTTGATCCGACTCGCGTTTTCGCCTCTCCACAACCCCAAAATCGCCATTTCAGAGTGCCAGTTGAGAAAGTTGGGTTAGCCCGTTGTCGTGCAGTGCTGCGTCGAGTCCATCCGACATTCAGATTGTCCCTGCGCTCCCGCGAGCCGCGGTGGTCTTGACCCGCAGTTCGATGATACAAACAGCTCGTTCATCGCTCTTTTTGGTGGCCCTATGCGGTGCGCGAATTGCGGGAGCGAAAACCCTGCCGATTCTGCCTTTTGCGAACAATGCGGACGCAAACTTGAGCTGCTTTGTCCGGCATGCAAAGCACCGGTAGGTGCTGAAGCGCGGTTTTGCAGAAAGTGCGGAACCAGCCTAAGCGCCGCCTCAATAGGCTCGAAGGCGATTACCACCAGGCCATCCTCAGGTGCCGAAATTCGCTTGTCGGCC
>CAZSOI010000194.1:0-5779 GCA_964608115.1 uncultured Burkholderiaceae bacterium | reverse complement strand
CAACTTGCGTGCGCAGGCGACTCACGTCGACCTTTCAGGTTCAAATTGCCGGAGCAAGAGCAGGAGGTTGCCAGCAAGGATCGGTACGTGTGGTACGAGCGCGTCGTCCAGCGGCGCGGCGAACCCCCTGTGCCGCTCGAGGTCGCAAACATGGAAAGAAGTTCGCGAAATCATAGCGCTCGCGGTAGTGATCGGAGCGCCCCTAAGCGCGAGGCGGCCCGGCTTCGAAAAGAGCGCAGGGGATCGATGACAGGATCTTCTTGTGGGATTTGGCAACGTCCCCTTAACGTGGGGGTATCGCTTGCTGGGATGAAGCTAGCTTGCATGGTATGCAATGTGTTTGTGCGCAAGCGTTTTACAGCCGCTAGGATCGACCGATTTTGTCGCCAGTTTGCGCCCGCGGGCTTCGCTTTACAACCAAATCAGCTCGGCATGCGCGGAAACCGTGCGCCGCACCCGAAGACACCATCCATTTGATGGCCCCAATTTCAAGCTTTGCAGGCTAGGCCGCGCAGGCGCGACGGCGAGTTTTTCAACGTCAGTGCGACGCAATGCTCTCTGAGTAGCTTAATGCGCCGCGGGAAAGACCGGCAATCGGCGCGTCCGGCATCGACCATGCTCTCATTGCGGTGTTTTGTCATGCCTACGCGACTAACTTGAGCCTAGCGCTAGAAGTTCACACAAGGAGGAACGACCGCACGCGAGCAACATCCGCGATCAGAGTCACTTGCATAGCGCGCGCCACTCGGCAGGCACCGAAACGGCCCGGATTTTCTTTCCGGTATCTTGTGCTTCACTCGCGAAAACCCGCACTTCCTTGATTTCAGCGATTTCTTCCCGCCCGCGGCGAATCGAGTGGTGAAACACAAAGCTCTTGTTACGCCATTCGGTTATGCGCGACTCGATATGCAGGACATCTCCATAGGTCGCAGGTGCGATGAACCGCGCTTCGGCGCTGACGCATGGAGTGCCGATGATTCCATAGACTCGCTTCGCGTCGCGCCAGTTTGGCAGACCATGTCTTTCGAAAAATTGTCGACTAGCGGCATCCGCCCAGCGAAAGAAGTTGGGAAAATACGCGATCTGCGCCGGATCGCAATCGCCAAACTCGACATGCAGTTCGAAGCTGTTGGAAGGGGTCATGTGGAAGGCGAGCGTGCGCGCTTTACGAAGTGAATTGGAGCTGCCTTTGGAGGTCGCGCCGGAGCGCCGTAGCTCTGCAAAACGCCTTCAAGGGTTTTGCCTGCCTCGTCGGCAAGAGCCGCTTCGCGTGCACGGGCGATGGCTGGGGCGTGCGCCAACGGAGCATCCTGGGGCGTGAAGTGTTCAAAATGCGATAGCAGATAGGAAAGATTGTCCTTGCCTCGCTCGTTGGTGGCCCCGTAACCTTTGATGAGGCGGCCGCATAGCGCCATTTCATATCCACATTGCCAGTCTCGAAGCGTCAATAGCCGGACAGCGCGCAACCAGCGTTCGATGAGCCTTTGCTCGCTGGCGTAGCGATAACCGCGGCGTCGAAGCCATCGCAAGGAAGCGAGCAACCGTAGGGTAAGGGCGCCGGTCACCGTATGGGTTGCCAACACAATGGGCAGCGACCATGAGGCAAATCCGTGTTGCCTGCGCTTGGCGTCGCGCCGAAGTAGATACTTCGCGATTGTCTCTGGCAGTAGACCTGCGAGTTCCCCGACACCAGGGCGCAAGTAATCGTAGACCCTCACAAGGTCACGGACGTTCGCCTTCACTTCAGTGCGCACCCGCAGACGGCGGCTTGCCCGTATCTTGAGATCTGCGACGCGGACAACGTCGTCAAAAGCCATCCAAAGTGCCAACCAACGGGCAATTTCGCGGGTTGTGGTGAACTCCTGCTGGGCCGTTGGATCAGTAGTGCGCTCGGCCTCCAGTACCCGCTCCAAACGTTGCAAGTAGATGTCAGCATAGGCGCGATCCTGATAATCGAGAACGCGAGCGTAACCGAGTGCAAGCATCGCGTGCACCTGCGCCGGGAACCGGAAGCGCACCGCCTCCGGAAGGGTGGACGCGGTTTGCGGCGTTGTGATCGGGGCAGACTGCATTCGGAGAGCGCCGAGCTGAGAGCTTTTAGCCGTTTCGGCGAAGGCGCGCGAAAAACCCTCTAGGTTGGCGAGATTCGACGTCGTCCCCTTAAATAACACTGCCTCGTAGTCTGTTCGGGCGAACGGCAGAAAACCGCATCCGGCAAGCGCTCCGAGCATAACGGCACTTACCACGGTGCCGGTCTCTTGCGCCAAGCCGGCCATATCGAGTAGATGCAGCTCGCGGCTATTCGCGCGCAGTGTGTCAATAAGTTTTGCACTGTCGAGACGACCGTCGCCCATTTGAATGCGCTCGGCGGTTGTGAGGGCTCGCGCTGTCGAACTCACAATTATGGTGTGCTGTGCATCGGCCATGCCCATACTCGTCTGGCGCGCGGTTTCCAATAACTCCGAGGAAATCAGCGCGTCGATCATTCCGGGGACCGGGTAAAGACTGAAGACTGGTCTTTTTCCACCGAGCTGTGCAATCGGAACGGGATGGACCTCGACGTAATAGGTTGTCGCACCCGTGCGTTGAGCGACGCCGGGAATGGAAGTTTTTTGTGCTGCGTATCCGGCTCGGTGTGCAGTCGCGATCAGCCAGTCGCTCAGCACGCCTCCACCTTCTCCGCCGAGGGCGCACAACAGAAGCGATATAGGACGCTGTTCAGACATACCGGCAGACTCAACTGTGCTCGAGTGCGCGCACCAGCGCACTCCGCGCGGCACTCAACAGGCGCTCATACCATCTTGCGTTTTGCACTACCTCGACGCGGTAGAAACTTGGACACAAGGTTGCCGCCACGGCATTGGCACCACAAAGGCCGCAGCCGACGCACCCCTCAAGGATTGTGACGATGGGATCGACTTTGAGCGGATCGGGGTTGTCCTTGAGCGTCAGTGTTGGGCAGCCCGAGAGGCGGATGCACGAGTGGTCGCCGTTGCACACGTCCTCGTCGACCCCGAAGCGCGTGCGCACCACTCGTTCGCGCCGAGCCAGCAGGCCAGCAACCCAGGGTTTGATACGGCGCTGTCGTTCGAGCTGACACTCGCCTTCGGCTACGATCACCTTCAGCCCGGTTTCGCTCGTGCTAAAAGCTTCGACTAGTGTCTTACGCATCTCATCGACATCGTAACTGTCGATCCTGCGCAACCATCGAACACCTAGGCCCCTGAGAGTGCGCTCGATGGTCGTATTGCGGTCCACTAGGCTCAGTTGTTTCTGGACTGCGGCGGCCTTGATCTGGGCGTCGGGCGTCGAAATGATGTCTTGGGTTCCCGTGGCAGCGGAATAGCCATTTTTGAAAATCAAAAGCACCACGTCATCGCCGTTAAACAGGGCACTTTGCACGCCGGTAAGCAACCCGTTGTGCCAGAAACCGCCGTCGCCGACCATCGCCAGGGTGCGCCGCGCCATCATGGGTGAAACCCCAGCGCTGCTCGCCAGACTCATTCCATAACCCAAAATGGAATGACCGCACTCGAAGGGCTGGAATGTACCGAACGAATGACAACCAATGTCAGCAGCGATGTGAACTCTGCCAATTTGCTGTTGGGCGAGCTTTAACGCCGCAAAAACCGGCCTTTCGGGACATCCAATACAAAAGCCTGGCGGCCGTGGTGGTAGGGAGCTGCCGAGGTGCTCAGCCACCGAAGCACGTCGATTACGGTTGGTGTCCAACCAGCTCTGAGCTGACGCGACCGAAATGTCCGGCCGGTAGCGCTTGATGAATTGCACCAGGGCCCCGGCTACGTTTTCCACCGTGTATTCGCCTGCCGAGGGCAGCCAGTCCTTTCCATGCAGTGGGGTTGTCTTTTCGTTACGACGCAATAGGGTAGCGAGTTCCTGTTCTATGTATTCTGGCTGACCTTCCTCAAGCAAGAGCACAGCGCGCTTATCCGCGCAAAAGGACAAAATCTCCTCGGCAACCAACGGGTAGGTTACGTTGAGAACCAATATTGGAATCTGCGTCGAGCCAAAAGAGTCGGCCAGTCCGAGGTGATACAAGGCGCGAGCAAGCGTGTTGTATAGACCGCCCTGAACAATCAGACCGAGATCGGCGTGGTTCCCGGAAAATCGTTCGTTTAATCCGTGCTCGAAAATGTAGCGGCGTGCCGCCGGAAGGCGCGACTCGAACTTCTGCTTTTCCTGGCGAAAGGTTACCGGCGGGTGCGCAAGACGCATATAGTCGAAGGCGGCTGGTTCCTCCAGCGTTGCATGAGTCGATAACGCAGGTGCAACATTGTCTTTGCAGGCGAAGCTGCCGTGGACGTGACAAGCGCGGATTCGCAATTCGAGAATCGCGGGCATATTCGATGCCTCCGAGAGCCTAAATCCATGCTCGACCATTTCAACCATGCGTCCAAGCTCGGGGCGCGGGTCCAACAGGATCATCGAGGACTTCAGCGCGATAGCATGCGTTCGCTCTTGGATCACCGAGGCACCCTCTCCGTAGTCCTCTCCCACCACAATCAAGGCTCCGCCGCGAACGCCAACCGAAGCCAAATTCGAAAGGGCATCGGAAGCGACATTTGTACCAACAATTGATTTCCAGGTCACAGCTCCCCGCAGCGGATAGTGGATCGACGCACCGAGCATCGCCGCTGCGGATGCCTCGTTGGAGCAAGCCTGAACATGAATACCTAGCTCGTCCAGATACGGCTTGGCCTGCACCATTACGTCCAGCAAATGTGAGACGGGTGCGCCTTGGTAACCACCCACATAGGCGACCCCGGACTGCAACAAGGCTTTGGCGATAGCGACGATACCTTCGCCATGAAACTCGGCACCGGAACCGAGGCGCAGTTTTTCAACTTCCCGTGTAAATTGGACTTCCATGTAGTTCGCCGCTCCTGGGCTCTTTCTCAAATTCGCTGGAACGTGGTTGAAGCCAACTCGCCGGCTTGATAGCCCAATGCTAGGCAAAGGGCGGCCGTTCGTCCATCGGAGCGTTCCTCGCGAAACTTTTCACCCGAATTCGCGCCTCGCCTCGAGTTTTGAGGTGCGAGGTGAAACTGCCCTCAGTGTCCGCTGGAAAGCGGTGTGAAACCGCAGACTTAACTGCGGTGCAAACGCAAGCTTTCCCATCCGCAAATCAGGGCCTTGCGTGTGCTTTTGGACAGCCCATGGACTGGCATTCACGCGTCTCTTGCGACAATCAATCTATAAAGACCGAGGGCATTTGGCTAACTTGACCCCGAAGCGGGTCAGTGCACCGTTTAGCCAATGGCCTTAATCGCTTTCCCGAGGCGATGACCTTAATCACTTTTCCGTCGCTGCTTTCGGACTCGAAAAAAGTAACCGGAGACCCGATTGCTGGAAGAACCTAAAAGCCGTGCTATTAGACGGATGACTTCAGGTCGACCTTTTCCCCGAAACTTCGCGTCCTAAGCCTCTGACGCGCTCCCGCCACAGGTCCGATGAGATCGAAGCGGTTTGAGGACCCGATCCGAGGCAAAAGGCGAAAATGGCGAAGGGCGTGTGTGTTGCAGAAAGGCACAGTGAGCGAAAAGGTTGCTACCCTTCAAAGGGCAAAGCCGTGGGGTGCAGCAAAAAAGGTGGGGTGAATTGCTTCGTGCCAAGAAAACTTCTCCAACCGCATGATCTGGAGCGGATCACTTCCGAAACGCTCGCGAGCTATGATCAAAGCGCGCAGCAGTTTCGCATTGCGACTAGTGACCACGACGTGCGTCAGAATATCGAAGCGTTGCTGCGCCATATTCGGGGG
>CAZSOI010000193.1:0-2112 GCA_964608115.1 uncultured Burkholderiaceae bacterium | reverse complement strand
AACCATACCGAGCCCGCCACAGCCCATGGTCAGGGTCGATACCGGCCATAGCCGGCCAAGGGTGTGACTTTTCATCGCCGATCTCCGAGCGAAACCGAACTCATTGTGTCGGCTATGTCAGGCGTCCGAATTTGGTAACGTCAGTGCCGGCAGCACCCTATCGCGTCGCTCGCTCCAGGTAAGAGATGATGTCGTCACGGTCCGCTTTGCTGGATAGACCGGGGTATGGCATTCTGTCTCCGGGTCTGCCCGTGTGCGGATCGGCCAGATACTCATCAAGGGTTTGCGCGTTCCAGACAACACGAGAGGCCCGCAAATCGGGCGAGTATTCGTAATCAGGCAATGATGCCGCCTGCCTCCCGAATAAACCATGCAGGTTTGGCCCAAATTTGTTGGATAATTTCGCCTGCGTCGCGTGGCACATGGCACAACGAGCTTGGAAAAGTCGCTCACCCTTCTCGCTGCTTGCCGCGAATTGGATTTGCCGATCGGCCTGCGATTGCAGCCAAGTCGGACCCGCTCCCGCGATGTTAGGGATTGCCACTAGGAGCACAACCACACAGCCGCGCTGCCACAGATACATGAGCTTGCTCATGCATCTGCTTCGTTGACCGCTCAAACCCAATGCTCCCAATATTGCTCGGCTCCGTCCGTCTCGACGATCCTAATCCATTGATCGCCACCCTCGCATTTTGCGATCCAGATGGCAGCGCTGTTTAGGCCCCGTTTTGGTCCATCCTCGATGATGACCCCCAAGACATCGTCCTGTCCCAAGAGGCTCTTTAGCTTATTATCACCTTCCTCGCGGGTGGCAACTTGATCAAAGCTCCACACGGTTTCCGAGGAATGGATGTAGCAAACGGCGAGATCACCCGGAGCGCCCGGTGGATAATTGTCATTCATTTTCAGAAACATGCCGCTCCTCAGCGATCTTCAGGAATGCTGCCTGATCTTACCTTCGAGTGTTCCGGCTTGATGATCTCTGATCAATCTGCTGAGGGATGGCTCGTCGAGCGCGTGCAGCACGTCAGAGAGCTTGTCCGTATCCTTGAATCCCTCGGCAAAATCCGGTCCGTGTGTCCTACGTAGCGTCCCGATGAGGGTGTTTCCGTGCTTTCTGCTGATCTCGCCGTTCTTGTCGCGATGACGCTGGTCAAGTCCAGGCTGTTTCACGGGACCGCTCCTTGCATCGGTAGGCCAGCACCGTGCAGCGAAGCGTTCTCTGGGTCACTGATGCAAGATCAACTTCGCGGCTGCCGCACCGATCGTCTTTTTTAATTAATTTCGCTATCACCGACGTGTAATGGCTTGCCTGAGAAGCCGAATTAACATTGTCGCTTGCCGCTCAGCCGGATTACAACCGTCTCGTGCAGGAGAGTCTCGCTTAGCGAGATCGAAATACTTTACAGGGGGATTGACGGTTGTCCGGTCGCCTGCTTCGCGCGCATCGGGCCAATTCGCGCCCCCGTTCCTACCGACAAAGGCAACGAAGCCACCCTCATTAACCGCCGTGGCACACATCAGGCCGAGCAAGTAGACCGTGCGCCAAGTTGCACAATCGGCGGACTTTGCGAGGTCGAAATAGCGCTTGTAGTCTACGTATGGGTCCATTTGAGGCTCCGCTTCCGCTTCAAGGGCTTTCGGCCATGCGCAACGGCTCTCCTAAAATCAGGTAAAAAAGTGGCCGGGCATGAACGGTCAGGGGGACATATCAGCCCGGCCTATTAACCCGAAGGACGGGGGGAATGTCCTCTGGGCTGTTGCTTGCGCTCTTTGCACGCCGCTGTTTCATGCACGACAATCGGCAGTATTGGAATGACATAGATCAACGACCGGCGGCGGTGCCGCGACCACTCGGTCCCGCATAAGCAGGCGTTTGTGCTATGGTGTGTCTGCGGTGATGCGCTATGTCGCCGTCGCGGGAGGTTGATTGGTCAGCTTGCCACCGCGTCAACAAAGGCTAAAGCGCCGGCATAGGGCTCATTCGCTGTCACAAATCCACGGCGGAACGACCTGCTCCGGGACCAAACCCGGAGAGGCGCTGCTATGTCGATCATTCAAACCCGATTTGGTGAAGACCGCTATCCGATTGGTCGGCTCATCCTCAATCGC
>CAZSOI010000192.1:0-1896 GCA_964608115.1 uncultured Burkholderiaceae bacterium | reverse complement strand
GGGCCGAACTCCTTGGCCAGCTCAATCCCGGTGTCCGGTGGCATTTGCGCGTCGAGCAGTATCACGTCGTACAGGAAGCCGCTCCGATGCGCTTGGCTAAGCTCCCAACGAGCCATCGCGGCGCCGCCGCAAAGTGATACGGATGCTCCAGCACCCCTGCCCATCTCATCGATCGCCGCGCGGCTCGCCGCATTATCGTCTACCACGAGCACTCGCTTTCCCGCCAAGCGTGATTTGCCCAAGGCATCGTCCTCGCCGGCACTCTGAACCTCCATTCGGCAGGTGAAGTAGAAAGTGCTGCCCATGCCCGGCACGCTTTCTACCCAAATTCGCCCGCCCATCGCTTCAACGAGACGTTTTGATATTTCCAGTCCGAGTCCGCTTCCCTCTTGACCACCGGGCACCGACGCCGTCCGGGCGAAGCGTGAAAAGATCCGCTTCTGTTCCTCTGGCGCAATTCCGGCTCCTGTATCGGCCACGCGAAACCTTAGCATTCCGGGCTCTTGCGAGCGGGCGTCAGTCTCAACCCGCATTACAACCTGACCCTTATCTGTGAACTTGATCGCATTGACGAGCAAATTGAAGCACACTTGCCGCAGGCGCATCGGATCGCCTATCAACTTGATCGGCGTCCCCGGCGTTACGTTAAAGATCAATTCCAAGCCTTTGCGATGGGCCCGCAGGGCCATGGCGTCGGCCATATGGTCCACCAGTTCGTAGAGGTCGAACGCGATATGATCGAGGCGAAGCTCTCCGGCTTCGATTCTCGAGATATCGACAATATCATTGATCAGGCCGATCAAAGCGTCTCCGCTCGCGCGGCAAATGTTAAGATACTGAGACTGCTCAGGCCTGATTTCGGTGCCTTCCAGCACTTCGATCATACCGATGATCGTATTCAATGGCGTGCGCATCTCGTGACTCATCGACGCCAGAAATTCCGATTTGTCCCGCGATGCTTTCAGGGCGCGCGTCAGTTCATCAAGCTGGCGGAACAGCCTGCGGCGGTACTGATCGATGAACGCAGCCGGAAATTCGGACAAGATCAACACTGCGAGCAGCGTAATCCATTGATAGTATAAGAACCGCTCTCCAACGATTGCATTCAGGCAGACAAGTACATAGCTCACCAGGCAGACGAGATTGAGCGCGGTCTGCCAGATCACCCCCCAAGGGAGGAAAGTTGCGCAGCCAATTGAAAATGTGATGATGGTATAAAAATGCGGGGTGAGAGTGCCGCTGTGGATGTTCATGATGGTGCCGGTCAGGTCCAGTAGCGCGACCTGCACCAGAGCCAGCAGTTTCCAGTAGCGCGGAAACCAGCGTGCGCGCGTCACGGCGAGAGCGAACAGTGCGTCAATACCGTTGAGTGCGTAGAGTGGCCAAAAAAAGTGCTCGTATTGCGCCATTGTGAAGTGGTCGGCCGCGAGGAAAAGAAACTGGAAAAGAAAGACAATTATGCCGACAATGCGAAAAGAACGCGCCGCGAGCATCGCATTGTCGGATTCGATCGGGGTTGCCTGGTCAGCGCCCGATGAGGCGCCAACGGCATTGGCGGGCGTGCTCAACGCCGTGGCACAGCCGCCGCAGAAGATTGCTCCATACGGATTCTCTCTAAGACAATTTGGACATTTCAGCCTGATGAGCTTGCCACATCGGATACAGTGCTTGCTGTCTGCCTGGTTGTCTAAGTTGCAGCTTGCGCAGCGCACTGAGGGTCTTCTCCATGGTAAGAAACTTCCACTGCGCGTACCATTTTGCCTGATTCAAGGATTAGAAGTCACCCAAACCTCAATATCCGCGGCGAACCGATAGTATGTTCGCCGGAGGAAGCGTACCGTTGTTTCATGCGGACTGGCATCGACTAGCTGATGATCGAGAATTATCTGCTTGATA
>CAZSOI010000191.1:0-2232 GCA_964608115.1 uncultured Burkholderiaceae bacterium | reverse complement strand
TGCGACTGAAGCGATCGCGTGAGACCTGGGCGCTTGCGTTAACGCTCGGAAGCTCTGCGGCGCCAGCTATACCGAGTTCCGCTCGTGCCTCGTGTATGCGGGCGCTTGCGCTTTGCAAGTCCAGGTTTGCGCCCTTGATTGCACGCTCGATCAAGGCCGTGAGGTTCTCATCGCCCAGCACCTGCCACCACGAAAGGAGGGGCGCCTCGGAATCGAAGTCGCCGGGAGTCACAAAGCTCTTTGGGACCGACACCTTGGGCGCCTTATAGTCCGGTCCGACGGCACACGCGCACAGCGCAAAGGTGCATAGCACAATCGAGGAGCGCGAGGAAAATCGATTCGTCCAGCGCGGCTTCATTGGCTTCTCCGCTTGAAAAAGACGTACGCCAGAGACAAGGTCAGCGATGCGATTACCAAAAGCGGCCAAGCGTTGGTCCAGACCAGCTCGGCATCAAAACCCTTTAGATACAGGCCACGCACGATCACAAGAAAGTGTCGTACCGGGTTGATCCAGGTGGCCGAGCGCAAGGGCTCGGGCATGTTTTCGATGGGGGAGATAAATCCCGAAAGCAAGATCGCGGGCATGACAAATCCGAAAACGCCCAAGAATGCCTGCTGCTGCGTCGAGCAGAGCGAGGAAATCAAGAGGCCAATGCCCACCAGCGCCGTGCCGTACAAGACGATGGCCAGATAAAGCAGCAAAATCGAACCTTGAAACGGTATGAGGTAGGCAAAGACGGCGGCGCTTAAGATGATGCTGGCCTGAACGATGGCAATCATCAAGGCGGGGATGGCCTTGCCGACCATGATGACGGCCGGAGTCAAGGGGGAAACGAGCAGTTGCTCAAAGGTTCCCTGTTCACGCTCACGCGCAACCGACATCGCGGTCACGATCAAGCAACCCAGCGTGGTAATTACGGCAACAAGACTTGGCAGCAAAAACCACTTGCTGTCCAGGTTGGGATTAAACCAGTTGCGCAGCGCAAGGACGCTGGGAGCGCGGCCGCCGCGCTCGGCAACGAATCCATCGACAATGGTCTGCACGTAGCCAAATGCAACCTGCGCAGCGTTGGAGCGCCGCCCGTCGATAAGCGCCTGCAGCTGGGCCGGTGCTCCCGCGGCGATGTTGCGCGAAAAATCTTCCGGAATCTGCAAAACCAGCATTGCCTCCTGGTTGTCGATGGCCTTGCGCACTTGCGCCTCGCTGTACAGGAACACCATCTTCGGGAAGGCGCGCGTTTGCGCAAAGCGCTGCAATAGCTCAGTCGAGGCACTTCCCGCGTCCAGGTTGTGGACTGCCAAGACGTTGTTTTTCACTTCCATGGTCGCGGCAAAGGGAAACACCAGCACCTGCAAGAGCACCGGCATGATTAGCAGGCGCCGGCTGCGCGGATCGCGCAGCTGGGCAAGCAGCTCCTTGTGGATGAGCGTGCGCAATCGTTGGAACATCTCAGTCCAGCCGGCGCTTGGTAAAGCGCGCCGTGGCGCCAATCAAAATCGCCGCTGCCACGATGAGGTACAAACTGTTGATGAGAAGAATCCGCGGCACATTGCCGGCCAAAAACAGCGTCTGCATGGAACTAACGAAATAGCGGGCCGGGAAAAGGTAGGTCAGGGCCCGCACCGGGGGCGGCATCGAGCTGATTTCAAAGACAAAGCCCGATAGCATCACGGCAGGCAAAAACGCGATATTTAAGGCCGCCTGCGCGGCGTTGAACTGGTTGCGCAGCGCGGTGGAAACAAGTAGTCCGCCTCCTAGCGCCACGGCCAGATATAGCGTGGTGACGGCTACAAGGGCCAGGAGCGAACCCCGAAAGGGCATACCCAGCAGCGTCACCGAGGCAACCCAGCAAACTGCCATCGACGCCATGCCCAACAGGTAATAGGGTATGAGCTTGGAGAGCAAAAATTCGGCGCGCGTGATGGGCGTGGAGAGCAGCGCTTCCATGGTGCCTCGCTCCCACTCGCGCGCTACGACGAGCGAAGTCAGTAAGGCGCCGATGACCGTCATGATGAGGACGATGGAACCCGGCACCAGAAAATACCGGCTGATGGCCGCCGGGTTGTACCAGTAGCGCGGCTCAATTGTGATGCCCGCCTGCGCGGGCAAACGAAGCTCTGCTCGGCGCACTTCGAGCCAGTGGTCCCACACCCCTTGGGCATAGGCCGCAACGAAGGCTGCCATGTTGGGGTCGGAGGCGTCAGTGACCACCTGCACTGCGGCTGCGTCCC
>CAZSOI010000190.1:0-1926 GCA_964608115.1 uncultured Burkholderiaceae bacterium | reverse complement strand
CGGTGTTTAACGGATCCGGTGGTTCGCAGTGCATCGCTCGCCCTACGCAGACGGTGTAGCCGAAGAGGGCGTATGTGTCGTGCGATTCCGGTCAACGGGGTGCGCGGTTCGGGCTTCTCAGCGGTCGCCGGTTTTTGGACTGGTGCAAGGCGCAAGCTAAGCACCTTTTTGTGGAGCCAGTACCGTGGGTCTAAGTCGGCAAGATAAGGCAGTCATGATCGAAGAGGCCACAGCCCTTGTGGCGAAAGCCAACGCGATCATCGTCGCCGAAAACCTGGGTCTGGATGTGGAATCCGTCACCCAGCTGCGGCGCGAAGCGCGCGGCCAGGGCGTGCAATTGCGGGTGTTCAAAAACACCCTTGCGCGGCGTGCCGTTGCCGGTACCCCCTTTGCTGTGCTGGCCGACAAACTCGTCGGCCCGCTCGTTTACGGCTTGGGTTCGGACCCGGTATCCGTCGCCAAGGTGCTGTCCGGTTTTGCCAAGAACAACGAAAAGCTCGTCATCAAGGCAGGAGCGATGGCCAATTTCGTCATGGACGAGAAGGCCGTCAAAACGCTTGCGACGATGCCGAGCCGCGAAGAGTTGTTGGCCAAACTGATGGCAACCATGCAGGCGCCGATCGGACAGTTCGTTCGTACCCTGAACGAAGTGCCGTCGCGTCTGGTACGCACGCTGGCAGCAGTGCGCGACGCCAAACAGGCGGCGTGATCCCACATTCTGATCGCAGATACCCGATTGACACAGATTGCATAGGAGTTAGAACAAATGGCATTGTCCAACCAGGAAATCCTCGACGCTATCGCCGCCAAGTCGGTGCTCGAGGTTAGTGAATTGATCAAGATGATGGAGGAGAAGTTCGGCGTATCGGCTGCGGCTGCGGCCGTCGCCGTTGCGGCACCGGCCGGTGGTGCGGCCGCTGCCGCTCCCGCTGAGGAGAAGACCGAGTTCACGGTAACGCTGCTTGAGGCGGGCGCAAATAAGGTGAACGTCATCAAAGCCGTTCGCGAGCTCACGGCCTTGGGTCTGAAGGAGGCCAAGGACTTGGTTGATGGGGCACCCAAGCCAATCAAGGAAGGCGTCAACAAGGCCGATGCGGAAGCCGCCAAAAAGAAGCTGGAGGAAGCCGGTGCCAAAGTGGAGTTGAAGTAGGTAAAAACTTGCGCGCCTGCCCTGCAAGCGGCCTTGCTGTGCGATGCGAGCGGCAGCTGGGCGTTGGCATGCGGCAAGCGTTGGTGGGTAAAGCAATTTGGTCGAGGCATCACGCGCGGGCGTGGTGCCTCGACCGACACGGTTATGGCGGAGGATTTGGATCTGTGTTCCGGTGGCAGGCAGAGCACAAATCCAAGACTTCCCCCAATGATCGCAACGTCAGCGGCGTTAATGCAGCGAGGATGGCCATCCCGTGTGGCCGGGCTCGTCCCGGCTTGCGCCGCGTTTGTGCATCTTTTGTTATTACGTAGATTCTTCTGAGCGGAGCGTCCATGCCGTACTCCTTCACCGAAAAAAAGCGTATCCGAAAGAGTTTTGCCAAGCGCCCTGCGGCGCAGTCGGTGCCATTCTTGCTGGCGACCCAGCTGGAGTCTTACGCCCAGTTCTTGCAAGCCGATCGGCCCGCCGCGCAGCGTGTGCCGCAAGGACTGCAGGCGGCCTTTGAGTCGATTTTCCCGATCTCGAGCCACAACGGCATGGCGCGGCTGGAGTTTGCCGGCTATATGCTGGGTGTTCCGCCCTTTGATGTCAAGGAATGCCAGCAGCGTGGCCTGACCTTTGCATCGCCCCTGCGTGCGAAGGTGCGCCTGGTGATCATGGATCGGGAAGCTTCCAAGCCGACGATCAAGGAGGTCAAGGAACAAGAGGTATACATGGGCGAGATTCCGCTCATGACCTCCACGGGCTCTTTTGTCATCAACGGCACGGAGCGGGTG
>CAZSOI010000189.1:0-5501 GCA_964608115.1 uncultured Burkholderiaceae bacterium | reverse complement strand
CAGATCGTGGGCCTGGCTCGCGAAGTCGAAGAGGATATCGGCGGCGACGCCAACCTGGGGTTGGCGGTTGCCGCAACCCAGGACGAGGCGCCCGTTGCCAAGTTGCTGCAGACATTATTGGACGATGCGGCGCGCGCGCGTGCTTCGGACATCCACATCGAGCCGCAAGAGCGCAGACTGCAAATCCGCTTTCGCGTCGATGGAGCGCTGGCGGTGCACACGGAGGCCGAAAGCCGCATTGCGCCGGCGGTGTTGCAAAAGCTCAAGCTCACCGCAGGACTTGACATTGCCGAACGGCGCCTGCCCCAGGACGGGCGCTTTGTCGCCCACGCCCGCGGGCAGCCTATCGACATCCGCGTCTCCACCATGCCTACGCAATATGGCGAAGCCGCGGTGCTGCGACTGTTGCCGCAGCACGGTGGTCTGTTGTCCCTGGAACGCCTGGGTATGCCCGCAGCCGTATTCGAGAAAGTGCGCCAATACATTCAACTCGCGCACGGCATGCTGTTGGTGACGGGACCCACCGGATCAGGCAAAACGACCACACTGTACGGGGCGTTGGCGCAGATAAATTCGCCGGCGAGCAAAATTGTAACGGTCGAAGATCCGGTCGAGTATCGTCTTCCGGGCATCACTCAGGTTCAAGTCAACGACAAGATCGGCCTGAACTTTGCCACCGTACTGCGCTCGACCTTGCGCCAGGACCCGGACATCGTGTTGGTTGGCGAAATGCGCGATCGCGACACGGTGGACACGGGTCTGCGTGCCGCCATGACGGGCCATATGGTGCTCTCGACATTGCATACCAACGATGCCGCTTCGACCCCGCTGCGACTGCTTGACATGGGCGCGGCGCGTTTTTTGGTCTCCGCGTCGCTGCGGCTCGTTTTAGCGCAACGGCTCGTCCGCGCGGTCTGTCCCGATTGCCGCAGCCCGTATTCGCCGACGGCGCAGGAGGACGCGTTTCTTCGCTCGTGGGGAGGCGCAACCGACACTTCGAGCCTTGCGTTGGGATCTGGCTGTTCGCACTGCAGCAACACCGGCTTTATGGGCCGACTGGGCGTATTCGAGCTGCTCGAAATGACACCGAAGGTAGTCTCCGCGCTCAACAGCGGAGAAACCAACGCTTATCTGCAGGCGGCGCATCAGCAGGTCGGAGAGTTCTCGCTTGCGCGACATGCCTGCTCGCTTGTGCTCCAGGGCAAGACAACGGCTGACGAAGCCATGCGTCTGATAGGACACAGCGTCGAGGCGAGCTGAGCGTGGCAACGTTTCAGTATCTGGCCCGGGACGCTGCGGGCGGGCGGGTCGACGGAATTCTGGAGTCCAGCGACGGCGCGGCCCTGGCCGATGTGCTTGCCGCCAATGGTCTGACCCTAGTGCGGGCCAGCGAGGTTGCGCCCGGCGCGGCGGCCGATGCAACGTGGATTGCGCGGCTGCTGAGTCCTAAGGTTACGACGGATGATCTACTGCTGTTTTTCCGCCAGCTCTCCACGCTTCTGAAGGCGGGCGTACCAATTTTGCGGGCCCTGCGCGGACTGCAGGAATCAGCGACGAGTCGGCGTTTCGGAAAGGTGCTCAGCGACTTGCAACAGCAGCTCGAAGGCGGCCGCGACCTCTCGACCTCGATGCAACACGATGCAAAGATCTTCTCGCCTTACATGGTAAGTATGGTTCGGGTGGGGGAAGTGACCGGTCGTCTGCCCGAAGTGCTGCAAGGCTTGTTCCTTCAGATGAACTTTGAGCGCGAAAGCCGTGACCAGGCCAAGGCCGCGCTGCGTTATCCGATCTTCGTCGTCTTCACCGCGATTGCGGCGCTGGCGGCCGTAAACGTTTTCGTCATCCCCGCATTTGCCAAGGTCTACAAGTCATTGCACGCGGAACTGCCGCTGTACACAACGATTTTGATCGCCATTTCGGACTTTTCCGTACGCTATTGGCCGCTGCTGATTGGCCTGCTTGCAGTCATCGCCAGCGCGCTCTCCTATGCAATGCGCACGGAGCGCGGGCGCGAAATCCGCGATCGGCTGGTGCTGCTGTTGCCCGTCTTTGGCCCGCTGTTGCGCAAGGCCGCGCTGGCGCGATTTACCAAGAGCTTCGGTCTGGCGGTCAATGCCGGTGTGCCGGTGGTCGACGCCTTGGAGGTGGCCCTTGAGACGACCGACAACGTGGTGCTAAGTAAGCGCATTCGTACCATGCGCTCGGCTGCGGAGCACGGCGAATCTTTAGTTCGGGCCGCGCGTACCACCGGGGTGTTCACGCCCACGATCTTGCAGATGATCGCCGTCGGCGAAGAAACCGGTGCGCTGGGCGACATGATGAACGAAGTCGCCGAGTTTTACCAACGAGACGTGGAGTACGCGATGAAGGGTCTGGCCGCGCAGATCGAGCCCATATTGATCCTGGTGCTTGGCGCGATGGTGCTGTTCATCGCACTGGGCGTGTTTTTGCCCATGTGGAGCCTCGGGCACGTCGTTTTGCACGCCAAGTGACGCTTGCCCCGAAAGACAGCAAATAAGGTGCCTAGGGCCGACTTTTCGGACGATGTATGCCCTTGCGTCGCGGTCAAAATCCCTTCTGCGACGTGCCCTGTTGCGGGGGTAGCGTGAGGAAACTGTGGCTTTCCAAAGGCGATAGGGCGGATTCGTTCCCTAGTGACTAAAGAATCCGGCCTTATCGCCGATAGGGAAAATATTGATAGCGCAAATGCGCCTAAAGTTTTTTTTACCGGATCAAAAGGACAAACATGAACGCTCGCAAAAACCTAGGCCAAGCCGGCTTCACGATGATCGAGTTGATCGTCGTCATCCTGATCCTTGGCATCTTGGCCTCGATCGCTTTGCCAAAGTTCTACAACTTGGGGGGCGATGCGCGTTTGGCCAAGATTCAGGGGGTCGAAGGCTCCATGAAATCTGCGCTGGCCATTGTGTACTCCGCGGCCACAGTAAAAGGCATCGTGCCTGCGGCCAGCGGCGCGGGCAACACCCTGACGATGAGCGATGGAACGATCGTCAACCTGGCCTATAACTGGCCCGACGCTACTGCAGGCGGTATTCCTAATGCTGCGGGCTTTAATAGCGGAGCCGGCGCCAACCAGGACGGGCTGAACCTGACATACGCCGCCGGTACCCTGACTATCTACCCCGTCGGTGCACAGGCCTCGGGCAATTGCACCCTGACGTACACCGCGGGTTCGGCTGCGGGCACAGGACCAACCGTAACGCTTACGGCGGGCGCAAACGATACGACCTGCTAGCAAGCCAGGAGCAGGCGGCGCGCCCTTCCCCGGGGGCAGCAGCCGCCGGCAAAAAAGACGGCGCGCCGAGAACCGGACGCGCCGTTTTCGCTTTCATGACTTCACCGCATCGGCCACCGCGCATTTGCCAGCATTCGTTTGGGCAGGTGGGCTTTACCTTGGTGGAGTTCATCGCCGTGATTCTGATCGGCGCAATTTTGTCCTATGTCGCCATGAGCAGACTCAACAATGTGGGAGAAGTCAACGCACAAGGCTTTGCCGACGAAGTGGCAAGCCAACTGCGCTACGCGCAAAAAACCGCAATCGCCCAGCGCACCATGGTGTACGTGAACGTCGCGGCGGCCAGCGAACACGTCTACTCATGTTTTGATTCGGCCACCCCCACCTGCGCCCAGGAGCTGGTACTGCCTACGGGCGATAAGGCAGACATTACGGGGCCATCGTCCGCGACGATGACCTCAAGCGTTACCCAGTTCTCCTTTAACGGGCTCGGCGCTCCGTCAACTAGCTCCGTGGTCACGCTGGTCGTTACCGCGACATCAACGGGAGCTGCGTTTACCGCCACCGTGCAACCGGTCACCGGCTATGTGCAACGCAACTAGAGAGCGTGGGGTCACGCTCATCGAAGTGCTGATGTGCGTGGTGATTGTCTCGGCAGCCTTGGCGGCGATCGTCAATTTGCTTGCGGTCTCCGCTGCCCATTCGGCCGATCCGCTCATACAGCGCCAGAGTCTGGCCATCAACCAGGCGCTGATCCAGGAGATCGACACTATGCCGTTCTCGGCGACCGACCCGCGTACGGGAGCCGCCGAAGGTATGGGGCCCGAGCCGGGGGAATCGCGCGGCAGCGCAACGACGCCATTTGATGATCCACGCGATTATGCCGGCTATACCGAAAGCGGCATTGTTACTCCCAGTGGGACCGCGATCGCGGGCCTTAGCCAATATTCGGCCAGTGTCGCCGTTTCCCAGCAGGCCATGGGCAATGTGCCGTCGACCTCGGGCGTGCTCGTGACGGTTACCGTGACCGGGCCCACCGGCGAATCGTTCAACCTGTATAGCTATCGAGCGATGTATGCGCCCTGACCTGCCAGCGCATCTTGTGCGCGCGCGCGCCGCCGGCTTCACCCTGGTTGAGCTCGTGGTCGTCATACTGCTCATCAGCATATTGGGCGCAACCATCGGTATGTTCATTCGCAATCCGGTGAGCTCCTACTTCTCCACGATCAACCGGGCCGCACTGACGGATGCGGCCGATCTGGTCGTGCGCCGCATGATCCGCGAGCTGCAAGCTGCGGTTCCCAATTCGGTGCGGGTGACCAGCAGCGGCACGACCCAGTATTTGGAGTTTGTACCTGTCGTCGATACTGGCCGCTATCGGGTCGCCAAGTCCAACGGTAACGATCCCACCGGAATTTACCCGCTGGACTTTTCCAATCCCAGCAACAACTACTTCCAGATTCTTGGTCCCACAGTCAATGCGCCAGCGGGAAGCCAGCTCGTCATCATGAATCTTGGATTTGGCAACATGAATCTGTACACAGGCGGCAATGTGCGGGCACTGAGTGTCACAGGCAATAACTTACAGACCATCAGTTACGTTGCTGCCGGCGCCTGGCCGGCGGCCTCGCCGGCGAACCGATTCTATCTATTCACCACATCCGTGAGCTACGTGTGTAGCCCTAACGCCAACGGCACCGGCACGCTCACACGCTACTACGGCTATACGCCCACCGCAACGCAACCCAATTCCGTCACGACTGCGCCGCTGTCGACCGCAAGCAACAGCCTCGTATTAAACGACGTCAGCTCCTGCACTTTCACGCCCGGTACTGCACAGACCGACCTAAATTCCATGCAGATCAACCTGCAACTGTCCAAGAACGGCGAGAGCGTGACGCTGTATTCGCAGGTCATCACCCCCAATGGCCCCTGATCCGCGACTTCTTGCAGGCGTGCGTGTTGCGCGCAAAACAGGTTGTGCACCGACGCGCGCGGCACGCGTTCGCGGTTTTGCGTTTGTTGCCTCGCTGTTCTTGCTTGTGGTCCTGGGTGCCTTCGCCGCTTACATCATCAGCATCGGCGCCAATGCGCAGGGGACCGTGGAGGCGTCCGTTCAAGCCGAGCGCGTCTTTGAGGCTGCCAACTCCGGCCTCGAGTGGGCCGCCTATCAAGAACTCGACCCATATCAGGCGATCTGGGGCAACGTCACCACGCCGCCAAACTGCTTCGCCTCGCCGTCCGC
>CAZSOI010000188.1:0-3585 GCA_964608115.1 uncultured Burkholderiaceae bacterium | reverse complement strand
TCTTACGTGCAAAAGGCAATGCGCTGTATACGGTTGCGCCGGATACGAGCCTATGGTCTGCCGTTCAGACCATGACGGAGTTCGATATTGGGTCGGTGGTGGTGATGGAACGCGGTCGACTGGCGGGGATGCTGACCTTCCGCGAGGTTTTCCGGGCTCTGCGCGCAAACGACGGACGTGTGGGCAAAGGGATGGTGCGCGAGTTCATGGACGCCCATCCCAAGAGCGTGGACGCGCAAACGGATGTCAATGACCTGCGACGAATCATGCTGGATCTGCGAGTGCGCTACATTCCAGTAATGGATCAAACCGTGCTTGCGGGCGTCATATCGTTTCATGATGTGGCACGCGCCGTACTCGAAGAGCAGGGCTACGAGAACCGGATGCTCAAGGATTACATTCGCGAGTGGCCGCTGCCGGAGAGTGTTAGCGGCTGATGGCGCAGTCCCTGCCCGATCCGCGTACACAAAAACTGCACTTCGCAGTAGTTGGCGCTGGAGTCGCTGGGCTGACCTGTGCACGCGAGCTGGCCGCTTTCGGAGCGCGGGTTACGGTATTTGAGCGCAGTGCGATGCCCGGGGGGCGGCTGGCTAGTCAAAAGTGCGAGGCGGGCGTTTTTGACATCGGTGCGCAGTTTTTTACGGTCCAAACCGAAGTCTTTGCCAAGGCGGTGCATCGGTGGGTGGGAGCCGACCTGGTCCGAACGTGGGAGGCGAACCTCGCGGAGCTGGTCAATGGGCAAATTACGCCGGCGCCGCCCAGCACTCCGCGCTTTGTTGGCGTGCCTGCGATGCAAAGCATTGCCACCTACCTGGCGCGCGACCTAGACGTCGTGTTCGACGCTGAGGTGGGGCGCATTAGCCGTGGTTCGTCGGAATGGTACCTGTTTGATCCGCGGAACCGCCAACTCGGGATTGTCGGATTTGATGCTCTGGTGCTGGCCGTTCCGTCGCCCGATGCGCTGCGCCTTGTGCGAACGGAGACAAACTTCGGCGAGCGCCTGGAAGCGGTCCGCTGGGATGCCTGCTGGACCGCGACTTTGGCTCTATCGCGTCCGAGCGGAATTGAATTTGATGCAGCGGTGATCAGTGATGATCCCATCCTGTCTTGGGCCGCGCGCGACAATTCCAAGCCGATGCGCCAGCTAGGCGAGGGCACGGCCGAGCGCTGGTTGCTGCAGGCGCGCCCAACTTGGTCGAAAAACTTCCTGGAGATGAACGTCGATGAGGCGGCGCGCTGGATGCAGCGCGCGTTTGCAGCGCGCTTGTCGCGCCCCTTGGCGCAGAAATCTTGCAGCGCGTTACGTTGGCGCATTTCGACACCGGCCCAGGCCCTCGCCGAAACCTACCTATGGGATCCCGAGCGCGCCATCGGACTTGCCGGGGATTGGTGCGGTGGCTCGCGCGTTGAGTCGGCTTATCTCTCCGGTTTGGAGCTTGCGCAGGCAATTGCTCAATGAGCCGCCACGGCGCGCTAGCGCTGCTCGGTCAGCGGCGATTTGCGCCATTTTTCTGGACACAGTTTTGTGGCGCCGCCAATGACAATGTATTTCGGTTCTCTTTTACGCTGCTGGTCACTTACCGCAGCGCCGGGGTCACGCTACTAGACGCCTCGACCGCGGCCAACCTGATCGCAGCCGCTTTCATACTTCCATTCTTGTTGCTTTCGGCCACGAGCGGTCAGCTTGCGGACAAGTACGACAAGGCAATAGTCATGCGGATGGTCAAGCTGCTGGAAGTGGCAATTATGTTGTTCGGTGCCTGGGGCTTCGTCAACGGGCAATTTGCCATCTTGCTTGCGTGCACGTTTCTTATGGGTGTGCACTCGACCTTGTTTGGTCCGGCTAAGTATGCGTACTTGCCGCAGCATTTGAACGCTGCGGAGATCGTGGGGGGCAATGGCATGGTCGAAATGGGGACCTTTGTCGCCATTTTGTTGGGCACCATACTGGGCGGTGTACTCATGGATCAGGGGCCCACAGCACCGACGTACGCAGCAACCGGGTGCATTGCGCTGGCCTTGTTCGGGTTGGTCGCAAGCCTAGGCATACCAAGGACCCAGTCACCGGATCCGACCTTGGCAGTGGACTGGAACCCGGTTCGCGTGGTGTGGGCCAATTTGCGTTTGGCTCGAGAACAGCGTGTGGTGTTTCTTTCCATGCTCGGGATCTCATGGATGTGGTTCTTCGGGGTGCTGTTTCTTACGCAGTTTCCCGCGTTTGCGCGCGATGTGCTCGGCGGCGGTCCGTCGCTGGCCAACTTGCTGCTCGCGGACTTCACCATTGGTGTTGCTGCCGGTTCCTTGGCATGCGATCGTCTTTCGCATCGCATCGTCGAGATCGGTTTGGTGCCGTTGGGATCGATCGGGATGACCGTCTTTGGCGTCGATTTGTTCTTTGCGGTGCCCGATGAACCATTGGGTCAATTGCAAACCGCACGGCAGTTTCTTTCCCACGGCGCACAGTGGCGGATATTGGTGGACCTTTTTGGACTATCGGTTTGCGCGGGCCTGTACAGCGTTCCGCTGTACGCACTGATTCAGACACGCTGTCCCCCATCACGACGTGCGCGGATCATTGCCGCCAACAATATTTTGAACGCGATCTTCATGATCGTCGCTAGCGGTTACGCGGTGCTGGTGCTACGCGCCCTGGGGGCGAGCATTGTCCAGTTGTTCCTGCTCACCGCGCTGCTCAACGCGGCCGTTGCCGTGTACATCTATCTGCGGGTGCCCGAGTTCTTGCTGCGCTTTCTTTCCTGGATCCTGGTCAACCTGATCTACCGCATCCGCGCTCGGGGGCAGGAACACATACCCGAGGAGGGCGCGGCACTGCTCGTGGCAAATCACGTTTCCTTTGTCGATGCGATCATTTTGTCGGCCGTGAGCCCGCGGCCCATCCGTTTTGTCATGCACCGGTCGATCTTCGAAATACCATTTCTTTCTTGGCTTTTTCGCCATGTCAAGGCTATTCCGATTGCTTCGGCGCGAGACGACCCGGTGTTGATGGAGCAGGCATTTGAAAGGGTCTCGGAGGAGTTGCGCGATGGCGGCCTGGTTTGTATCTTTCCCGAAGGCGCGATCACGCGTGACGGTGATCTGGCACGATTTCGACCCGGCGTGCGTCGCGTATTGGAGCGCGATGCGGTGTGCGTCGTGCCGATCGCGTTGCGAGGATTGTGGGGCTCCTTGTTTAGCCGTGCGGGTGAGCCAGCATTGCGCCGTCGGCTTGCTCGGGGGTTTTTCCCGCGCATCGGTGTCGAAGTGGGCGCCGCAATGCCCGCACATGAGGCGACCCCGGAGCGCTTGCAGCAGACCGTTGGCGAGCTGCGTGGCAATTGGCGCTAGCTTGGCGCGATCTGCCTCGCAGCGGCGCGCCGGACCGGTAAAATGGGAAGGCCAAGGTCGCCACCGTCGTGCCTCGGTGGCATTTGGCGAGGGCGCTCTTTTCCGAGACATCGGATGACAACTTCGACTTTCGGTCGCATGTTTTGCGTCGTCAATTTTGGCGAGTCGCATGGTCCGGCGATTGGCTGCGTAATCGATGGCTGTCCGCCTGGGATGGAACTGTCTGAGGCCGACATCCAG
>CAZSOI010000187.1:0-26035 GCA_964608115.1 uncultured Burkholderiaceae bacterium | reverse complement strand
GACGTAATGTCCATCATGAGCTGCTCGGCATTCGTGATACCCAAGCGATCGATCGTTTCGCGCGTAAGCACCTCCACCGGCAGCGCCGTCTGCGACTCCAATCGCTTGATGCTCGAACCAGTGATCTGCACCTTCTCCAGTACCTGTTCGGGCGCAACCGGTGCAAGTTCTGTTGATTGTTGTTGCGTTTGCGGCGACTCGGTTTGCTGCGCGCAGGCAAACTGCGCGCCAAAGGTCACTCCCATTGCAATTGCAACAGCGCGCAATGAGCTAAGCAACCTGCTCATTGCTTCCGCAATCCGTCGTACCATCGGTGTCGACCTTTCGCGCTCGCCTCACCCGTGGCGTTGGCCCCGATTGGGTGCGGCGTCCTACGGACCCGTCTTAGGAGTCGACGCAAGTTCCTCGAACGGAAAAAACTCATCGCAGCGCACTGGTAACGCTTGGAAATAACCGCGAAGAATATCCTATTGCGGCGCAACTGAATCGCGCTAATTCCGTCGGAGAATCCATCGCGCAAAATTGATTCCCTGTGCGCGCAACCCCTTAGCGGACCTTTCCCAGGCGAACGACAAGCAAAACTCGCCCGACTAGTTAGCGCGCAGCCTCGCATATCACCCGAAAGCGCTCCGAAGCAAGGCAATTGCTATACGAGTTGCGACCGACGCCCAAATAAGAGTGCGCCCGCGGTTAGCGCGCATCACCTGCCCACTCTCCCTCAGGCCTTCTGCAAATTGCGACATCCTGCCGTTAATCGGTGGATGGGTGCCCACCTTTTGGCGGGCCAGATACTTGACCTTCTATAGGTGATGATCGGCCAGTGGCTCGCGGCTTGCTACGGCGAGCAAAAGTTTGAGCGTGCATTAAGCGAAAATTCGACCAACCAGAACTCGCTCCGAATTTGTCCGCGCGCGAGACACTCTTAGCAAGAACCCGCCAGCGCTTTACTCACCGGTGCCGGGCGAGGGCGGCATCGAGTATCTGCGCAAAGTCCGCTGCCGCTGGCCGATGGTCGCGAACCAGGCAACCGATGCAGCGTTGGGCAGCCCGTATCTGCTTCTTTCCGATGGTTGAGCCGGCTAAGGATTTGACCATAAGCGGCCAACGCTGCGATACCGGCTAAACCACCACACATGCTAGTCCGAATGGCATACGAGTTGCCGATCTTGCAACGAATTGCGCTCCTGTGCTTTGCCCGGGGCAAGCTGCGAGGGCTCAAATGCAATCGCCAATCTGGCCCGTGCTGATGCTAGGAAAGATGCCGTACGGCTGCTAGCCCAGCGTGCGCCAGCAAGAAGCAGCTTGACGCGACAGCCGTTACACTCGACGCCGTGCAAAGATCCGAACTATCAGATGCCCGGCCGGCTGGCCAACCGGGGAGTGCAACGTCACCAGCGGCGGGGCCTCCAACGCACGCCGGCCGCGTCTCGCCCCTGACGACAGCGAAAGTTGCAAAACTGCCCGCTGCACATGTGCAGCGGGCTTTTGTCTGGCGCGTCCGCGTGTATTACGAAGACACGGACTCTGGCGGTGTCGTGTACTACGCAAACTATCTGCGGTTTTTTGAGCGGTGTCGCACCGAATGGATGCGGGCACTGGGATTTGGACAGCGAGAATTGGCGCAGCGCGAGCATATTCTCTTTGTCGTTGTCGCCGCCGAGCTGCAGTTTCTGCGATCGGCAGTGCTCGATGACGAGCTCGACATCGACGCGTGCGTCGGCGAGCGGGGCGCGAGCTACCTCGTCTTTGAGCAGGCGGCCCAGCGCGGATCTGAAGTCCTGTGCCGCGCGCGCGTGAAAGTCGCATGCATCGCGGCCACAACCATGAAACCCACGCGCCTGCCGTCGCCGCTTGTCGCGGCGCTTAGTTGCGCTGCGGCGCCTGCGGACATGAGCGCCGAGTGAGGCAACCGAGAAAAACGAACGCATGAACGTCTCCGCCGATTTGTCGATACTGTCCCTGGTGACCCACGCTACGCTGGTGGTTCAGCTGGTCATGGCGTTGCTGCTGCTCATTTCCTTGGCGTCTTGGACCTCGATTTTCAGCAAGGGACTGGCGATCCGCCGAGCGCGACGGGAAACCGAATCCTTCGAGCGCAGATTCTGGTCCGGTAGCGACCTGGTGCAGTTGTATCAGGTCGCGACAAACCCGAACCACAAAACGGTGGCGCTCGAGCGCATATTTGAGGCCGGGATGGGTGAGTTCTTGAAGCTGCGGGGCAGCCGCGCCGGCGAGGTCGACCGGCAAGCGTTGCTTGACGGTGCCCAGCGCGCGATGCGCGCTGGCTACCAGCGCGAAATGGACAATCTGGAGGCACGCTTGGCTTTTTTAGCCTCTGCCGGTTCGGTAAGCCCATACATAGGTTTGTTCGGCACCGTGTGGGGCATCATGCACGCCTTCACCAATCTCTCGAGCTTGCAGCAGGCAACTTTGGCCAGCGTGGCGCCCGGCATTGCCGAGGCCCTGATCGCAACCGCGATCGGCTTGTTTGCCGCAATACCCGCGGTGGTCGCTTACAACCGCTTTGCGCACGACATCGACCGACTTGCCAACCGCTTTGAGACCTTCATGGAAGAGTTCTCCAACATTCTGCAGCGCCAGCGCTAGCGCGGCCGCCTTCTGCTCGCACGACCCGCACCAATGGCCATCATCGCCCGCCGCACAACAAGCCGCCGTCGCTTGCTCTCGGACATCAATGTCGTGCCGTACATCGATGTCATGCTGGTGCTGGTCGTTATCCTCATGGTCTCGGCCCCGTTCGTCAATCCGAGTCTGGTCGAACTCCCGACGATGGGCAAATCGACTCGCGCACCCGAAGCGCCGCTGGAGATCGTCGTCAAACCCGACGGCCGGCTCCTGCTTCGCGACCGCGGGCCTGGCAGCGCTTCGGTGGCGCCGCGCGAAGTGCGGCTGGAGGAGCTCGAGAGCATCTTGCAAGAGCGACTGCAGCCTCATCCGGACACACCCGTTGTGATCTCCGGAGACAAGGACGTGCGTTACGAGGCTGTCACGAAGGTCATGGATGCGCTCTATAAGATGCACATTCGCCACGTCGGATTGGCGGTCAAGCCGACCTCATGACCGCCATTGCTGCTCGAGTCTTGCCGCGTCACCGCGACCACGATGCGGTACCTTCCTTCGCGGCCGCATTGGCGATGCACGCTGCGCTGGTCGGCTGGATGTGGTTTGCTGTCCAATGGCACACCAATGCGTCGGCACCTGCGGTCGCGGAGCTGTGGGATCTGCCCCCACCCACGTTGGCCGCGGCCGAGGCGCCCGCACCCCAGCCGCCCGCAGTCACAATTCCACCGCCGCCCAGCGAACAGATCCCACCGCCCAACGCCGACATTGTGCAAAAGACCGAAGTGCCTCGCCGTGCGCAGACTGCTGCACCAAAGGAAGAAGCACCGAAGAAGGACAAAAAAGCAAAACAGGTACGTAGCGAACCGACGCCACAGGAGCTGCGCCGCCAGCAAGCGCAGGCCGAGCGCCAGCGTCAAGACGAAATGACGCGCTTGGCCAGCCAGGCGCTTGCCACCGCTCGCACCCCCACGGTCAGCAGCGTGGGGCCCATCAGCAACGAATACAGCGCCAAGATTCAGTCTGCCGTCCGCGCTCACCTCTCCTATGCGGTGCCCGAAGGCGTGGCGCCGACTGTGTACGCGGAGTTCGCCGTCGAGCTTCTTCCCACTGGCGAGCAGGCCGCTGAACCGCGACTGGTCAAAGCCAGCGGTCTGCCCGGTTTCGACGAAGCCGCGCGCCGAGCGATTTTGCGCACCGATCCGTTCCCGCGGCGGGACGATGGAACGGTGCCTCGGTCGTTGAGCCTACGGCTTTATCCCCAGGACACGCGATGATGCAGACAAGGCCGTGCGGGCCTCGTGCCTATAATCCGCGACCCATGCTCCCTGCCGCTTTGCAGCGATCGCCTTTTCGACTGATTCGCGTCGAGACCACGAATTTCTCCCTTCGCATCGCGCCCGCGCGCTGGATATGCGTCTTGACGTCCATTGCACTTATTGGCGCGCTTGCCCTCGTGGGTGGCCCCGCGCGAGGACAGATGACTGTCGAGATAACCGGGGTCGGCTCGCAACAGTTTCCGATCGCGGTGGCAAATTTTCTGGCCGATGTGCCCGTCTCGGAAGACATCGCCAGCGTGATTCGCGCCGACCTTACGCGATCGGGCTTGTTTCGCATCGTCGACGCCGGTCCGACGCCGATCGATGAGCGCGCACGCGTGAACTTTGCTGATTGGAAGACCCGCGGCGCCGATAGCCTAGCCATCGGTTCGGCAACGCGGCTTGCCGACGGCAGGATTGAAATTCGCTATCGCATATATGACGCCGTCAAGGCAGTGCAGCTCGATGGGCTCGCATTTGTGAGCGTGGGCACTGACCTGCGCCGCATTGCGCACAAGATTGCAGACCGTATCTACGAGGCACTGACAGGCGTCAAAGGCGTATTTTCCACTCGCGTCGCCTACGTCGTGCAGTACAGCCCGAATCACTACGAGCTGCAAATCGCGGATGCGGACGGGGCTAATCCGCAGATTGCACTCAAGTCGCGCGAGTTCATCATCTCGCCGACATGGTCTGTCGATGGCAGCGCGCTGGCCTACGTTTCCTTCGAGTCGCACAAAGCGGTTGTTTACTTTCACAATCTGGCCACCGGTCAGCGCAGGGTCCTTGCCAATTTTTCGGGAAGCAACAGTGGGCCCGCCTTCGCGCCGGACGGCAAGACCATGGCCGTTGTGCTGACACGCGATGGAAATTCGGAAATTTACTCGATGAATATCGACGGCTCGAATCTGCGACGTTTGACCAACGATCCGGCGATCGATACCGAGCCGGTGTACTCTCCGGACGGCGCTTGGATCTACTTTACTTCCGACCGAAGTGGTGGCCCACAAATCTATCGCATGCCGGCGACGGGGGGCGAACCGCAGCGCATTTCCTTTAACGGTGACTACAACATTACGCCGCGCATCAGCCCTGACGGCAAGACACTGGCGTACGTTTCGCGGCGCTCCGACCTGTTCCAAGTCGAAGTGCTTGACCTAGCCAGCGCGCAGGAACTTACAATCACAGATACCGTAAAGGATGAGTCACCCACTTTCGCCCCGAACGGCCGACTCATCTTGTATGCCACCGAGGTAGGCGGACGCGGCATTCTCGCCCTGGCTTCCACAGACGGTCGCGCCCGTGCCCGCCTGTCGGGGCCCAATGGCGACGTACGAGAGCCCACCTGGGGTCCATTTTCCAAGTGACAATGCAAGGAGTTAACAACATGAATAGCCTGCGCATCTCATTGTTGGCGCTTACGGTCACGCTCGCCGCCGTTGGCTGCAGCAGCACCAATCTGGAACAAAAGCCAGCGCCCGCCGCACCGGAGGCGCAACCTGCTCCTGCGCCTTCACCCGCGCCAACGCCAGCGCCAAGTGCGGCACCCGTGGAGCAGGCGCCGGTGACGGCCGCACCGATTGATCCGCTCAACGATCCAAAGAGCATTCTTGCGCGCCGCAGTGTGTTTTTCGAGTTCGACCGTTCCAATATCAACGATTCAGATATTCCGGTCGTCGAAGCCCACGGCCGTTACCTTGTTGATCACCTCGCGCGCACTGTGCGCGTCGAAGGAAACTGCGACGAGCGTGGAGGACGCGAGTACAACCTTGCGCTGGGTCAACGTCGCGCCGATGCCGTTCGCGAGCGACTCAAAGTGCTCGGCGTCGCAATGAACCGTGTCGAGACAATCAGCCTGGGTAAAGAAAAGCCCCGCAATCCGGGACATGATGAATCGGCTTGGGCGGAGAACCGTCGCGCGGACATCTTGTACAAATAGGCGCGCGTAGCGTTGTTCGGGGCAAGCGGTCTTTTGCCCTGGTTCACCACCTGTGGCCACGCGCGAAGGAACTGGCACACATGCGAATCGCTCCGCAATTAATGGCATCCGTCTTGATCACCGCACTAGCGGTGCCGCTGGGCCCAGCGCGCGCTGCGCTATTTGGCGACGACGAAGCGCGTAAGGCAATTCTCGAGTTGCGCGACAACCTGGCTGAGTCCGATCGGCAGCAGCGCGAACGCCTCGATGCGCTCACAAAGCGCATCGAAGAACTTGAAAACCGGATCGCAGCGATTCAACACGGGCAGTCCGAGACGGCCGACCAGCATGACGCTGCCATGCTCGAGATCTCAAAGTTGCGGGGTGTGACCGAGCAACTAGCCAATGACGTTACCACCGCGCAAAAGCGCCAACACGACTTGTATGCCGATCTTGATCAGCGCCTGCACAAGCTCGAACCGACGACGATCACCGTCGATGGCCGTAGCGGCCAGATCGATCGGGAGGAGCAAGCGGCGTATGATGCGGCCATGTCGCAATTCCGCGCTCGAGATTTTCGCAGCTCGGTCAATTCGCTCAGCGCCTTCGTCGCCCGCTTCCCGCAATCCCTGTACGCGCCCGCAGCGCAGTTTTGGCTTGGAAGTTCATACTACGCGATCAAGGACTATTCTGCGGCGGTTGCTGCTCAGCAAAGTTTGATCGAGCGCTTTCCCGATTCCCCGCGCATACCCGAGGCCCTGCTGAACATTGCCGCAAGCCAGGTGGAGCTCAATGACCGCAAGAGCGCTCGGGCGACGCTGACACGAATTACCAATGACTACCCCAACTCCGAGGCTGCCAAGCTCGCGCGAGATCGATTGGCGAGCTTCCCAGCAAACAAGGAAAAAAAATAGACCAGATGGGCGTCTGAGTCATTGACATCGCCGATTCGCTTGACCCACGCACGGGTCGTTTGACGCACTGGGTCGGCGTCGCGATAATTGCGGGTTTTTCTGCCGATACGCCTGCTGCTTTCAGCATTCGTTCCGGGGTCGTTAGCTCAGTCGGTAGAGCAGCGGACTTTTAATCCGTTGGTCACAGGTTCAAGTCCTGTACGGCCCACCAAATAAATCAAATAGTTACAGGACACCTTCCCACTCGACGCCGTTCCAGTTTTTGCTAATTTAACGCGGCGTGTAATCGGACCTGCCGATCTCTCGCAGGCATCGCGCGCGGCTGACTCTCAATGTAATGCCGCATTGGGGTCCTATGTTTCCATAGTCCGCCAACCCACCGCTCAACCATTGGATTAAGCAGGCCCACTGCCGCATCTTACTTCGTGGCTCCAAAGGTCGACGACGCCATTGCCCTGAAGGCCGTCGCGGACGATTCGCTGCATGTATTCAATCACCGCGGAATGCACCCGAATAGTTCGGATCGCCTAGAATTCATTCGACACTCGGGTTGGTTTGGGACACCCGCAGCGAACCAAACATCCATCACAAGAACTCGATCCATGACGCCACCAACAGCGCGAAGCGGTACTGTCATTTATGACTTCGGCGCCAACAATGGCGACGATGTTCCGTACTATCTGCTCAAGGCGGAGACTGTCGTCGCGGTCGAGGCGAACCCGCAACTCGCCGATGAGATCGCTGCGCGCTTTGCCGACGAAATTCGGACCGGTCGGGTGATCGTTGAGAACTGCGTACTAACGGCGGATCCCGCGACCGGTCCCGTGCCCTTCTACCTTCACCGTACGAACCCGGTACTGAGCCAATTCCCGGCCCCAACGCCGAGTGTTATGGACCAATTTACGCAGCAGACATTCCCGGCTCGATACGTCAATGATCTCTTTCGCGACCACGGCGAGCCGTACTACGTCAAAGTGGACCTCGAGCATTATGATGCGGTCATACTGGCGGCCATGTTTCGCGGGGGGTTTTTTCCCCCTTTCATCTCGACAGAGGTGCAAAGCATCGATGCGTTCTGCGTCCTCGTCGCATCGGCACGATATCGGGCGTTCAAACTCGTGGATGGCCACACCGTATCAGAGCGCTTTCGCGACCACGTCATCCAGTGCAGCCAAGGGGAAGCGCACTACAGCTTTCCCCATCACTCGGCTGGTCCGTTCGGGAATGACATCCCAGGTCCATGGCTGGACACCGAGAACATGTTTAGATTCCTAGCCGTGCAACACATCGGTTGGAAGGACCTGCATGCAACGCGAGTGGAGCAGCCGGATCCGTTGTACATGCCTAGCGTAGGTCTCCAGGCCTTGATGCGATTTATTCGGAAGAGTCTGATGCCGTCGACTTTTCGCCGGCGGGCGCGCCAGCGGTCGGCGCTCACGCTGTCCGACGTGTCCCGATAGCAGCCGCAGTGCGAACGCGGGATGCAGCAAAATCCGTCGAGACGATGGGCCCGACGGCAAGGACGTTTTCTATCGGGTTGACCCGGTTCGTCAAACCCGGGACCGGATGGACGGATTCGGCTGCGAGAAGCACGCCCAACGGCAGCGCAATAAAGTGACTCTCGGCAAACATCTTGAAATGGGAATTGAATAGGCTCGTCACGCACGATGCCGCCAGCACCGACAATTCCATGTATCGGTAGGGATCACGCGCCCTCTGTCGCATCGCGCCGACTATGAACCCCGGGAAAACCGCGAGTCCAAGGCATCCCGCCTCAATGGTGACCATCAGAAATTGATTATGCGTGTCATAGGCCGGCATCCCACACCAGCCTTGCAGCGGCACGTCCCCAGTTTGGATCGGCCGTTCCTTCGCATACGCGTACGCGAAACCGCCGACGCCATAGCCCAGCAATGGCCTGTCGCGAATTAGAGCCGTTACCGTTTCCCACGAGCGCAGACGAAGATTGTCGGCCGGCTCCATGCGGCGAGTATCGAGATCGAAGAAGCCGATCTCGTAGTCCATGAAACTCACCTGCCAGATTCCGTCTTCTTATTCTTCTTTGATACCAACCTTCTGTCCGGCAAACGCCTGACTGAGGTTGATCTTTTTGCACGCGAAGCAAATCCGTCCACGTGCCGACACGGTGGTGTGATCGTGCAAGCCGTATTGGACATCCGGCAGACCCCGATAGGGTCGCGGTGAGGGTTGGTACAGGTCACCGGGCCGCTTCCTATCCAAGGCCTGGTGCGGCCTCTCGAAGTTGTACTCGTCGTGCACGAATTCGTCGAACAGAGCCTGCTGCTGCAACGGGTTTCGCGCAGCGGGCCACGTCGTTGCCTGTTTGAGCGTGCGGTGCATGTGCTCATGGCGCCCGTTTTGCTCGGGATGCCCCGGGCGGATGCGTTCGATCTGGATGCCCCGCCGCAGCCACCAGACGGCCAGGCGGCTTAAGCCGTAGAGCGCGTGGGCGCTGGCAAAGGGAACAGCGTTGTCCGAGCGAATACGACAGGGCAGTCCTTACTCGCGAAACAGCCACTCAAAGACCGTGAAGGCATAGCGCTCCTTCGTGCTTTCCAAGCCCTCGCAGCCGATCAGAAAACGGGCGCTGAAGTCGGCAAGTTGGCATCCGATCGATCCGCACCACCGCAAATTCAAAACGTGACAAACCGGAGTCCTACCGAAATGTAGTTCGAACCGCCCTCCACACCGTTAATCAAACCGTAGATGCCGGAGCGGTGATGTATGGTTATGAGGCTCTCCCAGGTGGAATCGGCGGCAGGTGCAAACGTCAATTCGGATACAAGAAAATTCAAGAATCGGGATCCCCGGCCATTATCGGAATTCTCTTGCTCCCAGCTAGAGATGCTGTTCACGTAGCTCGTCCCTAGCGGCCCAACGCGCAGGTTCGTATAGAGGTACTCATTCCACGGAAACTGTTTCCACCGGGCGACGGGGGCCAAGTCAACCTCGGTCTGATGGTCCCGCGCAAATCGCTTTGCTAATCCCGCCTCGACTTCCAGCTCCAGGGGCCATCGGGTGCAGCGTTCGACGGTGTAAACCGCGTGAACATCGACGAGATAATTCGCCTCAAGACGCGTCCGCCAGGGCGAATAGAGGGTATTGAGATATCCCTGCTCCGAGAGTGCGCCCAGGTAACCGCCAATCCGTAGTGTCGGAGCCGGAGCCGCGGAACTGGGCGCAAGAGGCAAAACAGCATCGCTTGGCGCCGGACTCGCACTTGCGCCGCGTTCTGCCTCGGTTGGTGAGTTTCCAGCTTCCGCGTGAGCGGACCAAACACACCAGAGCAGCAAGACACCCCAGCCTAGGATCCGCACCAAGCTAGGCGTTTGTGATAAAGCCATCTTTCGTGACAGGACGATCGCTTCAGCAGTACCAAAACTAACATTGCGCCTTGTGCAAATTGCCAAGCGCCGCGAAGTATTAAGCCGCACCAATACGCGAGCAACAATGGCGGTTGCGCACAATAAGGGAACCGATTGAACAGGTGAACCGTTACCTTAGAGCGCCGTTGGCCTCTAAAGTTTCGACGCTTGGGCTTGAAGGCGAATTGAGTCAAAGGGACACGAACGCAGAGGTGACAATATTCCGAAGCCGATTTGCGAGCTCCGTGAAACTAAATGGACTGCGTCAGTGTTACTGTCGTTGGGGTGGATGACGCCGAGAGGGAAACTGCGCGAATTTTCCTATACAGCACTTTTATTCGACACTTTCCATGCGCACCCCTTTGCGTGTGCCTCAGTGCCTGGTCTTTACTTGGCCAAAATTTCCAGTCGCTTTTTTTCCGTTGATCACAGCTATAAGTCCCGTGCCGTTCCCCCAGCTCCGCCACAATACCCGCGATTTCGTAGGCGATTGAGCATTCCACGCTCCGATACCGCTAGTACGGTCGGCCATATAAGGCGTAAATGAGCAGCGCCCGGAAGACTCAAAGCCCTTAGTACTCAAAGAAATGTCCGTCGGCTCCCCCTACCGCCATCCGCACCACCCATGTCGACCGCTGGAGGCGATCGTCCGCTATGAAACATCCTTGAGCGCGGGATCGGATCGGTGCTTTCGCTTCTCGCTGAATTGCTGGCACCCATATTTGCCTTTGCGCCACGAGGTCGAACTGACGCCGACGCGTCTCGCCGCTGGGCGTTTGAGCCAAAGCGGCTGCGCTTTTACCAACTAACGCCACGCTTCGAGTCGATACCGGTTGTTCGACGCTACGCAGCCATACCCAGGCTTGGAGCTCGAGGGATAACGATTTGCCCGCACGCCCGATCAACTCGCACCTTTCGGTCGGGAGGCGAATCTCCCCCGCGGTTGGCAATTCGGGGGGCGTTTCGCACCCGCAATGGCCCGGTCGGATTTCGTTGAGCGGGTCGCTCGACACTCTTGTGCGTGCGGCAACCCACGCCTGCGTTGGAGTCGTTGATTGTTACCCACGCAAACCGGCGGCGGCGTTCTTTGCTTTGGTTTGTGTTTGGGGCCCACGCACGAGTGGGCAAAACCGCAGGTTGGAACGCACTGATGTGGCGCCGATGTGCCTGCGACTCTCTAGGCGCGAATTAGTTGCGGCAAATGCGATGCACGGCAAAGAGATACATTTGTTCATCGGAAATGCATTGTTGCTTCGCGTTACGTGCGCACAGCATCTTGCGCGTCTTGTGACAAACTAGGGCCGAATCTCTCGTTCGGCCCAACACTTCCGGGCAAAGATCCTAGTCCGAGCACCGCTGCACGTTGCCAGCACTGGGAAGGCGAAAGTGCGACACCTGCCCTACGAGCGCATGCGCCTGTTCATTCATCGCAGAAGACGCATTCGCGGTGTGCTCAACGAGCATTGCGTTTTGCTGCGTCATCTTATCGAGCTCTTGGACGGACTGGCTGATCTGAGCGATGCCGACACCCTGCTCGCGCGCGCCATTTGCCACTTCACTGAGCAGGTGGTCGACCCGCTGCGACGACGCAACGATCTCTTCGATCGTTACACCGGCCCGGCGAACAATTTCCGTGCCCTGCTCGACTTTTTCGACACTGCCGCTGATAAGCGCTTTAATCTGCCGGGCTGCTTCGGCGCTGCGTTGCGCGAGCATGCGCACCTCGCTAGCGACAACCGCAAACCCGCGCCCCTGCTCGCCTGCGCGCGCCGCCTCCACCGCAGCATTGAGGGCAAGGATGTTGGTCTGAAATGCGATGCCATCGATCGTTCCGATGATTTCCCCGATCTTGGCCGAGGAGCCACGAATGCCTTCCATGGTTTCGACCACGTCGCGCATTACGCGTCCGCCGTCGGTGGCGACCTGGGCATTGTGGCGCGCAACTTGTGAGGCCTCGGAGCTCAGCTCCGCGGCGTTTTTTGCAGTGGCGGAGATTTGTTCCATCGAAGTCGATGACTCCTCCAGATTGGTTGCGGCTTGTTCGGTGCGGTTGGACAGATCTGTTGCCCCCGCGGCAATCTCGCGGCTTGATTGCACAATTTCATCGCTCGCACGACGAACGCGGGCGACAACATTTCGCAGGGCATCTTGCATCGAGCGCAATTCGAGCATCAATTGCGCCGCCTCATCGCGGCCCCACGGCGAGGGCGAGGTTGTCAGATCGCCGGCGGCCATTGCGCGCAAATGCCGCCTTGTCTCCTTCAGACCCCCATCCATCACGCGGTAAAAACTCAGGAACAAATAGCCGGCGACCAACAGTGCGCAGGCGACGACGCCCACCGTCCAAGCCATCTGGCGGATCATGGCATGGCGAAGATCGTCTACGTAGACGCCTGAACCGATGATCCAACCCCAGGGTTCGAAGCCCTGTACAAAGGAAATCTTATCGACCGGTACCTCGCTACCCGGCCTTGGCCACTGGTACGCCACAAAACCCCTTGAGTCGTGGCGCACGGCGGCCACCATGGCATTGAAAAACGCAAAGCCGTTGGGGTCCTTGATGTCGCCAAGGTCCTTGCCTTCAAGTTCTGGCTTAAACGGATGCATCACCATTCGCGGCTGCATGTCGTTGATCCAGAAGTACTCATTGTCGCCGTAGCGCAATTGCTCAATCACCTGCGCGGCCATCTGCTGGGCCTGCTCGCGCGTCAGCTTTCCCGCCAGCTCCTGCGCGTGCGCCCATGCAAGCACACCGTGGGCAACTTCCACATGCTGGCGCGTGGCGTTCATGCGCAGCTGCATCGCTTCGTCGGCGCCCGACCTGAGCAGCCACGCCAGCAACCCCAGTGTAGGCAGCGCAAATACCAGCGAGATGATCAGCGCCTTGGAAGTAAAGCCCAGCCTTCGGAACAGGCGAACACCGGGGGCCCAGACGCCGTGGTACGCAAAATATCCGCCACCCCCGACGTGGAACCTGGCTTCACCTTGAGGAAGATCCGATACGGGCTCAATGATTGCTGACATGACTTGTTCGATCCGAGCTTGCACGCGGCGCCCGACATTAAGACATTGCACCACCCGTTCGGGCGACTTGCGCGATTATCGGTTTGATCGCAGCGCTTCAATTCAAGAATTGCGCGGCAATTCGCGCACATTTCGCGAATGTCGGCATTGCGTGGGTAGTCTCGGGCCCGACTGATCTACGAGGGCGCCCACTTTGCGGCGGATTGTTCCTATTAATGCGCGTTACCAAAATTGCGCCTGGGTCTATGATTTGCGCAGCGTTCTTGTCAAGCAAATCATCGAAAAGAGATCCGTCGTGTCCCGACTGCGGCCGGTGAGCAGGTTTTTGCGCGTGGGCGTTGCCACGTATGCCTTTGCGTTTTGGTGCGTTAGCGCGTTTGGACAGAGCGTGGCGCTGACCGGCGTTATGGGTGAGCGTGCTTTGTTGGTTATCGAAGACGCCGCACCACTGGTACTCGTTCCCGGCCAAACACGGGAAGGCGTAACCCTGATCTCCGTGGGAGAGCAGTCTGCAGTAATTGAGATTCTTGGGCAGCGCCAGACATTGCGCGTGGGCGAAAATCCCGTGAGCGTGGGCGCTAAGGGCAGCGGCAATGCCGGCTCGCGCGTCGTCCTAAGCGCCGGCAGCGGTGGGCATTTTTTTGGTGTCGCCCAAATCAACGGCGTAAGCGTGCGCTTTGTTGTTGACACCGGTGCATCCAACGTCGTGATGGGCGTAGCACAAGCCGAGCAACTCGGAATCAACTATCGCGCGGGCCAACGCGTTAGCGTCAACACCGCAAACGGCGTCGCGCTCGCTTACCAAGCTGCCCTTGACTCGGTGCGCGTTGGCGAGGTGGAGGTCTTTCACGTCGACGCGACGGTCGTACCTGCGAGCGTTCCCATCGTGCTGTTGGGAAACAGCTTTCTTGGACGCTTCCAAATGAGGCAGGAAAACGATCTGCTAGTTCTGGAGAAGCGGTACTAGGCGCGAAGTCCCATCACTGGGGCCGACTCGATCCGCCTGGAGCACAGACGCAAACCCAATCGGCCGCGCTGGGCGCGTCGACATACGCTTCGTCGATCCCCGGATCGGGTGCGAAGTTTGGCGGTCCTGACGGTGCCTTTGTCAGGTGTGTGCACCCACCCGTTAGTAAAACGACCGCAGCGAGCGCAAGGCCAACTTTGCTACAAGCTCGCATGCAACCCCCCGTAAGCTCGGTGCATGACATGCAATTATTTAATCACTTTACTCGCGCAGGGTTTTCGCACAATCCCACGTTTTCCGCGGGTATCTTTTCACCGATGGGAGGGTGGCACTGAGTGGTGCGACGCTGCATTTACAAGCCATTATGTGCACGCGGCAACGCCTTGATGGGCTACGCCTTACACGCGCGAAGGTTCAGAATTATTCTTCTGTGCCCGACTGTGCGAGGAGTAGCCCATGGACAAGGACGCCGTCGCGTTTAGGCGCCTCGCGGCTCGTCTTGCCGCGATTGCGCTCGCTGTAACCCTCAACGATTCTTCGGCCGCTTTAGCAGTTGGTGCGCCCGCGCCCGATTTCACCGCGCAGGCCGCGCTGGGCGGCAAAACCTTCACTTTCTCGCTGGCCGAAGCGTTGAAGAAAGGACCGGTCGTCTTGTACTTTTATCCCAAGGCGTTTACCAAGGGATGCACGATCGAGGCGCATAACTTTGCTGAGGCAAGTGAGAAATTTCAGGCGCTTGGTGCAACGCTCATCGGAATGTCCAACGACGACATTGAAACGCTCAAAGACTTTTCGGTGAAAGAGTGTCGAAATAAGTTCGCGGTTGCCGCGGATGCGGGGGCGCAGATCATGAAGCGATACGACGCGGCGATGTTCCTTATGCCCGATCGGGCCGACCGCATCTCCTATGTCATCAGTCCCGAAGGCAGGGTGATTTACGCGTACGCCAGCCTGAGTCCGGACAATCACGTTGAGAACACCCTGCGGGCAGTGCAGCAATGGCGCGCTGGCACTAGGCCTTGACGCAAGGGATTTGCCAGTTTTCTGCGATGGCGCAAATCGCAGGCCAGCGCCTTGGAACAAACTCCAATGCGCAGGAGGTTTAGGGAGGGAGTTTGTCGCGAACGCTTCTGCGCTTCCGATCACTTGTCCTGAACGCAAGTAAGCGCACGCACACATGAACGATTAGATTTATTTATTCTATTTCAAATTTAAACTGACTTTATTTATATGAGCCGGGCCAGCAGAATGTGCCCCGTGCCAACGAACAACTGTCTGGGAAGGAGTGGACGTAAATGAGTACGAAGCAAACCGGCAAGAAGACCTATAGCGCGGGGGTCAAGGAATATCGCAGCACGTACTGGGAGCCGCATTACACGGTCAAGGACACCGATATCTTGGCCTGCTTCAAGATTGTCCCGCAGCCCGGGGTGGACCGGGAAGAGGCAGCCGCGGCCGTTGCTGCTGAATCGTCTACCGGTACCTGGACCACGGTGTGGACCGATTTGCTGACCAATTTGGATTACTACAAAGGTCGTGCCTATCGAATCGAGGACGTTCCGGGTGATGACACCGCCTTTTACGCTTTCATCGCGTACCCGATCGATCTTTTTGAGGAAGGATCGGTCGTTAACGTGTTCACATCGCTGGTGGGCAACGTGTTCGGCTTTAAGGCGATCCGCGGCCTGCGCTTGGAAGACGTGCGCTTTCCGCTCGCCTATGTCATGACCTGCGGTGGTCCGCCCAACGGCATTCAGGTCGAACGTGACATCATGAACAAGTACGGTCGGCCGCTGCTTGGTTGCACCATCAAACCCAAACTCGGCTTATCCGCAAAAAATTACGGCCGCGCGGTGTATGAGTGCCTGCGCGGAGGCCTGGACTTCACCAAGGACGACGAGAACGTCAATAGCCAGCCGTTCATGCGCTGGCGCGACCGCTTCGCCTTTGTCGCCGAGGCCATTCGCAAGGCCGAAGCCGAGACCGGCGAGCGCAAGGGCCACTACCTGAACGTTACCGCACCCACGCCCGAGGCTATGTACGAGCGCGCCGAATTCGCCAAAGAACTCGGCATGCCGATCATCATGCACGACTTTCTGACGGGCGGATTTTGTGCGAACACGGGACTGGCCAATTGGTGCCGCAAAAACCGCATGTTGCTGCACATCCACCGCGCCATGCACGCTGTGATTGACCGCAACCCAAACCACGGCATTCACTTTCGTGTGCTGACCAAGGCTCTGCGACTGTCCGGGGGCGACCAGTTGCACACGGGAACGGTGGTCGGCAAGCTCGAAGGCGATCGGGCCTCGACCCTAGGGTGGATCGATCTGCTGCGCAATCGCTACATCAAGGAAGACCGCTCGCGTGGAATCTTCTTTGATCAGGATTGGGGTTCGATGCCCGGCGCTTTTGCCGTTGCCTCTGGCGGCATTCACGTCTGGCACATGCCAGCGCTGGTATCGATTTTTGGCGATGACTCGGTCTTGCAATTTGGCGGAGGCACGCTCGGGCACCCGTGGGGCAATGCGGCCGGCGCCTCGGCCAATCGTGTCGCACTCGAGGCCTGTGTTCACGCCCGCAATCAAGGGCGGCAGGTCGAAAAAGAAGGCAAAGACATCTTGACCGCTGCGGCCCGCTCCAGTCCCGAGTTGCGCGTCGCGATGGAAACGTGGAAGGAAATCAAGTTCGAGTTTGACACGGTAGACAAGCTCGACGTTGCGCACCGCTGAGGAGCAACGCGCGCGAGTTTTTTGCCCAAAATCCATTCACGACATATCACCCCGGGGCCGCCTTTTTGTGCCCCGGGGAAGCCCAAATACGAGAAAACCGGAGTACCCACAATGAGCGAAATCCAGGACTACGCATCCAAACTTTCGGATCCCGCGAGCCGCAAGTTTGAAACCTTCTCTTACCTGCCGCCGATGTCCAAAGAAGAAATCCGCGAGCAGGTCGAATACATCGTCCGACGCGGATGGAATCCGGCCGTCGAACACACCGAACCAGAACACATGACCGATTCATACTGGTACATGTGGAAGCTGCCGATGTTCGGCGAGACCAATGTCGATCGCATACTTGCGGAGGTTGAGGCCTGTCATAAGCTGCATCCGACGCACCACGTGCGGTTAATCGGCTACGACAACCTGGCCCAATCGCAGGGTGCCGCCATGGTCGTATACCGCGGCAAGACCGTCTAAAGACCCGTCTCGGCAGCGTTGCACAGCACACCCGTCGGTACACCTCCTGCCGGCGGGTGCGTGCCAACTGTTGTCCGCGCGCACCCAGAGTCGACGTAAGCAAATCGCCATGAACACTGTTGAACTCGCAGCCCAATACCGCGTTACCAAGGAACCGTACTATCGTCGCATCGCGGACGAGGTCGCGCTGTATGAGGCGGCGTACTCAGTTCGCATGCCCATGATGCTCAAGGGCCCGACGGGTTGCGGTAAGACCCGCTTTGTCGAGTACATGGCCTGGAAACTGGGCAAACCCCTGGTGACTGTAGCCTGCAACGAAGACATGACGGCCTCCGACTTAGTCGGACGCTTCTTGCTCGATGCAGCGGGCACTCGCTGGCAAGATGGACCGCTGGCGGTGGCCGCGCGCATTGGTGCCATCTGTTACCTCGATGAAGTTGTCGAAGCCCGTCAGGACACGACGGTGGTGATTCACCCCTTGACCGATACGCGGCGCGTGTTGCCGCTGGAAAAAAAGGGCGAACTCGTGCATGCGCACCCCGATTTTCAACTGGTCGTGTCCTACAACCCGGGTTACCAGGCACTCATGAAGGATCTTAAGCAGTCGACCAAGCAGCGTTTTGGTGCGCTGGACTTCCAGTACCCAGCGCACGCAGTCGAACAAGAGATCGTCGCTCACGAGTCGGGTGCCGCGCCAGATGTGTCCGGCAAGCTGGTCTCTATCGCAGAGCGCGCGCGCAACCTCAAGGGTCACGGCCTGGACGAAGGAATTTCCACCCGCATGCTTGTGTACGCCGGCTCGCTGATTGCGCGTGGCGTTGCGCCGATCGACGCCTGCCGCATGACGCTAGTGCGGCCAATTACAGACGATCCGGACATGCGCGATGCGCTCGACGCTGCGGTGACGACCTTTTTCTAGTTCTCGCGCGGACCCTTACGGTCGCTGTCAATATGTCCATTGCACTAGAAGATTACGGCGAGCTTGCCGAGCAGCTTGGCGCGCACGCGCAGGAAGTCCTGCACGCATGCTGGAATGAGGCAGCACGAACCTTTACCGCCGCCTCACTGGAGAGTGTCTACCTGAAGGGCGCTCGGGCCTTGCACTCACTTGGCCGCGGCAACGACCTCGTGGTGACTTTTTTGCAAGAAGCACCGGCAGTGGCGCGCGAAGTTGGCGAGCAAGCGGCAGCCGATCTTGTCGAGATGGCGTTGCGCTGCGTGTCTAAAACCAGCGCAACAGTCGTCACCGCAATCATTGGAAGCAGCCCCGTTGCCGCGCGACGGCTGGCGGAGCGTCAGCTTTTCGAAGGTTATCTGCGCCTATTGGAGAACCTGCTTGCACAGGCGCCGCGCGGGGTGCGACCAATGCTCGGGCAGCTCGACACCCTCTTGGGTCAACTCACTCTCGGCGGATTGCGTCGTTGGGCGAACTGGGGGGCGCAAGCGCATCGTACCGATTTTGATGCCCAGGTACGCTACTTTGGTCTGGATTCGCCCGAGTCGCTGGCGGTGCTTCAGCAAGAGCGCAAGGGCACGCTATTTGTCGATGTACAGCGACGCCTTGCCATGTACTTGCGGGCCCTGTGGGGAAGGGACTTTTTCCTGCGCCCAACCTCAGGGGACTACGAATCGCGAGAGGGTTATCGCCCCTATATCGAACGGCATCTTATCTACGTACCTGATGCCTACGATGACACGGCGGGCGTTGGGGGACTGGAACTGTACCGCGCTGCCGTTGCACACGCCGCGGCCCACCTGGTGTATACGCGCAGCGCCATATCCGCGCAGGCACTTACTCCCGTGCAGATGGCGCTGGTTGCCCTCATTGAAGACGCTCGTGTCGAGGCCCTCGCACTGCGCGAGTTTCCCGGGTTGCTACCGATCTGGGCACGGCTGCATCGGGCGAATCCACAAACTGGTGGCAGCTGCGGTGACCACATGAGCCGCCTGGCGCGTGCGCTGCTCGATCCGACCTATGTTGATGAGGGACCGCTGGTTGAACAAGGACGAAAGCTGTTTGGGCAGGCGCAGGATCGGCTAACCGATAACCGCATTTCGTGGGAAATCGGGACGGAACTTGCCAACCTGCTCAGGCACATCGCCCCAGCGTTTCAGGCCCGCACAGATCTCGTGCAAGCGCCGTACCGAGACGATAACCGCTACGTGTGGGAATTCGATGAACTCGTGGACCTCGAGGGCGCACAGACCCTGCCTTGGCTCGAGCGCCAAGTGCGCCGCAAAGTCAATCTAATGGAATTTATCAACGAGACCGACGTTGAGACCGCCGGCGACGACGCCCAAGAGGTCTGGGTGCTGTCCACGGAGTTGTTCCCGTACGAGGACAAAGGCATTTCCTACAATCAGATGGAGGGCAAGGAGCCTGCACCCGATCCGCACCACTACCCGGAGTGGGACTACCAAATCCAAGTCGAGCGCCCGCACTGGGTGACGGTGCTCGAGCAACGCGCGCCAGTCGGCGAGCTTGCCACCATTGATGCGGTCGTTTCGCGATACAAACCCATCGTGGCGCGGCTGAAGCGATTGATCGAATCGCTTCAGCCGCAAGGCGTACAGCGCTTGCGGCGGCTCGAAGAGGGAGATGAGATTGATCTGAACGCGGCCATCAGCGCCCTGATTCAGATTCGCAAGCACGACCAGCCGGACACCCGCATCATGATGCGCAATGTTCGCCGGCAACGTGACCTGGCCGTGCTCTTGCTAATCGATCTTTCGCAATCGACGGGCGATAAGCTGCGAGGGTCCGACCAAACGGTGTTGGAGCTCGCACGCGACGCAAGCGCTTTGTTGGCCGATGCGATGCAAAAGATTGGCGACCCGTTCGCGATTCACGGTTTTTCGTCCGACGGTCGGCACGAGGTGCGCTACACCCGCTTTAAGGATTTTGAGGCGCCTTACGATGCGCACGCCAAGGCGCGCCTTGCCGCGATGAGCAGCGGAATGTCGACCCGCATGGGAGCCGCGATGCGCCATGCTGGCGCGATCTTGCAGCGCTGTCCGCAGAGTAGAAAACTGTTACTGGTCCTAACGGACGGCGAACCTGCCGACATCGACGTGCGCGACCCGCAATATTTGCGACACGACGCCCGCAAGGCCGTCGAGGCGCTTGGCCGTTGTGGAATTACGAGCTATTGCCTTTCCCTCGATCCGCATGCGGACCAATACGTCGCGCGCATCTTCGGTTCGCGCAACTACCGGGTTCTCGATCGGGTGGAGCGGCTGCCGGAACAATTGCCAGCCCTGTACGTGGGACTGACAGGCCGCTAGTTGCGCCAAGGGCACCTACGCCTTGAGTGCGCGGTACAGAAACGGCAGGCTGACGTCCATGCGGTAATCGATGCCCGAATGGGTGTCGTTGAATTCCTCGTAGCGATGGGCAACGTTGTGTTGCGCCAGGCGTTTTGACAAGATACGCGCACCATAGTGCAGATGGTACTGATCACGCCAACCGCAGTCGATGTAGATCGCCTTAAGTGATCGCAGCGCATCGGCGTAGCGCCCGACGAGCAAGATTGGGTCGTGGCGGCGCCAGCGCTCCCAGCGCGCGGCGAGCAACTCGCCGGTCTCCAGGTTAAATGGAAGCCGAAAGCCGTTCGCGACTTTCGGGTCCGGATCGTAACTAGCTGCCATGCAAAGGTTCATAAGGCAGTGAACCTCCGCCGCTGATGGTTTGTTTTTTGAGTGAAACGTCTCGAGAAACCGCTTCACCCTGCCATCGTCGATTCCGGCCCCGGCGCCGCGCTCGCTGCGACGAACGTCCAGCGGACCGGGTTTGCGCGGATACTTTCGATACCGAGCAAGCTCATCGAGCGTATTGGGCCAGTCAGAATGGTAGACAAAGTCAAAGTAGCAATCGCCCGAGTGATCTGCGACGGCGCCCCAGTAGCGCGCGTACTTCATGCCGTGGATGATCGCCCCATAGCCGCCAGAGGATTTGCCAAAGCAACCGCGATGCTCGCGTGACGCCAGCGTTCGAAATTCGCGATCGATAAACGGTATGAGCTCCCGTGTAAGGTAGTCGGCGTAATTGCCAATTGCCGATGAATTGATGTACTGATTGCCACCCAGACGAGTGAAACAGTCGGGAAAGGCGATGATCACCGGGCCCATTCGCCTTTCAAATAAAAGGCGCTCGGCTTTCTCGGCGACGTTTTCCTCGAAGGCGCGCCAGTTGATGTGCGCAGCGCCGGCCGCCGTGTACCCCACCAGGTCATAGAGCACAGGAAAGCGCCGCCCACGCATGCGCGTGTTCCCACCGTCGTACTGCGGCGGCAACCAAACCGGAAACCTGCGCAGGTGGGGGTCGCCGAGTGGATTGTCCGCGAGGATGCGGGAGCTGTGTTCGACCAGGACAACGCGTCCCAAGGGTGCGCCGCGTACCTTTGCAATCATCTAGTGACCACCGCGCATCCAAGTACACCTAGCGTTGCGATGGCAGGATCGCCTCGCAAAAAAAAATGAAAAGGCCCCGCGGATGGGGCCTTTCCGAGTTCCCGGTGAGCACAAATGTTATTGGCGCCAGCTCACTCGAGTCTCTGGCGCATCGGAAGAAACGCCAGTAAGGAACCGGTCATACCGGTTAAGCAAATTCTAGGCGCGGTCCACAAGCGGCGTCAATCATCGATGTGCTTGTGCGATCGGCGCGAAGCAATCTGCAGCTTCAGTGCAACCCACTTGCGGCATTAACCGATGCGGATACCAAAATCGGGGCATGGCGGAAGCGATCTGGGTAGAGCTGCTCGAGATTGCGTACCTTCGGCAGGTCATACCGAACGATGTAACCGTTGTTCGGATGGAGCGTTGCAAAGTCCTGGTGATACGTTTCGGCGGCGTAAAAGCCCGGCAACGCGTCGATTCGGGTGGCAATCTTGCGTTCGCCAAATACGCCCGCCTGATCGAGCTGGCGCACGTAACTTTGTGCAATTCGTCGTTGCTCCTCATTGAGCACGAAGATCTCCGAACGATACTGCGTCCCAATGTCCGGGCCCTGGCGGTTGACCTGCGTAGGATCGTGTGCGACGGAAAAAAAGATCCGCAAAATGGTGCCGTAGCTTACGACGTTCGGATCAAAGCGAATCTGAACCGACTCCGCATGTCCCGTGCGCCCCGTGCTTACCGATTCGTAATCCGCCGAGACCTGCGATCCACCCGCGTAACCAGAAACCGCGCTCTGAACTCCTTTGACGTGCTGAAACACCTTCTGCACGCCCCAAAAGCATCCGCCCGAGAGAACTGCCGTCTCCAGACCATGCCCAGGCGTAGGCGTCTCATCGACTGCCGGAGCCGGCAGCTGCGTAGCATCCTCCATGCTCCATGCTGCAGACGATGCGAGCGCGCATAGCAGCGCACAACAGCTTTTCGCCAAGTACCTCATGATTGTCCTCCCGAGGCCGGTTCAAACGTCAGTGCCACACCATTGATGCAATAGCGCAAACCCGTTGGGGGCGGTCCGTCTTCAAATACATGCCCCAAATGCCCGCCACAACGTCGGCAGTGCACCTCCGTGCGAACCATCCCAAAGGACCTGTCTTCCGTCATACGCACGGCATTTTCAAGAGGCTGCCAGAAACTAGGCCAGCCCGTACCACTATCAAACTTCGTCGAGGATGAAAACAGTGCTAGCGCGCATCCGACACAACTAAAGACTCCTCGGCGCTTTTCATGGTTCAGCGCGCTCGTAAAAGCGCGCTCTGTGCCCTGCTCGCGCAACACCGCGTACTGTTGTGCGGTGAGCAACGCGCGCCACTGCTCTGGGGTATGTTCGACCTCAAAGCGCTCCACCTTGCTCATCCCCACCTGCTTGCCACGCGCAAATCGACCAAGGCCAAGCAGCGCCAGCAAGCCGGTGCCGGCCAAAAACCAATTTCGCCTTTCCATCTCGAGCTCCTTTTCCGTAACCAGCCCATCTACGAGGCATTGGTCGGATGACGGCGCAAGTTCTTACATCCGTACTTCAAATCACCTCCCGCACGCGTGCTGCATTGCGCTGCTAGTAGAACCCTCAGCGAGAAATCGTGCAATCGCAAGGATCACGTGCCCACATGTTGGCAACAATTGCGCTCTTATTTTGTGCGCGAATCAGACCAGCAGCGCCTGGCGAGAATGCGTGTGGCACTCTGTTGCACGGGTCATTTTTTCTGCCAATTGCGTCCGACAATCGGCATTTCCCCTGGACGGGTACCCATGCGAAGCCCGAGGATTGGCGGCTTTGGTCCGCGGTTTGCAGTGTGGGGTATCAGAGGTTGAACCGGCAGCTGCCGAAGCGACCCTACGTAATTCCCGGCACGAACGAAGGCATCGACAATTGCCCCGAGGTGAGCAAGGAAATTCGCACCCATTGACCTTGGGCATCGTGGAACACCGGGCACCCCTGACGCCGGGCGTCGCCCTTCGGAAAGTCTCCTCGCGATAGCGCCTTGCTTTCCTCACCGGGTTGTGCCAGCAACGATGCGAGCGAGGCCACGAGGAGCCGGCGGCCGCAATTGGCGAGCACCTTAGCGCAGCAGTGCGGCGGCTCGCTGGCAAAACGAGGCATTGCTTGATAGTTTCCCGCGCAATTTGTGCGCTTGTAGGTCCTCGCACAGTTCGGGCATCGCTAACCGCCAGCGATATTGCAAGAACCGGAAGCCGCCGAGATCAGATCCGTTTAAGCCGGCAACGACGGCTCAAGGTCACGCGCAATCGATACCTACGAGGCGGCGACCGCGTCGAAGGACTCTGCGAGGATCCGCAGACCCTCATCGACAATCTCATCGGATGCCGTCAGCGGAACCAGTACGCGAATGATGTTTGCGTTGGAACCGCAGGAGAGCAGTATCAATCCACGCCGATTGGCCTCGGCCACCAAGCGCTTAGTCAACTCTGCGTCCGGCGCATCGAGCTTGCCGTCTTCGAACAATTCCATTGCCACCATAGCGCCGAGCCCTCGCACATCGCCAACGCTTCGATGCTTTTTTGCGATTTTCTCTAAGCCCGTACGAAGGCGTTCACCGAGCGCGCGCGCGCGCACCAAAAGCTGCTCTTTTTCGAACACTTTGAGCACTTCCAGCGCCGCGACCGCGGCAAGGGGGTTGCCGGAGTACGTGCCTCCGAGACCGCCCGGATTGGGTGCATCCATTATGTCGGCACGACCAATAATCGCAGAGATAGGAAATCCACCCGCAATCGATTTGGCCATAGTGACGATATCCGGAACAACGCCCGAGTGCTCGATGGCAAACCAAGTTCCAGTTCGTCCACAGCCAGACTGGATTTCATCGGCAATGAGCACGATTCCATACCGATCGCAAAGACTGCGCACGGCTTGCAGGAAATCCGAAGGCGCAATGTAAAACCCACCTTCTCCCTGAACCGGCTCGACGATGATTGCCGCAACCCGCTCGGGTTCAATATCGTTCTTGAAGATGTGCTCGATTGATGCCATTGCATCTTTTACGCTCACGCCAAACAAAGCGTTGGGAAAACGCGCGTGAAAGATCTCCGGTGGAAAGGGGCCAAATCCCGCTTTGTACGGCGCAACCTTGCCGGTTAGCGACAGGGTCAACATAGTGCGCCCGTGAAACCCACCCCCAAACGCGATCACACCCGATCGTTTGGTATAAGCGCGCGCGAACTTGATTGCGTTTTCGACGGCTTCGGCGCCGGTCGTCATAAAGAAGGTCTTTTTGGGGGCGGCGCCCGGCGCTAAGGCGTTTAGGCGCTCGGCTAGCTCCACCAAAGGTTCATAGGCAAGGACCTGAAAGCAGGTGTGCGTTACCCGATCGAGCTGCTTACGCACAGCAGCAACGATTTGCGGATGACGATGGCCAGTGTTCAGGACCCCGATACCGCCCACAAAGTCGATATACCGCCGCCCTTCGACGTCCCAAACCTCGGCGTTTAGTGCGCGGTCGACAAAAACTTCGTGCACCTGGCCCGAACCGCGCGGCATCGCCGCTCGCCGCCGCGCCATCAGTGCGGCATTGCTAAGCTCAGTGCCCGACTCCGGCGAATCGCGTTTCATGTTGCCTCCAGCCATCCATGCTAACGCCCCGCGATCGGCGCGCTGCAATGGTGCGCACGCCGCCGCGGATTGCGTAAAGACAAATTGTAGCCTCGCCGGATGACCCGTCGGATGATCCACCAAGGCGGGATTCGGTTACATCGTTTTGCAATTATCGTCCCTTGGCGCTTGGCGGTCGCGCGTATCCTCCGTGCTGAGAACGTAGTATCAGGTCCTGGCGTGGCGCATTTCATCGATCCCTGTCCCGGCGTTGTCGGGCAAGATAGGACAAATGCGAAATACCGCTGAAAGGACTGCGCACTGATGGTTTTCCGCTTGGCTTTTAAGGCTTTATTTCGGACTCCTGCCCTGCAAGACGATTGCAACCAGCGTCCGTGCTTTGTCCGGGCACTAGCGCTGTCACTGCTACTCGTGGCTGCCGCCTGGCAAAGTGTGCCGGCGCACGCTTCGCTCGGCGCGGGTGTAAATACGGTGGAGCTCGACCGTCAGCAGATTCAGGCTACGCGGCGGGTCACGACACACACCGCCTATTCGGTGCACGAACTGCAGTCGGCCGGCGGCGCCCTTGTGCGCGAATACGTCTCGACCAATGGCCAGGTGTTCGCCATCTCCTGGGGCGGCTCGACAATGCCCAATCTGCGTCAGCTGCTAGGCGCGCATTTTGATTCCTTTGTGGGTTCGGCCAACCGTCAGCGCGGCGGTCACGC
>CAZSOI010000186.1:0-2371 GCA_964608115.1 uncultured Burkholderiaceae bacterium | reverse complement strand
GAACTCCGTCGCCTCGGAGCGGATCGCTCGGCGCACCGCCGTCCGCGACCGCTTCAGCTCCCGGCAAATCGCCTTGATCGGCTTCTTCTCAACAAAAAACGCCCGGCGGATTTTTGCGACGAAGCCCAGTTCTCACCGGAGGCTTTGTGGACCCAAGCGTCAGTGGGGTCTCGTTTGCACGCCGATCACCCCGCTAACGGGGTCCTTATTCCACGCCGAAACACAAGCTGAGAGATTTCAGGCTTGAGACTGCCGTTTTTCGCCGTTTCGGGCTGATGCCCCTGCGCCGACGAGCAAGGAATTTTGCCCGGCAAGGCCTATCCCCCGCGGGTGCCTGCTTTTAATGGCCCGTGTCACGGTTTGCCCCATGTGGTCGTGTCGTGTCTCTGCACGATAATGGATTGATATTGCTATGTTTTCTACTGCGCTATTTTGCCAAGCGCGGTTGAGTTGTTTAAACTAAAAATGTTCCTGTGGCAGGCGCCGGCTCCCGTGCGAGCGCTGCGCTCGCCACAATCTCAAGGTTTAAACTTCGCAATTATGCCACGGTGGCACAAGCTGGTGGGGATAGTAAGGGGCTTTTCAGCCCCTTGCCGGACCGGCGCCAATCGCGCCGGCCTCTCATCTTAGCCTCACAAGCCGATTAGCTTGAGCAGCTCTATTATCAGTGCGACCGCGATCGCTTCGATGGTTTTGTAATGCGTCGCGACGAACATGACCGCCATGGCGGTGATCGTGCTCCAGAACAAGTTGGATAGCCTTTGGCCAAAAGTCGGCGGCTGCACGATGATGGGCGTTTCCCGGACTTCGCCGTTCTCGTCAAGTTCTCTCCTTTTGAAGCCCTTATAGGGATCAGACGAATGCTGACGCCCCGCGTTTAAAGGGATGGTTGTATTGAGAGGTTCCGGAATCGGATCGTTCACCAAATTGGGGTTCTCCTGTCAGGTTTTGGTTAATTGCGCTGGTGGCGCTTCAAAAGAATACCCAAGTCACTCGGATATGTCACTATACATAATAGGTATGTGCTAATATGACGCGGTCACATTTGTTGACATACCACGTTGGCATGTGTATTAATCAACGAGCTAGGAAAGAGCTAGGAAACCTGACGCATGGACGAGTCGCGAGGAGAAACGAAATGTCTCAATACAATTCTGACACCGCGCATAAGGATTCGATGCGAAAGAGCTTTATTTTCACCCTTGAAGCTGCTAAGAAACTTGAGAGATTAACAAAGATTTGTAGGCTTGATAGCCTATCTAATACAATTCGGTTAGCTTTGATTGTTCTTGAGGAACTGGTAACCGTTATACAAAAAGGCGGTGTTATCATTACCAGAGATGCGGATGGTAAAGAGAAATTCTATCATCCTTTTCTGGAGCAAGATCCCAATGTAGTAGTACCCACTGCTTGGTTTACAAACAGAAACAAGTCAGAAGCAATACCCGCGTAAGGCAGCAACTATCCGGTCGGGTGGTTAATTGCGCTGGTGGCTTTAAAACTATCCGTCCAAGACATCGAAACGAATGAGTACATGGGAGCTTTCTACCATGTACTCATTTGTTTCAAAGTTGCTATCCACATATCTCTGCAGGCAACTGCTAATCAAGATAGGTAAGTTCAGAACGCGACACCTCATATCCCTTTTTTTCAAGCCAAGGTTTTCCCTCCCCCCATCGTATGCTGAGACCTTCAACGTCGATTTCTACCTGTGGCTGCGCTATGGTGGTCATGACGACTTGCCGTCACATATCGAACTCCCCGGCCTGCAAAGGGGCAGCTTCGATCCGGCACACCCGGCCGATACGGGTAAGCAGGACGATCTCAACTACCGCGTCTGGCGCGTCTCCGGCGACATCAAGGCGGAGTTCGACCTGCACGATTTCCCATTCGACAGCCAGTCCCTGCTCGTGCGGTTCCAGAACCACGAGGCGCCCCGCGAGCAGATCGCCTACGTGATCGACACGTCCGGCCTGCACCTGCACCGGCCGGACCCTGGCCCGGTCGGCGCCCGTAGCGCCTTCCGCGACCTGCAGCTCTGGCACGTCGCGGACATTCGCTATTTCGTCGATGCCTTCTCGATCAGTTCGACCCAGGGCAAGACGGCGTTCTTCGACACGGACGATCGCAACGAGTATGGCGGCTTCGATACCGCGATCGTGGTGCAACGAGACGTCGTCGCCTTCATGGTCAAGACGCTGGTGCCGCTGTTCCTGCTGGTCCTGGTCGTCTTCGCTACCCTGTTCTTCCCGGTCAGCCTGACCAAAGAGCGGACGACGATCCCGGTGACCGGCATCCTGACCAGCGCGGTGCTGCTGATCTCGATCAGCAACCAGCTTCCCTCGCTCGGCTACACGATGGCGCTGGAATA
>CAZSOI010000185.1:0-3814 GCA_964608115.1 uncultured Burkholderiaceae bacterium | reverse complement strand
GTACTGCGGCTCCGGTGGCGGAGGTGGCGGCGCAGTGTATTGCGGTGGCGGTGGAGGCGGTACGTATTGCTGCTGCGGCGCAGGCGCCGCGGGCACATACGCCGGCGGCGGGGAGCGCACGGGTTCAACAACGCAAGCCGCAAGGCCGCTGATCAAAGGAAGAACGAGTAGCCGCTTCACGCCGGACTCCTGAAGAGCAAAATTGTTTTGCGCACACATACGCGCTTTCGCGAAGATCAACGCTCGGAGAAGAGCGGCCGTTGACACTTGGGCGAATGAGCGGGCAAATGAGCGCAGGGTGCGCTACAGCGGCAAGTTCCTGCGGCCACGATCGGCCGAAAGCATTCCCGCAGGCAGGCGCGCGGTATAATTTCAAAAGTGTTTCAAACGTAAATGAACTTTTCTGACGGGGATTTTTACCGGCAGCAAACAAGCAACGGACTTCAGCCCATGGCCCGCATCACTGTAGAAGATTGCCTCAAACAAATTCCGAACCGGTTTCAACTGGTGCTTGCGGCCGCGTATCGGGCGCGCCAGCTCACGCAGGGTCACGCCCTGAAAATCGAAACAAAGGACAAGCCCGCGGTGGCTGCACTGCGGGAGATCGCAGCGGCCAAGGTCGGCATCGAGATGCTGCGCAAGGTCCCGACCTGATAAAGCCAAGGAGCCGCGTTCTTCCGCTCCCGTAGCGTGGCTTTCGGCGCGCGTTGTTCGCGCCTTCGAGTGGTTTGCTCTGCGTCCTTGGGCGCGCTAGCGTGGAGCTTATGACGACCTCGGCGGATAGCCCCGCCCCTGCCCTGCCTGCCGATTCTTCGGCTCTGCCCTCGGCTGTACCAAAGCCGCCTGGGTTTGCGCGCCGCGCTGCCCAAGCATTGCGCAAAGCCGGAAGCGCGGTTTGGCGCTCCGACGAGGCGGCAACGGCCGAGACCGCGCCGCCAGCCCCGCAAGTTGTAAGCATCGCCGACCTGGTCGCTGTCTTAAAGGCCTACATGTCCTCCAGCGACATCCAGAAGGTCAAGGCGGCTTTTCGCTTCTCCGACGGCGCGCACCTTGGTCAGTTTCGCAAAAGCGGCGAGCCCTACATCACGCATCCGATCGCGGTAGCCAAGATTCTGGCGCAGTGGCGCATGGACGTAGGCGCGTTGCAAGGGGCGCTGCTGCACGACGTGATGGAGGACTCCGGGGTTTCCAAACACGATCTGACGGTGCAGTTCGGGCCGGCCGTGGCCGAACTCGTCGACGGTGTCTCCAAGCTCGATCGGCTGAACTTTGCCACCAACGCCCAGGCACAGGCCGAGAGTTTTCGCAAGATGCTGCTTGCCATGGCGCGCGATGTGCGCGTCATTTTGATCAAGCTCGCCGACCGGCTGCACAACGTACGGACCTTGCATGCGGTGGATCACGAGCGCCAGATGCGAATTGCGCGAGAGACGCTCGAGATCTACGCACCTATTGCGCACCGGCTGGGTCTTAACGAGATCTACCGCGAGCTGCAGGAAGCCTGCTTTGCGCTGCTGTATCCGATGCGCTATCGCGTGCTGGAAAAGGCGGTGGCTACCGCACGCGGCAACCGCAGCGAGGTACTCAAAAAGATCCAGGTCGCAGTCCAAAATGCCTTCGCGCGCAACAAAATCAAGGCCGAGATCTTCGGCCGCGAGAAAACGCTCTTTGGCATCTACCGCAAGATGGTCGAGAAGCACCTGTCCTTTTCCGAGGTGCTCGACATCTACGGCTTTCGGGTCGTGCTCAATTCGGTTCCCGATTGCTATCTGGCCCTCGGTGTGTTGCACGGCCTGTATAAGCCCGTACCGGGCAAGTTCAAGGACTACATCGCCATTCCCAAAGTCAACGGCTATCAGTCACTGCACACGACGCTAATTGGTCCGTTCGGACAGCCCGTAGAGTTTCAGCTGCGCACGCGGGAGATGAACCGCGTTGCGGAGTCCGGGGTTGCCGCCCACTGGCTGTACAAGGACAAGGAGGACGCCAAGAGTCAGTCGGAGATGCAGTCGCGAACGCACCAGTGGCTGCAGTCACTCATCGAACTGCAGCAGCAGACAGGCGATCCGACCGAGCTTCTGGAGAACATCAAGGTCGATCTATTTCCCGACAAGGTCTACATCTTCACGCCCAAGGGCAAGATCGTCTCGCTGCCGCGGGGCGCAACAGCGGTGGACTTTGCCTACTCCATCCATACCGACGTCGGTAACCGCTGTGTTGCCGCGCAGATCAACGGCGAAGTGCAGCCCCTGCGCACGGAGTTGCGCAACGGCGATGTGGTCGAGATCGTCACGGGGCCTGTGGCACGGCCCAACCCGGCATGGCTCGGATTTGTGCGCAGCGGGCGAGCGCGCGCGGAGATTCGCCACTTTTTGCGCACCATGAAGCGGCAGGAGTCCATCGAGCTGGGCACGCGTTTACTCACACAGGCAGCTGCGCAATCGAACTTTAATCTGGCCGAGGCCAGCACCGAATCGTGGAACGCACTCGTGCGCGAGGCGCAGGCGCACGATCGCGATGAGTTGCTCGCCGACGTGGGGCTAGGGCGGCGCCTTCCCGCGGTACTGGTGCGACAGTTAAGCCGCATTCAGTCGCGCAGCGCTCCTGCGGGCGCGCCAGTGGCGAGCGCAACGCCCGCCCCAACACCACCCGCGCCAGTGCAGATCCAAGGAACCGAGGGCATGGCGCTACAGCTGGCAAATTGCTGCACGCCCATTCCCGGTGACCAGATCGTAGGGCAATTGCGCCGCGACTTGGGGCTAGTAGTGCACCAGTCCGATTGCGTGCACGCGCGTCGCGCGCGGCGCGCTGACCCCGAGCGCTGGCTAGATTTGCAATGGGCCGAGGAGCCTTCTGGCCAGTTTCCCGTAAGTATTGATGTGCGTGCACGCAACGAGCGCGGCGTGCTGGGCTATGTGGCCATGGCGGTGGCTGAGGCCGAATCCAACATTCTGACCGTGGGCGTGGACGATGAGGATGCGCGCGAGGTGACGATTCACTTCAAAATCCAGGTTCGCGATCGTCGCCATCTGGCACAGGTCGTTCGCACGCTTCGGCGCATCAAGCAAGTACTGCGGGTGGTGCGCACCCGCATCCAATCGCGCGCTCAACCAAGCGAGCCGTCGGCCCCGGAGTGATCGTAGCGTACCTCGAGAATCTCGATGGTCTCGGGACCCGAGGGCGTCAGAAACTGCACTGAATCGCCTTCGCGCGAACGAAGTAGCGCGCGCGCAATGGGCGAAATCCAACTCACGCGCCGATGCGCTGGATCGACCTCGTCGACACCGACGATGGTCACCTCATTGCGCCGCCCATCATGGGTGCTGTAGGTCACCGTGGCACCAAAAAACACCTGATCCGTTGCCTCGCGCTGGGTGGGATCGACGACTTCGGCCGATTCCAGGCGCTTGGTAAGAAACCGGATACGACGATCGATCTCGCGAAGGCGCCTTTTGCCGTAGATGTAATCGCCGTTTTCCGAGCGATCGCCGTTGGACGCCGCCCAGGCGACGGTGCGCACGACTTCGGGGCGCTCCGTTGTCACAAGGTCCGTTAACTCGGCGCGCAGCCGCTGATAGCCCACGGGCGTCATGTAATTCTTCGCCCCTGCGGGTAGCGCGGGAGCCTCGATTGTGTCCTCGTCGTCCTCGGACACGTCTTTGACAAATGCCTTGCTCACGATACGGATACTTGGTGTTTTGCGCCTTGTGATGGCGAAATTCCATTTTGCGTCGGTGCGCCGCCCCTCGCAAGGCAAGCCGCGGCGTACCGAGGCAGCGGGGCTGACCCCATCCTACTGACAACGGCTACAGCA
>CAZSOI010000184.1:0-2508 GCA_964608115.1 uncultured Burkholderiaceae bacterium | reverse complement strand
CCTTTCCCTCGGGCCCCTCCAACGAAAACGTTCCGCCGTGGCCCTCGATCACGTCGATGATCAGCTGAGTGTGTTTCCAGTACTCGTACTGGGACTTGCTGATGTAAAAAGGGCAGCCGCCGATATGGCCGAGCAGCACGTCGCCGGCACCAATGGTCAATTCACCTGGCAGGTAGCAATTTGCGGCGCTATTGTCGCAGCAACCGCCCGATTGGTGAAACATCAGATCGCCGTGCTTTTGCTTGAGCGATTCAATGAGCTCGAGCGCCGCCTCGGTAGCGATGACCTTTTGCACCATCTTTTTCCTCCTGAGAAACAATTGGGGCGGTCGCCCGCCCCAAATGACTGATCTTCCGATCGCAAAAAAGTAAAAGTTTAGAAGAATCCGAGCTTTTGCTCCGCGTAGCTCACCAGCAGATTTTTCGTTTGCTGGTAGTGATCGAGCATGACCTTGTGGGTCTCGCGCCCGATGCCCGATTCCTTGTAGCCGCCAAAGGCCGCATGAGCCGGGTACGCGTGATAGCAATTAGTCCAAACTCGTCCCGCCTTGATCGCGCGGCCCATCCGATAGGCGGTGTTGCCGTCGCGACTCCAGACGCCGGCACCTAAGCCGTAGAGCGTGTCATTTGCGATCTGAACCGCTTCGGCTTCGTCCTTAAAGGTCGTTACTGCCAGCACCGGCCCGAAGATCTCCTCCTGGAAGATGCGCATCTTGTTGTGGCCCTTAAATACCGTGGGCTCCACGTAATAGCCGCCTTCGAGCTCGCCGCCAAGGCGAGCCTGCTTGCCTCCGCAAAGCAGGCGCGCGTCTTCCTGTCGGCCCAAATCCAGGTAGGAAAGGATCTTGGTGAGTTGCTCCTTGGAGGCCTGTGCACCCATCATGGTGTCCGTGTCCAGCGGGTTGCCCTGCTTGATCGCCGCGATGCGCGGAAGCACACGCTGCATGAACTTGTCGTAAATCGATTCGTGAATCAAAGCGCGTGAGGGGCAGGTGCAGACTTCGCCCTGATTAAAGGCAAACAACACGAGACCTTCGATCGCTTTGTCCAGAAAGCTGTCGTCGGCCTTCATCACGTCCGGGAAAAAGATGTTCGGGGACTTTCCCCCCAGTTCGAGCGTCGCGGGAATCAGATTGTTGGCCGCCGCCTGGGCGATCACGCGACCCGTTGTGGTCGATCCGGTGAAGGCGATCTTGGCAAGGCGCTTGCTCTGCGCTAGCGGCAGTCCCGCTTCGCGGCCATAGCCGTTGACCACATTGACCACGCCGGGAGGCAACAAATCGGCAATCGTCTCGAGCAGCACCAAAATGCTGATTGGGGTCGACTCGGCTGGTTTGAGCACAACGCAATTGCCCGCGCCCAGCGCTGGTGCCAGTTTCCAGGCCGCCATCAAAATTGGAAAATTCCACGGAATGATTTGTCCCACCACGCCCAGCGGTTCATGAAAATGGTATGCGACGGTGTTTTCGTCGATCTCGCTGATGCTTCCTTCCTGGCCGCGCAAGGCGCCCGCAAAGTAACGGAAGTGGTCAATCGTCAGCGGGATGTCGGCGTTAAGCGTTTCGCGGATCGCCTTGCCGTTGTCGACCGATTCGACATACGCCAACGTCTCCAGGTTGGCTTCGATTCGATCGGCGATCTTAAGCAGCAAGTTCGATCGCTCGGTAACCGAAGTCTTGCCGAACTTGTCCGCGGCCGCATGCGCGGCGTTCAGCGCCAGTTCGATGTCCTCGGCTCCCGAACGCGCGGCCTTTGTGTACACCTTGCCGCTAATCGGCGTAATGACATCAAAGTACTGACCTTTTACGGGTGCAACCCATTTGCCACCGATAAAATTGTCGTATTTGGGTTTGTAGACGAACTTGGCGCCTGTGGCGCCGGGGGCTGCGTATAGCATCGTGTTTTCTCCTCAATGGTGTCGGACCGCCGAAGGCTCTGACTTGCGGTATCGCCAGTGAAGCAAGAGACGTACCAAGCGCTTTTGCCGAGGAACCGCGGCAACTCTTCGCCCAGGCTCGCTCCCAGTCGAACTCCGCTAGCGAGCCGGCAGCGCGACGGAACACGCCCCCATCCGCGCGGAGACTGCGCGCCCGCATCTCTGGCAGCAGTTTTTGTGTGTCAGAGCGGTACAGGTGCTCCGGCCTGCAACACTATTCCGGTACAGTTGATTCCCGATGCGCTATTCTTTTATTATATAGCGAAAACTAGCTGAAAGAATTTCTCCCGGATCGTGCTCTGCGTTCGGGTAAGACAATGCTTCTCAGGAGACCGCATCTGTGATCAGTTGGTGAGGCAATCGCAATGCGACGAGATCTGAACTGCTATGTTTATATGTATATAACGATAATGGGTAAACGAGAACGAAGCATCCCGCAGCCCATGCGGCTCACAGACCCAATTGCTTTGCCTCAGTGCGTGCCGTGCGCGAGCCAAACTTTCGCCTAGTGCCATAAGCGAACCGGCGTATTGACCCGAGATGAGGCGTTAGCGCATCAGCTTGGCCGATGAC
>CAZSOI010000183.1:0-2831 GCA_964608115.1 uncultured Burkholderiaceae bacterium | reverse complement strand
GATTCCCGCAATTGATATCAAGGACGGGCGATGCGTTCGGCTGCGCCAAGGCGACATGAGCGATGCGACGGTCTTCTCGGAGGATCCGGTCGCAATGGCAAGTAAGTGGATCGAAATGGGCGCCCGGCGCCTGCATATCGTTGACCTAAACGGCGCGCGCTCCGGCAAACCTGTCAACGAGGGCGTGATACGGAAGATCGCCCGGGCTGCTGGTCCGGACGTCGCAGTGCAGCTCGGCGGCGGTCTGCGCGATCTGGACACGATCGAACGCTTCATCGACAACGGCATCTCCTACGTCGTTATTGGAACGGCGGCGGTGAAAAACCCTGGATTCCTGCATGACGCATGCAGCGCTTTCGGCGGGCATGTCATCGTTGCCCTGGACGCGCGCGACGGCAAAGTGGCCACGGACGGCTGGAGCAAACTGACCGGGCACGACGTGATCGACTTGGCGGTAAAGTTCGAAGACTATGGAGTCGATGCCATCTTGTACACGGATATCGGCCGTGACGGCATGCTGACGGGCGTGAACATCGAGGCGACCGTGGCACTGGCACGCGCGGTGCGCGTTCCGGTTCTGGCAAGCGGTGGTATCGCCGACTTAAGTGACGTCGATCGGCTTTGCGCGATCGAGACCGAGGGCGTCGAGGGGGCAATTTTGGGACGCGCCCTATACGAGGGAAAGCTTGACTTTAAGGCTGCCCTGGCGCGAGTGGCGGCGCTGGCGCAATAGTGAGGTACGCTCGCAGCGTCTGCCGATGTTCTAATTCCGATGGCGCCCAACGCCGCAGCGCCTTGTCATAGAGCCCCCACCCAATGCTGGCCAAGAGAATTATTCCTTGCCTTGACGTGACCGCAGGAAGAGTGGTCAAGGGCATAAATTTTCAGGGCTTGCGTGACGCCGGCGATCCGGTCGAGATCGCGGCGCGCTACGACGGCGAGGGTGCCGACGAGCTCACATTCCTCGACATTACTGCCAGTTCCGACCAGCGCGAGACGATCTTGGACGTAATTGAGGCGGTGGCTCGGCAGACCTTCATACCGCTAACTGTCGGCGGCGGTGTCCGCAAGGTCGAGGATGTGCGCCGCTTGCTCAACGCCGGCGCCGACAAGGTCTCCATCAATACGGCGGGCGTGCTCGACCCGCAGCTTTTCGCACAGACCAGTGCGCGCTTTGGCAATCAATGCATTGTGGCGGCAATCGACGCCAGGCGCCGTAACCGCGCTGATCCGGCCCGCGGTTGGGAGGTTTATACCCATGGCGGACGCACCGCGACTGGGATTGATGCGGTTCAGTGGGCCCGTCGTGTCGTGCAGCTTGGCGCAGGAGAGATCCTCCTGACCAGCATGGACCGGGACGGAACGCGCCAGGGCTTTGACATAGAGCTCACCGCAGCGGTAACCGACGCCGTCAGCGTTCCGGTCATCGCCTCTGGTGGTGTCGGAACGCTGCAGCACCTGGCCGATGGCATTTTGCTTGGACACGCCGATGGTGTGCTGGCTGCTTCGATCTTCCATTATGGGGAGTTCACCGTGCAAGCAGCCAAGCGGTATTTGGCCGATTGCGGAATTGCGATGAGGTTGTCATGACTGGTGCTGCAGCTAACCCTCCTGGCGGGAGCGATCTGACCTGGCTCGATCAGGTTATCTTTGATGCCGACGGCCTAGTGCCGGTGATCGCCCAACAGATAAGTGACCGCCGGGTGCTCATGCTGGCATGGGCCGACCGTGCCGCGCTGCAGGAGACCCAGCGTTCAGGCCTTGCGACGTATTACTCGCGCTCGCGGGCGCGCCAATGGCGCAAGGGCGAAGAATCGGGAAACACGCAGCGAGTGCGCGAAATTCGCCTCGACTGCGATGGCGACGCAGTGCTGTACCTGGTCGATCAGCAAGGAGGTGTCGCTTGCCATACCGGCCGCGTTAGCTGCTTTTACCGGCGCCTGGAAGATCAGGCGTGGAAGCAGACCGATCCGGTGCTCATCGAGCCAGAGAAAATGTATCGTAAATCGAGCCCATGAAACCTGGCGCCGACACATCTGTGCTGTCCCGACTTGGCGACGTCATCGAATCGCGGCGCGGCGCCGACCCCGAACGCTCCTACGTCGCGCGACTGCTGGCGCTGGCGCCGGACTCGGTCCTGAAGAAGATCGGGGAAGAGGCTACCGAGACGGTATTGGCCGCCAAGGACGGCGATCGCGAGCGCATCATCGCGGAAACCGCGGACCTATGGTTTCACTGTCTCGTGATGCTGGCTCATTATGGGCTGCGTCCCGAGCTGGTACTGGACGAACTCGATCGGCGGGCGGGCGTCTCTGGTTTGGAGGAAAAAGCCCTGCGCAAGGCGCTCGGGCGCGAGCGCGGCAAGCAAAAGCCGCCGGAGAAGGAAAATGGCTGATACCACGAGCGCGTCGTGCCTGTTTTGTCGCATCGTCCAGCGGCAAGCCCCGTCGCGAATTGCTTACGAGGACGACGATGTCCTCGTAATTCACGACATTCACCCTGCCGCTCCCGTGCATTTGCTCATGGTCCCCAAACAGCACATCGATTCATTGATCGACGCAAGCTCTGAGCAGCAAACGCTATTGGGTAAAATGCTGTTGCTGGCGCCGCAACTGGCCCGGGAGCAGGGGGCGAGCGACGGGTTTCGCCTCATTATCAACAACGGTCGGGGCGGCGGGCAGGAAGTCTTCCATTTGCACTTCCACGTGCTTGGCGGCCCACGGCCTTGGCGCCATATGTCTGTCGGGAGGTAATTATGGGCTCGCTATCCATTTGGCATTGGCTCAGTGTCGTGCTGGTCGTCGTCCTGGTTTTTGGTACCGGAAAACTCA
>CAZSOI010000182.1:0-6868 GCA_964608115.1 uncultured Burkholderiaceae bacterium | reverse complement strand
ATGGGCTTGGCAACGACTATCAAGGCCGCCAAAAAGATGGTCGAAGCGCAGGAACCTATCGTCTGGGACATTCTCGAAGAGGTGATCCGTCAGCATCCGGTGTTGCTCAACCGCGCCCCCACCCTGCACCGTCTGGGCATCCAAGCCTTTGAGCCCGTACTGATCGAAGGCAAGGCGATCCAGCTGCACCCGTTGGTTTGCGCGGCGTTTAATGCCGACTTCGATGGCGACCAGATGGCGGTGCACGTGCCGTTGTCACTGGAGGCCCAGCTCGAGGCGCGCGCTCTGATGCTGTCTTCAAACAACGTATTGTTCCCGTCCAATGGGGACCCCTCGATCGTGCCAAGCCAGGACGTCGTTCTGGGCCTGTACTTTGCCACGCGCGAAAAGATCAACGGCCGCGGCGAGGGCGCCTTTTTGGCCGACGTTGCCGAGGTGCATCGTGCGCTGGAAAACGCTCAGGTCGAGCTGCAGACACGGGTGACGGTTCGCATCAAGGAAAGCGAGGTCGATCGCGATACGGGGGCACGCACGGACCGTGTGAGCCGCTACGAGACGACCGTGGGTCGCGCCCTTTTGTCCGAGATTCTTCCCCCGGGGCTGCCTTTTAGCCTGATTAACAAGCCGCTGAAGAAAAAGGAAATCAGCCGCCTCATCAATGCCGCGTTCCGCCGCTGCGGTCTGCGCGAAACCGTGATCTTTGCGGACCGGTTGCTGCAGTCGGGATTTCGCCTAGCAACGCGTGCGGGACTGTCGATTGCCATTGGCGACATGCGCGTGCCGGAACAAAAGGAAGAGATCATTCGTTCTGCGGAAAAAGAGGTCAAGGAGATCGAGGCGCAGTACACCTCGGGCCTGGTGACGCAGGGTGAGCGCTATAACAAGGTCGTTGACATTTGGGGCCGCGCGGGCGATCAAGTTGGCAAGGTCATGATGGAGCAGCTTGCAACCGAGCGCGTTGCCAATCGTCACGGCAAGGACGTGAACCAGGAATCGTTCAATTCGATTTTCATGATGGCCGACTCGGGTGCGCGCGGATCGGTGGCGCAGATCCGTCAACTCGCGGGCATGCGCGGACTCATGGCCAAGCCGGACGGATCGATTATTGAGACGCCGATCACGGCCAACTTTCGCGAGGGCCTGAACGTGCTGCAGTACTTCATTTCCACGCACGGCGCACGCAAGGGATTGGCCGACACCGCGCTCAAGACGGCCAATTCGGGCTATCTGACGCGCCGACTCGTGGACGTGACGCAGGACCTGGTCGTGACCCAGGACGACTGTGGCACCACCAACGGCGTGGCCATGCGAGCCCTTGTCGAGGGCGGGGAGGTGATCGAGGCCTTGCGTGACCGGATACTCGGGCGCGTTGTGGCCAATGACGTGATCAACCCCGACACACAAGACGTCTTGTTCGCGGCAGGCGCTTTACTGGACGAGGACGCGGTCGATCGCATCGAGGATCTTGGCATCGACGAAGTCAAGGTGCGCACTCCCCTATCGTGCGACACGCGCTATGGCATATGCGCCAAGTGCTACGGACGCGACCTGGGCCGCGGCGTGCTGGTCAATGCCGGCGAGGCAGTCGGTGTGATCGCCGCGCAGTCGATCGGCGAGCCCGGTACACAGCTGACCATGCGCACCTTCCACATCGGCGGTGCGGCATCGCGCGCCGCCGTGCAAAGCTCTATCGAGGCAAAGAGCAACGGTACCGTGCGCTTTACAAGCACTATGCGCTACGTCACCAACGCCAAGGGTGAGCAAGTGGTCATATCGCGCTCGGGCGAGGTGATGGTGGTCGATGACAATGGGCGCGAGCGCGAGCGGCACAAGGTGCCGTACGGCGCGACCTTAAACGCGGTCGACGGCAAGGCGGTCAAGGCCGGCACGCAACTGGCACAGTGGGATCCGCTTACCCGGCCGATCATCACGGAATACGCCGGAACGATCCGATTTGAAAACGTCGAGGAGGGCGTCACCGTAGCCAAACAGATCGACGAGGTCACGGGTCTGTCCACCCTCGTTGTGATCGACGCCAAGCGCCGTGTGAGCACCAGCAAGGGCCTGCGGCCGCAGGTCAAGCTGCTTGCCGAAAACGGCGAAGAGGTCAAGATCCACGGCACCGACCACGCGGTCACGATTTCCTTCCCCGTGGGCGCCTTGATCGTTGTGCGCGACGGGCAGCCCGTTGCGGTCGGCGAGGTGCTGGCGCGCATACCCCAGGAATCGCAAAAGACGCGTGACATCACGGGTGGTTTGCCGCGGGTGGCTGAGCTCTTTGAGGCCCGCTCGCCCAAGGACGCCGGTACTTTGGCGGAGGTTACTGGTACGGTGTCCTTCGGCAAGGACACCAAGGGCAAGCAGCGCCTGATCATCACCGATTTAGACGAGAAGGAGCACGAATTCCTTATCCCGAAGGATAAGCACGTGCTCGTGCACGACGGACAAGTGGTGAACAAGGGCGAGTTGATCGTTGACGGGCCCGCCGACCCGCACGATATCTTGCGATTGCTCGGTGTGGAAGCCCTGGCGCGCTACATCGTTGACGAAGTCCAGGATGTGTACCGTCTGCAGGGCGTGAAGATTAACGACAAGCACATCGAGGTCATCGTGCGCCAGATGTTGCGGCGCGTACAGATCGTCGAAGCCGGCAATACGCCGTTCATTCCTGGCGAACAGGTCGAGCGCTCAGAATTGCTCGATGAGAACGACAAAGCACTGGCCAAGGAAGGCGGCCGCCCGGCCGCATACGAGAACGTGCTGTTGGGCATCACGAAAGCCTCGCTGTCGACCGATTCGTTTATCTCCGCGGCTTCCTTCCAGGAGACAACACGCGTGCTGACCGAGGCGGCGATCATGGGTAAGCGCGATGACCTGCGTGGCCTGAAGGAAAACGTGATCGTCGGTCGACTGATCCCGGCGGGCTCGGGCCTTGCTTTCCACCGCGCTCGCAAGGAGAAGGAAGAAATTGAGGCAGCCGAGCGCGAAGCGCTTGCCGCGCTGGAGGCAAGCGCTCCGCCGGCAAGTGTCGACGTCGCGGAGCCGGCCGACGGCGATCATTCGGCCGAAGTCTCCGAGTCCTAAAGGGCACAGCGGGCGCAGGAAGATAACGGGCGATCCGACCGGCAAATCCGGGCAAAAGCTCGGATCTGCCTGCGCTCGCCGCTTGCCCTTTCCAAGGCTGCCGCGGCTCGGTTAGGCTGGCGCCTTTGCCGCTTGGAGAGCGGATTTGGCTTCCTCTGCGATCGATGCCTTGCGCGGCGCAGTCCAATTCCTGGATGCGCGCCGCGTTGAGTGCTGTATTGCCGATTTTTCCTCCAACGCGCGCGGCAGGACCGTTAACCGAGACGAATTTCTTGCCGCCGGCGGCTGCCGATTGTCGTCGGTCGTCTTTGGATTGACGATCACCGCGCAAACGCCGCCCGGAGTCTTCGGCCATATCCTTCCCAGCACGTACCAAGATGTTGAGCTGCGGGCCGATCCGGACACCCTGGTGGCGCAGATCGGACGCACGGGAGCCGCCACGGTGCTGTGCGAGCCCTATGGCCGGATGCGCGCGGAAATCACCGGCCGTCAGTTCGATGCCAACGAGATATCGCCGCGCGCGGTCTTGCGCCGTGTCGTTGCCAACGTGGAGCAGGCCGGATTGCGTGCCCTGGTGGCGCCGGAGCTGGAGTTTTACTTGCTCAATCGGCGCCCCGGCGGCGCGCCCGCGGACTTGGTCGCGGCCCAATCGCACCCTGACTCACCGGCTCGGGAATTTGGCTGCGAGGCCGACTCGGCCGAGCGCGCGGGTCACTTTGCCGCGTACTTCGATGATCTGTTTGAGTCCTGCGAGCGCATTGCAATCCCCGTGAGCGGTTACGCGCACGAGTCCTCCTACTCGCAATACGAAGTCAATTTCCAGCCACGGGCGCCGCTGCAGCAGGCCGACGCGGTGTTCCGGTTCAAGCGCCTGGCCCGCCAAATCGCCGTGCGCCACGGGTTTCTTGCCAGCTTCATCGCCAAGCCGTTTCTGGACCAACCGGGCGCTGGCATGCACTGGCACTTTAGCCTGCAGCGGCGAGAAGACGGTCGCAACGCATTTTTGGCGCCAAACGGCGACGGCGACGGACCGCAGCTGCGCCAGTTCATCGCGGGCTTGCAACGACACGCGGCGGCCGCCACGGCGCTATTTGCCCCGTACGACATCTCCTACGACCGAATCGTGCACAGCGACGCTTCTCCCTCGCATGCCAGCTGGGGAATGGACGATCGCCGGGTCGCGTTCCGGGTTCCGGCTTCTCATCCCGCCAACCGGCGGGTGGAAAACCGTTTGCCAGGGGCCGACGCCAACCCCTACCTCGTCGTCGCGGTAACGCTCGGGCTTGGTCTGCTTGGCATGCAGCGCCGATGGACGGCCAAACGAATGGCCGCACCACTGCCGCGCACGCTGGCAAACGCGCTCGACAGCCTGGATGGGGACCGGACAATGCGCCGGGTGCTCGGTGATGCTCTGGTGGACCTTTTTTGCGCTGTCAAACGAGGTGAAAGCGCACTACGCAATGGCCGGACCGAGCCGCGCAAGGAGTGGGACTTGGTGCATCTGCCCGAGCAAGCCTAGAAAAACGGCCTTCTCGGTTTGACCGTCGATGCTAGGTCAAGCTAAAATGGCAGGCTCCGTGAAAGGCTGGGTCCTTGTAATTGCGAGGTTCTTCGCCGCCGGCGCCCTGAGGCGCCTCGGGCGTTGCCCGAGTCAGCGGGCACAGAACTCATTGGGAATTGCGGAAAAATTCTACGGGCCGTGCCGCGCGCATGAGGCGGGCTGTTTTGTGGGGCTGTTGAAAGCGAAAAGATGCCGACCGTCAACCAACTGGTACGCAAGTCGCGCGTAAGCACGACGACCAAAAGCAAGAGCCCGGCCCTCAGGGGCAGTCCGCAAAAGCGCGGCGTCTGCACGAAGGTGTACACGACAACCCCGAAAAAGCCCAATTCGGCACTGCGTAAGGTCGCAAAAGTGCGCCTGACCAACGGTTTTGAGGTTATTTCGTACATCGGCGGCGAAGGCCACAACTTGCAGGAGCACTCGGTGGTCCTGATCCGTGGCGGCCGTGTCAAGGATTTGCCCGGCGTGCGCTATCACATCGTGCGCGGTTCGCTGGACACGCAGGGCGTGAAAGATCGCAAGCAGGCGCGCTCCAAATATGGGGCCAAGCGCCCGAAGGCGAGCTAGGCCTGGCGCGGGGGCCGCAAACCTGCGGCGTGCGCAACTGCCCGTCATTGTGGGCGCGAAATCAAGCAATTGCCGTGCAGTAAGTCGCGGCCCGGCGTATGGGGCCGCTCGGTGGCCGATCCCGGCCGCGACCCGACTGAAATGAAGGAAGCTATCAGATGCCACGTCGCCGCGAAGTGCCAAAACGGGAGATTCTCCCGGACCCGAAGTATTCCAATGCCGATGTCACGAAATTTATCAACGTGATCATGCTCGACGGCAAAAAGGCTGTCGCAGAGCGCATCGTCTATGGCGCGCTTGCCCAGATCGAGTCCAAGAGCGGCAAGAACCCGCTCGAAGTTTTTACCTCGGCGATCAGTAACGTCAAGCCCATGGTGGAGGTCAAGAGCCGCCGGGTTGGCGGGGCCAACTATCAGGTTCCCGTGGAGGTTCGGCCAGTGCGGCGCATGGCGCTGGCGATGCGTTGGCTGCGCGAAGCGGCAAAGAAACGTGGCGAAAAGTCGATGCCCCTGCGGCTCGCGGGCGAGCTCATCGAGGCGGCCGAGGGTCGCGGAGGCGCAATGAAAAAGCGCGAGGAAGTGCACCGCATGGCCGACGCCAACAAGGCTTTTGCGCACTTCCGTTTCTAGCAGTAGTCAAAGCGTTTGCCGCGCACATTTCGCGCGTGGCGGAACTGGCGAGATCCCGCGGGGCGCTGGAGCCTTTAGCGGGCAGGCAAGGTTAGGTGAGCAAAAATGGCACGCAAGACACCCATCGATCGATATCGCAATATCGGCATTTCTGCGCACATCGACGCGGGCAAGACGACGACGACCGAACGCATCTTGTTCTACACCGGGGTCAATCACAAGATTGGCGAGGTGCATGACGGTGCGGCAACGATGGACTGGATGGAGCAGGAACAAGAGCGCGGCATCACCATCACGTCGGCGACCACCACGTGCTTTTGGAAGGGCATGGATCTGTCTATGCCCGAGCACCGCGTCAATATCATTGACACGCCCGGTCACGTCGATTTTACGATCGAGGTCGAGCGCAGCATGCGCGTGCTCGACGGCGCCTGCATGGTGTACTGCGCTGTCGGTGGCGTGCAACCGCAGTCGGAAACGGTATGGCGGCAGGCCAACAAGTACCGTGTTCCGCGCTTGGCGTTCGTCAACAAGATGGATCGCACCGGCGCGAATTTCTTCAAGGTTTACGACCAAATGCGCGCGCGCCTGAAGGCCAACCCGGTGCCGATTCAGATTCCCATCGGCGCCGAGGACGGCTTTAAAGGGGTCGTTGATCTGGTCAAGATGAAGGCGATCTACTGGGATGATGCCAGCCAGGGCACGAAGTTCCGGTACGCCGATGTCCCCTCTGAGCTCAAGGTCAGTGCGAGCGAATGGCGCGAGAAGATGGTCGAGGCCGCGGCCGAGGCCAATGAAGAGCTGATGAACAAGTATCTCGAGGGCGGGCAGCTCACCGAGGAGGAAATCAAGCTCGGACTGCGCTCGCGAACGATCACGCACGAGATCACACCGATGCTGTGCGGTTCGGCGTTCAAGAACAAGGGCGTGCAGAATCTGCTCGATTCGGTGGTGGATTATCTGCCTTCGCCGGTGGACATCCCGCCGGTGGAGGGTGTGCTGCCCGACAATCCAGAGAAAACGGAAT
>CAZSOI010000181.1:0-2449 GCA_964608115.1 uncultured Burkholderiaceae bacterium | reverse complement strand
GGTATCGAGGAGTTGCAGAAAAAGCTGTGGCTCGTAGCCAGTAGATGATGGCAATCATCTGCAAACCCTCCGAGTGCAACGGCGGCTTTGCTTCAAATCGTTTGCGTATCACCGCACGCTTGCAAATAAGCCCTTGCGCTTTGGGCTGCAAAGCGCAAGGGATCTTACCTCTGATGCGTCAAACGAACTCCGTGCTCGGCGGTCTCCAAGCGAACAAGCATATCGACAAATGGCTCGTCAACTTCGCAATCGATACCGTAGTAGGCGTACACCTGCTCTTTGACGCCAATAGCCCACGCGCGCGCGGACGGACCCGTTACCGCGCCATTGAGAACGACTTGCGCAAAGTCCGAAAGCGTCGTGGCGTCGGTAAGTCCCAGGTCACGCTCGTCCAGACCAAACAATTCTCGTAGGACGCGGCGGGCCGTAGTGCGGTGCGCGTCCACCCGCTCGGTGGACGATCCTTCGGTGCGAAAGTCGCTTGACTCGTACATTGGGAGCAACCTAAAAATCAGCTCCGCACGACGTTAACAAGCGCAGGGGGCGACGTTCCTTCTAGATAGGACGTTTTTCTGGCCGACTTTTTTCGCGTCAGCCCGGGGTTTTGGTGCGGCGCCTTCAGAAAGGCGCCAAAAGCACTTTTTCAGTGCAGTGCGAAATTGACGCGGCTTGCGCTTTGCGTAGCGGCAGTCGTAGCAGGAGCAGCCTCTGCGGCACCTGGTGCCGCCGGGGTCGCGGGAGCGGTGGCAGTACTTGCCGCGGCTTCCTCGCCTGAGCTTGCAATTTTCGTGGCAACGAGAGACAGACGGTCCTCAGGGACCGCGCCAATTGTCTCCAACCATTGTTTGACTGCCTGCGCTCTCCGGTTACCCAGAGCCAACAGATCATCGTCGCTGATCTGTTGATTCTCGCGCAGGAACTGCTCCACCTGCTCTTGGGTAGGCTGCGGTTTCTTGGCCGCAGCAGCTGCCTCGGCCCGCAACGCCGCTGGTGTGGCGGGTGCGGTCTTTGGTTTGCCGCTCTTTGCCTCAAGTTCCGTATCGTACAGACGCTTTAATAGCCCGGGCCTTTCTTGTGGCGACACGACCACCTCTGCTGCCGTGACCACCTTGCCTTGCTCTGCAAGGTCCTTGCGTTTGATCGCGCGCAACTTGCTTTCGACGCGGGCCTCGCGCAACGCTTCGCGATCGCTCTGGGGATCGACCGAACCGCTGATGTCAAGTTTGAGGCCCGGGCGCTCAGCAAGAGCAGTGGAAAGCGATTTGAGCTTGGGCTCTAGCTGGTCCGTCACCTCGTATTGCCCCGGAGCAAAGTCGAGCCATGAGAGCTCTTCGCCGCCGCCAAAGAGTTTGCCCAGCAGGGCAAAGGGCGCTGTTATTGCCTTGGTGATCAAATTGATCAGCACTCGGACGATGATGCCGCCGACGGAAAATTCCGGATCATCCAGAGAGCCGCCGATCGGCAGGTCGATGTCGATCACGCCGTTTCGGTCCTTGAGCAGGGCAACCGCGAGTAATACCGGCAAGCTCGTTGCGCTTGCGCTTTCCACCTTATCGCCAAAGGTCAGCTGATCGAGGACAAGCCGGTTTTCCGCCTGCAACTGACGGTTGGCTAGATGATAGGCAACATCAAAAGAGAGCTTGCCGCGCTCGATGCGATAGCCCACGTACTTGTTGGAGTACGTTGTCAGGGGTGCCAACTCCATATCATGCACACTGGCCTTTACCTCCAGTGTGAGATCGCGGGCGAGCGGATTGATACGGCCACCAATAAGTAACGGCGCGTCATTGACCTTGCCATGCAAATCGACATCAGCGGAGGACTGTGGATCGGAAGACAACCCCGAAACGGAGCCGCCAAGATCCATAAGGTCGGCGGAGTACTTGGGCTGAATGAAATTGTCCGTAAAACGCACGTGCCCTTTTTCGAGCACAAATTTGCCAATCGAAATGGGTGGACCCGCGGAGACTGCACTCGTAGTAGCGGGCGCGTTCGCACCAGCGGTCGCAGGGGCAACCGGCGTTTGCGCAGACGCGGCACCGGTGGTCTCGGCCGAGGTCGGCGCACCAGCGGGCACCTCGGTGAGGCTGCGCTTGGCTTCTGCCTTGCCACGCACGATGTCCTGCAGATTGATCCGACCGGATGGATCGATGATGACGCGCGCATAAAAGTTCGTCAGTCCAATCTGGTCCACGTGCACCGCCAGGGGCGAGAGCTGCACCCGCACTCCGCGCAGCGAAAGCGCGTCCCAGCTGAGAAAATCATTGGCATTGATCGCGTCGAGGGTCGCGAGCTTGGCCAATGTCACATCGCCCTGAAAGCCTGCCTGCAAGACTCCCTCGGCGGCCTGGTCGGCTTTTACGTGTCCCTTCCCGGCTAGTTGCGCGCGTGTGACCCGCAGATTGACCCGATCGGAAAAAAGCGGCTGCACGGGCAGCAGATTCAAATC
>CAZSOI010000180.1:0-6415 GCA_964608115.1 uncultured Burkholderiaceae bacterium | reverse complement strand
AGCGTCTCCTCGAGCTCGGGCAGTGCCGATGTGCTCGAAGCGCTCGGCGCGGAAATCAACCTGGCGCCCGATCAAGTGTCGGCATGCCTGGCGCAGACTGGCATCGGCTTCATGTTTGCGCCCAACCACCACGCTGCCATGCGCCATGCGGCCCCTATTCGCAAGGAGCTGGGCGTGCGCACGATCTTCAACATTTTGGGTCCCCTGACCAACCCTGCATCCGCCCCCAATCAGCTCATGGGCGTATTTCATCCCGATCTGGTGGGTATCCAAGTGCGGGTGCTGCAGCGTTTGGGCAGTCGCCATGTGCTCGTGGTCCATGGCAAGGATGGTATGGACGAGGTTTCTCTGGGCGCCGCGACCCTGGTGGGTGAGCTAAAAAATGGGCAAGTGCACGAATACGAGATTCATCCAGAGGACTTTGGACTGTCGATGGTCTCTCATCGCGCTTTGCGGGTGGGCAATGCACTGGAGTCCCGCGCCATGCTGCTGGAGGCGATCAGCGGCAAACCGGGTGCTCCGTACGAAATCGTGAGTCTGAATGCGGGCGTGGCCCTGTATGCGGCCGAGTGTGCAGGGTCGATCGCCGAGGGCATTGCCCTGGCTCGAAGCGTCATCGCCAGTGGCGCCGCCAAAGACAAGCTCGAGCAGTTCGTCGCTGCGACTCGGCGCGTCGCCGAGGCGGTCTGAAGGCGCGGGTGGGAATCGAGCCTTGCCGGACATCCTTAAAAAGATCCTGGCGGTCAAGACGCAAGAGATCGCCCAGGCGCGCGCGCGCGAGCCGCTGGCGGCGCTACGCGCTCGTGCCCGGGCAAGGGACGATGTGCGCGATTTTGCCGGCGCCCTGGAGCGCGCAATTGCCGCGGGCCGCGCGGGCGTCATCGCGGAAATCAAAAAGGCCTCGCCTTCGCGCGGCGTCTTGCGAGCCTCTTTTGATCCGCCCGACATTGCACGAAGTTATGCACATCACGGCGCCGCATGTTTGTCGGTGCTCACCGATATGCAGTTCTTCCAGGGCGATTTGCGCTATCTCGAGCAGGTGCGCGCAGCGGTCGATCTACCGGTGCTGCGCAAGGATTTTCTGATCGACGAATACCAGGTTTTCGAATCGCGCGCAGCCGGTGCCGATTGCATCTTGCTCATTGCGGCAGCGCTGGAAGATGCGCAGATGCATGCGCTTGCCCAATGCGCGGCCGAGCTCGGTATGGCGGTACTCGTCGAGGTCCACGATTCCGCCGAACTCGATCGCGCCCTGGCCCTTCCGACCCCGCTGATTGGCATAAACAATCGAAATTTGCAGGATTTTTCGGTGTCCTTGCAAACAACGATCGATCTGCTGCCGCTCGTCGGTGCTGGGCGAAGAGTCATTGCCGAAAGCGGCATACTTGCCCCCGGCGATGTCGCGCGACTGCGGGCTGCCGGAATTGCGGCGTTTCTTGTGGGCGAAGCGTTCATGCGTGCGCCAGATCCCGGCGTGGAGTTGGCACGCCTGTTTGCATGAGTTTGAACGGCGGCGCGTTCTCTGGTTCGCTTCGCAGGCACCTTGACGCTTTGCCGCAGCAATGGCAGCAAAGCCTCGCCGTGCCCCTTGCCGCCGACACGACGCGCTCGCTGGTGGAATTTATCGACGGCAGAGTTGCCGACGGCGCCACGATTTATCCGCCTCATCCGCTGGCGGCCCTGCAGGCTTGCTCGCCGGCAGACCTTCGCGTCCTCATCCTGGGTCAGGATCCGTATCACGGTCCCGGTCAGGCGCACGGGTTTGCCTTTTCCGTTCCCGAGGGTGTGCGCCCGCCGCCGAGTCTGCGCAATATTTTTCTTGAGCTCGCGCGCGATTGCGGCTGCGCACCGCGGCGCTCGGGAAGTTTGCTCGGCTGGGGCCGGCAAGGCGTGCTGCTGCTCAACAGCGTACTTACGGTCGAGGCCGGGCAGCCGGGCTGCCATGCAGGGCGCGGATGGGAGCCGCTCACCGATGCGATTGTCGCCGCAGTGGCGTCCTTGCCCACGGCGAAGGTTTTTCTCCTTTGGGGTGCTCAGGCCCAAAGCAAGCGCGAGCAAATCGACGCGCTGTCCGCGCCGCACCTGGTACTGACTGCGAGCCACCCCTCTCCTTTGTCGGCGCGCCGTCTGCCGCAGCCCTTTTTAGGCTGCGGGCACTTCTCCCAAGCGAACCGTTATCTGGCGTCCTACGGACTTGCGCCAATCGACTGGTGCCGCTAGCGATTTGAACCTAACCAGCCTGTGCGTAGCCTGCGAGCGCGCGCGGGAGCTTTTGGGTCGATGCTGAGCTTCCATTTTTCCGGCGGCCGCGACGACAATCGCAGTTCAAAGCGCAGCAGTTCGTCGCGCCGAAAGACTAGGATTTGAACGCGATCACCTGGACGGTAGCGCGCAAGTAAAGCATCCAGGCGCCCGCCCCCGGCACGTAAGCCATTGAGCGCGACCACTTGGTCGCCGGCCGATAGCCCTGCCGATTGGGCCGGGCTGCCATCAAAGACCTGGCTGATGCGCGCGTCCGTTGCGCTTGCCAGCCGGCAACCCAGCAGGGCAAAGTGGGGAGAGTCCAGCGCAGGAGCGCGCTCAACCCGCACCCCGAAAGCAGGCAGCAGTTGCCCAAAGTCCGGCTCTTGCGTCTGGCGTGTCCACGCGCGCAACGTGCGACTCAAGTCCACGCCGGTGGCCTCTTGTATCGCTGGCGCCAGTTGCTCGTCGCTTACGCCGGCATAGTTGGCGCCTGCGCTCTTGTACCGACGCCAGAGCAGACGCATGACATCATCAAGCGAGCGCCGCCCGGCTGTTGCATGGCGGATCATCAGGTCCAGAGCGGCTGCGACGAGTGCCCCCTTCTGGTAATAACTCACCACACTGTTGGGCGCGTTTTCGTCTTGCCGGTAATACTTAATCCAGGCATCAAAGGAACTTTCGGCCAGGCTCTGCTTGAGGCGGCCGCTACGTTGCAAGACCGTCGTAAGCGTCGTCGCAAACGTATCCAGATATTGATTTGGCGTGAGCAATCCGGCACGCCGCAGCGCTAAGTCGTCGTAGTACGACGTAAAGCCCTCGAAGAGCCACAGCAGTGCGGTGTAGTTCTCCCGCTCTAGATCGTAGGCGGCAAAATCTGCCGGTTTGATGCGCTTGACGTTCCATGCGTGGAAGTACTCATGACTGGCAAGTCCTAAAAAACGCCGATAGGCCTCGGTGCTCGCCTTCATGTCGGTATGCGGCAAGTCGTCGCGCCGACACAGCAAAGCGGCCGAGCGCCGATGCTCCAGACCGCCATAGCCTTCGTCGACGGTCATGGTCAAAAATAAATACCGCTCAAATGGCGCACGACGTGTGCGCGGTTCAAACATTCGCGCATGCGTCGCGCACACGCGAGCCAGATCGTTGGTCAAACGGGACAAATCAAGCCCGGGCACTTCTCCGGTGACGCTGATTTCGTGCTGCACCTCCTGTACGGCAAAGCGCCCAATGACAAAGCCTCCGAGCTCCACGGGACAATCGATGAGTTCGTCATAATCGCGCGCAAGGTAGCGACCAAAGCGACCGCTCTGGGTGCCTCTTGCGGGCGTGAGCGTTGTAGCAACCTGCCAGTTGCGATAGCGCCGCTCGCGTGGGGCGAAGATATCGACGCGACAGGCCTCGCGCTCTTTTCCTAGCGGCAACACAAAGACGCTGGAGCCGTTAAAAAAACCCCGCGTCGTGTCCAAATGTGCAGAGCGCACCGACAGGTCGTTGGCATAGACCTCATAGGCCAGGGTGAGCGTCTGGCCCGGTGTGAGCGCGGCGCAGCGCCAGGTGTGCTTGTCAAGCTTTCGCACGCGCACGCGCCGCCCGGAGGCATCGAGCGCGCGCAGACGCACGATGTTGCGGGCAAAGTCGCGGATCATGTAGCTGCCGGGAATCCACGCCGGCAGCAAGAAACGCTGCCCCGTCGGGTCAGGCCGGTCGATTGCAACCGTCACCTGGAAGATATGCGCGCCGGGATCCGCCGGCAAAATGCCGTAACAAACCGTCATTTTTGAATCTTACGAAATGCCGCCAAAGCACTGCGTGCCGGCTTTGATGAGGTCTGCAGGCTCATCGATATCACACAGCACGCCAGGATCGTCGACCTCGATGTGCACCGGCGGGTGACGTTGCAAAACTTCCCGAGCACCAACGTCGCCCTGTAAGGCGCTGAGCTCCGGGCCACAGATCGCACCAAAGCCAACGGGGTGCCCGCGCTGACCGCGGTAAAACGGCGCAGCGCTCGTCGCCCCCTCAATGATCGCCTTGCGCACTGCAGCGATTGTCTGTTGCTGCACCTGCGGCATGTCCGCCAGGGCGATGATCCAGCCCCGCGCGTGCGTGCTTGCTCGTACAGCACAAGCGATCGATGCGCCGATCCCCTCGTAGGCACGCTCGCAGGGCAGCACGGTGCAGCCCTGTTCGACCAGAAGGGCGCGTAAGAGATTCTGGTTGGCGCCAGCCTCATCGCGCACGATCGCGATAACGGTTCCGACCGCCGCTCGCAGGCTGCGCGCCGCTGAGGCCGCGATTGCTTCGGCGCCCTGCGCACCGGACCCGAGGGACTGCAGCAGTTTCAGCCGCTGCGAGCTCGGATCAAAGCGCTCCCCCTTGCCGGCGGCTAGCAAGATACCGACCACGTCCATGTTCGCGCCAATTGCCTTTTAGTTGCTCGTCCTGGCCGCGAGCGTACGCTAACGGCTGTCAACTCCAAAGCCCGGAGAAGCTTACGCGCTGCTCTGGCGCGCACAATGGCGCCGCGTTGTGGTTGCTGCAGCCATGACAGATTTGCAAAATTGTCGGTGAGGCTCGACGTTCTAGCCGCACAGCCGTGGCAAAATTGGCGCATGCGTCGATGTTTGTTGGCCGCCCTTGCGGTCGAGGCTCGATGCCGTGCGGATTTACAGGGGACAAGTTGGGACCGGCCGTCATCCCGCTGCGTCAATCAGCAATTGAATCGGCGCTTAAAAACGAGGCGTTCGATCAGCTACCGTCCCCGAGTCTGTGCCTGAATTCCTCCGCGCAGGTGTTGGCTGCGAACCGGGCATTTGCCCGCCTGGTCGCGGTGGACCTCTCGGAGCTGGTTGGCCGCAATCTATCCGAGCTCATTGCGGTGCCTCGCAGCACGCTGCTGCTTCGTCGCTGGACGCGGCTGTGGGGGAGCTTGCTGGAGCGGCGCAGCTTCCAGCAGCGCACGCGAATCGTGTTGGCCGGCGGCCGCCGGGTGACGCTCGACATCGCGGCCTCGGTGCTGCGGTCCGAAGAAGACCCGATCGCGGTGTTCAACTTGCGCGAAGTCGACGCCGATATCGGCTCGCGGCTTTGGGCGGCGCGGGCGGCGGCGTTGGGCGATGGCGCGGCCGAAGGCACCATGCTGCTTGCACCCGATCGGCGCGTGCTCGTTACCGGCGGGCGCATTCGCAGTTTGCTGGGCGTTAATGCGGCGGGCGCCGCGGGCGTGCCTTTCGAGTATCTGGTCGATGAGTCCACGGCGCGCGAGTTTTTGCAGGCCTTCGAGCGGCTGGCAGGTGAGCCCACGCGCGCCAGCCTGACGCTTGCTGGCGCAGCGCGCGCTTTTTCGGGTTTTACAGCTCCGCGCCGGTTGGCGATGACGCTGGTGAACTTTCTTGCCTACCCCCGGGTTCATGGCGTGCTGGTGCGCGTTCGCGAAATCGACCAGCGCATCAGCCTGCGTGAGCGTGCCGATCACCTGCAGCAGCGCTTGAGCGGTTATGCCGAACACGTATCGGATTTGGCGATGCTCACCGACGCTGTTGGCGTGGTCGCCTACCAGTCACCGGCTATACAGGCGCTACTGGGGCGCGCACCAAAAGATACGATCGGCAAGCCCGCGGCTTCACTGTTTATCGAGGACGACCGACCAGGCTTTGCCCGGGCGCTGCGTGCCGCGGTCGATGCCTCCGAGGGCGATCGGCGTCGCAACTATCTTGCACGGGCGCGCGGCGCCGATGGTGTTTTGCATACGATATGGGTGAGCATTCGCAACTGCCTGGATGATCCGCAGCTCGGCGGCATGGTTGTGACGGCGGCAGACGTCTCCACGCTGATCGCCGAGGCTGGCCCCGACGCACGCCAGGCGCGGCAGCTCGAGCTGCGCGATCGGTTGCTGCATCTTGCCATCCAGTCGCGTGCCGACTTTGTGCAGTCGCTCTCGGGTGTGTTGCGCTCAAGCGCCGACGCCTTGCGTGTGAGCATGGCGGGCTTTTGGCGCTTTGATCGCTCCTCCGAGGCGCTGGTGTGCGAGTCGGTGTATTCGCGCAGTGAGCAGCGCTTCTTGCGCGAATGGATCGGTCTGGATTTTCCTCGCAGCGGCGTCGTCGAGTCGGTCGAGCGGCTGCGTGAGCGAACGCCGCTGGCACTGACCGACACGCTGATCGAGGCAGTG
>CAZSOI010000179.1:0-4628 GCA_964608115.1 uncultured Burkholderiaceae bacterium | reverse complement strand
ATGGTCGGCGCCGGCAAGGCCGAGGGCGCGATCGATGCAGGCAACATGCTCAAGCCGGCCCTTGCTCGGGGCGAGCTGCACTGTATTGGCGCAACGACCCTTGATGAGTACCGCAAATACATCGAAAAAGATGCCGCGCTGGAGCGCCGCTTTCAGAAGATTCTTGTCGGCGAGCCTTCGGTGGAATCGACCATTGCCATTTTGCGGGGCTTGCAGGAGCGCTACGAGTTGCACCATGGGGTCGAAATTACCGACCCGGCGATTGTGGCTGCGGCGGAGCTTTCCCATCGCTATATCACGGATCGATTCTTGCCCGATAAGGCAATTGATCTGATTGACGAAGCGGCCGCGCGCATCAAGATGGAAATCGACTCCAAACCCGAATCGATGGATCGCCTAGATCGGCGGTTGATTCAGTTGAAGATCGAACGCGAGGCCGTAAAAAAAGAACACGATGAAGCTTCGCGCAAGCGCTTGATGCTCATCGAGGAGGAAATTCGCAGCCTGGAGCGTGAGTACGCCGACCTGGACGAAGTGCTGCGGTCGGAGAAAGCTGCTGTGCAGGGAGCCGCTAGCATCAAGGCCGAGATCGACCGCTTGCGCGCAAAAATGGCCGATCTGCAGCGCGGCGGTCAGTTCGACAAGTTGGCCGAAATTCAGTACGGCAAGCTGCCGCAGCTCGAGAGGCAACTGAAAGCGGCCGAAGCTTCTGGGACAAAGAGAGAATTCAAGCTGCTGCGCAAAGAAGTTGGCGCCGAGGAGATTGCGGAACTGGTATCGCGTGCGACCGGTATTCCGGTAGCCAAGATGATGCAGGGCGAGCGCGAAAAGCTGCTCGACATGGAACAGCGCTTGCGCCAGCGCGTGGTTGGGCAAGACGAGGCGGTGCGTCTGGTTTCCGACGCCATCCGCCGGTCACGTGCTGGTCTGGCGGACCCCAACCGACCGTATGGCTCGTTTTTGTTTCTTGGCCCCACGGGGGTCGGCAAAACCGAGCTGTGCAAGGCCTTGGCTGAATTTTTGTTCGACAGCGAGGAACATCTGATCCGAATCGACATGTCGGAGTACATGGAAAAGCACTCGGTGGCACGCCTAATTGGCGCTCCGCCTGGCTATGTCGGCTACGAGGAGGGCGGTCAGCTCACCGAGCTTGTGCGGCGCAAGCCCTACTGCGTGATCTTGCTCGACGAGGTGGAAAAAGCACACGCGGACGTTTTTAGCGTTCTATTGCAGGTTCTCGACGACGGTCGAATGACCGATGGCCAGGGACGGACGGTCGATTTTAAGAACACGGTTATCGTTATGACCTCGAATCTGGGCTCTCACGAGATTCAACGGATGACCGGCCAAGATCCTGATCTAATTCGCGAGGCGGTCATGTCGGAAGTGCGGTCGCATTTTCGTCCGGAGTTCATTAACCGTATCGACGAGATCGTAGTTTTTAACGCCCTTGACCGGTCGCAAATTGCAGAGATTGCCCGCATCCAACTGCGGCGCCTCGAAGCACGGTTCGCGGCGCAAGAGATGAAGCTCGTGGTCAGCGACGCGGCCCTGGCAGAGATCGCCAAGGTGGGATTCGATCCCATGTACGGAGCCCGTCCGCTTAAGCGGGCAATACAGCAGCAAATCGAAAACCCGCTGGCCAAGCGTGTGCTCGAAGGCAAAATTGGGCCCAAGGATGTTGTGCCGGTCGAGTTTCGAGACGGGACCTTTACTTTCGAGCGCACCGTCCACTGAGGTGCGCAATGGGCAGGCCTGCGCGCCCTTCGGGCGTGCATCTTTTAGCCCGGCAATATCAGTGCAGCGGACTGGCCGGTTGCTCGGCGCCATCTTCGGGCGGCTCGGTGTGCACCGAATGACCCGACGGGTTAGGAAAGACGGGTGCGCCACAATCGTCGCAGTACTCCAGCGGAAAGCGGTGGGTGTGCGCGACGATACGGTTGAAGCCCAGTCGTTTGATTGCCGTTTCGATCTCCTCAAGCGTGCGCTCCTCGTCGTCTCCGAGCAAGGGCCAAACCACTCCTTCGATCACAACGTCATCGTCGGCAATGGGCGATATGCCAATACGAATTTCGGTTGTGGGTTGATTGCGCTTTTCCTCGTAAACCGCCATGGTTGCCTGTAATGACGTGGGCGACAGCTCGTAGGAGAGCTTGAGGAAGGAAATGGCCGCCTCGAGGGAAAACTCACGCAGCTCGCGATCGCCCAGGCGAAGTGCGGCGTGAAACGCGTTGGGTGCAAGTGCACGAAAACGGCATCCGGTCATGACCGGTGTCAGAATGTTTGTTAACTGCTCGCGAAACGCCTCTACTGCTGCGGCCTTAGCGTCGGGGTCGACGCCAGTTTGCTGCCAGTGATAAAGCGGCGCTCCCTGTGGCACGATGATCGCGGCCAGCAGGTAACGCGAATCGGCCAGCATCGCTATTGGTTCGCGCAGCGATTTGGGGTCGATTTTCAAGCGTCCGTCCTGCGCGGCCGAACCAAACAGAGCTTCGGCCATGTCGCGCACTTCTCCAAAAGACTCAGGCAGTTGGTCAATCGAGTACAACATATTGGCGACGGCACAGCGAGCTCCGCGCGCCGCAAGGTGCGCAACCACTTGCACGGCAATGTTGTCAACCATCGCCGAGCTCAGAGCCAGCGTGGGCAATTTATAGCGGGACCATGCCAAGATGGGTAGGGCAAGAAGCAGGCCGTCGTGGGGCCGTCCATCGATCTCGATCGTGTTACTTTCCGCACACGATTCGGCAAGGTCTGCCAAATCATCGTAGGCGCGGGGATTGCTACCCGATAATTCATCGAGCGCAGCGTCAATGGCCTCTTCGAATCCGCGCGCGAGCCGATCATTAATTAGTTCGACGAGTCGACGCTCCCAAAGTTGATCCTCCAGTCTGCTGCCCGACTCGGCCATGCGGCGAGCGAGCTTGGCCAGGGTTTCGGCGTCCGCGTGGTGACGCGCACGGGAGATGTAGCGCGATCTGCGCATGAACGGATCCTGTCGTCTCGATAAACGCGCTTATTATCGCACCATGCACGATGCCATACAGGACTCCACCGTAGCACGTCCCTGGCGCAACGACGCACGGGCCACCGGTCTGGTGGGACTCGCGCATCTGATTTCTCATTTTTTTCAGATGTTGCTGCCTCCGATCTACCCGTGGTTGATGCGCGATTTCGACATCAGTTTTACGAAGGTGGGTTTTCTTGCGACGGTGTTCTTCGTGATCAGCAGCAGCGGGCAAGCGCTAGCGGGTTTCGCTGTAGATCGCATCGGGGCTTATCGGGTGCTGCTGGTCGGAATCGGTTTGCTGGTGGCCGCGGGAACGATGCTCGGACTGAGCCATTCCTATTCAGGCTTACTCGCGACCGCTGCATTGGCTGGAAGTGGCAACGCGATGTTTCATCCTGCCGATTTCACGATTCTGAATCGTCGGGTATCTACATCACGCCTGGGCCATGCATTTGCCATGCACGCGCTATCGGGAAATTTTGGCTGGGTGGCCGGCGCTTCGTTCATGGGGGCGGTCGCAGCCTTCGCGGGCTGGCACAACGCCGGATTTGGTGCCGCCGCGATCGCGTTGGGCATGTTGCTCTTCTTGATGACTCAGCGTGGCACTCTGGCCGGCAATCTGAGCGCACGCCAAACGAGCGAGACGGCACCTGGTGAGCCCGCTGCGCGCACGGGACAGTTCGAATTTCTGCGATCTGGCACCGTGTGGCTTTGCTTTGCTTTTTTCTTCTTGTCGGTCGGTGCCGGCGGGATTTTGCAAAACTTCGCTCCGGCGATTCTTGCGCACGTGTATTCGGTTAGTTTGGCATTGGGAACAATGAGCCTGACCGCGTACCTGCTTGGCGGAGGAGTGGGGACAGTGCTTGGAGGATTTTTGGCCGGACGCCAGCGACGAAGTGAATTGATCGTCTCTTTTGCGTTGTGTCTAGCGGCGGCCATTGCACTCGTTCTGGCAACCGGAGCGGTCCCATCGGAAGCTTTGCTGCCTGCGGTTTTTTTGCTTGGTTGCGGATCTGGCACAGCGGGCCCGAGCCGCGATCTGCTGGTCCGGCAGGCGGCCACATCGCGTTTTGGCGTCGATTCCTTTGGACGCGTGTACGGCTTCGTGTATTCGGGTCTCGACGGCGGATTAGCGATCGCGCCATTGTTTGTCGGGCGCCTGCTTGACCACGGGTGGTTTCGCTCGGGCCTGCTTTGCATCGCAGTGCTGCAGATCAGCGCCACGCTGGTAGCACTGCGCGTGGGATGGCGCACTCGCAGTTTCACGTAGCGAACTACTTTTCGTGTTGCGAAATGACCTTGCCGCGCAGCAATAAAAACCATTCCATGCGGGAAAATTTTATTCCGTAATACGGAATAAAAAAAGTAATACTATGATTGATAACAATAAAAAATAGTGTCTTATATAAGAGATTGATGGTGCTGCGTCGCAGTTCCTCTCGTAGCATTTCGGCCAGTGTCTCGGAGCGCACGCCGCCTGCCATTGAGCGTAATGCGAACCGTTCTAGGATCCGAGGCTTGTTTTTTGCGATGGCGCCGACCGAAACTGCTGGAGATCTCATGACCGCTCGCAAGCTTGACGCACAACGACTGCAAAAGGATTGGGCCGAGAACCCCC
>CAZSOI010000178.1:0-23346 GCA_964608115.1 uncultured Burkholderiaceae bacterium | reverse complement strand
CCAGGTTTTAGCGTTCAGCACGAGCAGCGATCGCCTGCAAAGCCGATTGAGATTTTCGATTGCTGGAGTGCATAGGTCGTAAGTTTCGCACCGCGTCCGCGCTTGCACCGCACTTGCGCCGCCCGACGGCAAACAAATCGCGTAGCAAGACGACGCTAAGCGGCCTGCGCATCGGGCGCGGGTCCGTCGCCTTCCCAGTTGCGCGCGCGGCGTCCCGATAGCAAAAAGATTGATTCCAAGTGAAAATTATTTGCTTGTGCGCAGTCGGCGTGTTGACCTCACTCAATCCATGCGCGCGGCCTCCGTTGTCCGCGCCGGGGCTTTGCCGCCGGCGAGCGACCAAGAATGCGCTTTTTGCTGCCATTTTGACGTTCAAGTGGCGCAAATTGCATGTCATCTGTACGGGTTCGAGTGGGGCACCGAGCGTTGTTTTAAGACATACGACCTAATGCGAGACGGCCTGCACTGACGCACCGCGCGGTGCCCGGAGGCAATCGCCCCGAGACCCCTAGGCTTGCGCAACGCATGAAGGAGGACTGCGCGCCAGGCGTGGACTGGGTCGGCGTAATTTCGAGAGCTCGCATGCGGGCGGCATGCCGGTGCGCGGCCGCCAAGCAAGCGTGCTAGCGGCAGGCCGTGTAAGCGACGACGCTCGGTACTGTCGAGCCGGAGGGCTCAATTCTTGAAGGCCCTCAAAATCAGCGGCCCGCCGCTTGCGCTCGGTTGCAAAAGTCACTGATCTGCGCACCGACAAATTCTGTTGCGATGCCGCAGTAATGACCTCTCTGACATTCGGGTTTTTAAATTTGTTGCTGGCTAACGTATCTCGGTGGGCTCGATCTAAGATTGACTTGGCCGTTCTTGCGGCTCGCGGTTTCGTGTCGGGTTGAGGATCTCTCGTTCGATATTCAGGCCGGGGCGGGTCGGGCACGCATGCGGGCGTGTGCGTCTTAGATCGCCGGGTACGAAGTGTTCGAGAAACTTGTATGGGTTGCGCCTCGCCTCCCGATTGGGAGTGCGGCTGTACTTTGCCGCAAGATTTCACGATCTCTTCCTGTTTCCTCGTTCGCGGGGACCGCAAGTGCGGTGCGCACCGCAAGCCTTCGGCCACGGCTTGCGCTACTTGAGCGCGCGGAGTTTTGGCGCGTTCATCCGCGATTTCTTGCGCACGTCTGGAACGGTTTCCGAAAGCTCGAATTCGCGGCCTCTGCGCGAAAGCGCAGCTGGCGAAGCGCGATGCTTCTTGGCGGGCTGTTCGTAGGCCTAGGTTGGTTCGAGCTGGATCGATCTTGGGTTGAGGCACAAGTCGTACCCCGATTGGATGCAGGTGTGAATTTCCAAAGCGGCCCGGGGCCGAGCGGTTTCATTCGGTTTCCGACACATGGGCCGTATGACGAGCGTCTGGGCTATGCGCAGATACCGGCCATGATTGAGCGACTGAACGATCGAAATTTCGTGCTCGAGGAGCAGGCGCGCATGTCCTCGCGGATGCTTCGTTTTCTCGATCTTGGGGGCTACGCCGTTTTTCACGAGAAGGACCAGGCCGGGCTAATTGTGCGGGACGCGTCCGGCAGAGCTTTACTTGATGCCACCTATCCCATTCGCGTTTTCCGAAACTTCGAAGAGATTTCCCCTCTTTTAGTTCAAACGCTGCGCTTTATTGAGGATCGCGAAGTTCTGGATCCCGCACATCCGAGCAGAAACCCGGCTGTTGATTGGAGTCGATTCGCCCTTGCGGCGGTCGGGCAACTGGGCGGCGCGATCGACCGCGATTGGCGACAAGGAGGCGCAAGTACGCTGGCTACGCAGTTGGAGAAATTCCGACATTCCCCGGACGGACGCACCGCGAATGTGGGGGAAAAGTTTCGACAGATGGCGACGGCTACCGCTCGCGCCTATCTCGGTGGTCCCGACACTCGCGCAGCGCAGGAGCAGCTTCTCACAAGCTACCTGAATTCAACGCCACTGGGCTCCCGGGCCGGGTTTGGAGAAGTCATCGGCTTGGGCGACGGGCTGTTTGCCTGGTATGGAGTCGACTGGGACCAGGCGCGTCGCTGCTTGTCTGTGGGCGCTGCAGTGCAAGTCCTCGACCTGCGTTGTCGCGCACTGGTCTACAAGCAGGCGCTAAGTTTGCTGGTTGCACAGCGGCGTCCGTCGTTTTACCTTGGCCAGGGCCGCGAGCAGCTCGAACGGCGAACCAACGCCTATCTGCGCGGCTTGTCTGCCGCCGGCGTAATCGACCATCAGTTGCGTGACCAAGCAATCGCGATGAAGCTCGAGTTCCCTGCTCAGCCGCCGGTGAGCTCACAAGGGCCTTTCGTCGAGCACAAGGCCGCGGACGCAATACGCAGAGAACTCTTAAGCACTCTAGATATTCCGAGCTTGTACACGCTGGACCGACTCGATGTTCTGGCCGAGGCAACGATCGATGCCGCAAGCCAACGCCGCGTTGCGGCGGTGTTTGAGCAGCTGAAGAATCCGCGGTCCGTTCGAGCCTTGGGTCTTGTCGGCGAACACTTGCTCGGTGATGCGGACCCGGCCAATGTCGCTTGGAGCTTTGTATTGTGTGAGCGTCGGCAAGACCGCAATCTTGTTCGCGTCCGACTTGACAGTCTTGATCAGCCCTTCGACGTGAACTCGGGCGCCAAACTGATGCTCGGTTCCACGGCAAAGCTGCGCACGCTTGCTACATATCTGGGCATCATCGAACAGTTGCATCGGGAACTCGGCGGATTGCAGCGTCCAGCGCTGCAAAAGATTGCGTCCAGAAGCGATGACCCGCTGCGCCGCTGGGTTGCCACTTACCTGGCCGATGCGGGGCAGGCGGATTCGCGGTTGGCCTCGACGCTTGATGCTGCAATGCGTCGCCGCTACTTGGCGAGCCCGGACGAGGCCTTCTTTACGGGTGGCGGGCTACACGTTTTTCATAATTTCGAATCCTCGGAAGATTCCGAAAATCCAAGCGTCAAGAAGGCGTTCGCGAATTCCATCAACCTCGCATTCGTTCGCCTGCTGCGTGATGTCATACAACACTATGAGTCCCAAATCCGCGCGACCGACGTAGATGCCGTAGCGGGGGAGGACAGCGTTCGCGCGAAATATTTAGGCCGATTTGCCGACCGCGAAGGGGGTGTGTACCTGCGTCGCTTCGAAGAAGAATACTTAGGATTATCGCCAGAGCGAGCGCTCGATCACCTCGCGCAAAAGGCCGGGCGGGCGCCGCGCGCGCTTGCAATCGTGTTTCGCTCGGTGCGTCCCTACGCTTCGAGACAGGCGATGCGACGATTTGTCGCGCGTTATCTGCCGAGCGGCGCATCTGCGAAAGAGCTCGACGAACTGTACGCGCGGTACGCGCCGGAAAAATTCTCGTTGAGCGACAGGGCCTATCTGGCGGGTGTGCATCCACTGGAGTTGTGGTTGGTTGCGTTTCGAGAAGAGCATCCGGATGCGAATGCGTCACAAGAGATCGCTGAAAGCGGGCAGGCTCGACAGCAGGCCTACGCATGGTTATTCGGATCCAAAGACCGTCAACTGCAAGACACCCGCATCGATACCGTGCTCGAGCAAGACGCGTTTGACCAGCTGTTGGTGGATTGGACGGGGCAAGGCTATCCGTTTAATCACCTGGTGCCGTCGCTGGCAACAACAATCGGAAGCTCGGGTGACCGAGCGGATGCTCTGACGACGCTCATGGGGATCATTTTGAACGACGGTGTTTGGCAGCCGACGACGGACCTGGAGCGAGTTACCTTGGCACCGCAAACGCCCTACGCGACACAAATGGCGTACCGAAGCGCTTTGCCGCAGCGAGTCCTATCAAGCGACGTAGCGGCCGCGCTGAAGAAGGCGCTCAAAAGCGTCGTTGCCGAGGGAACGGGGATCATGGTTCACGGCGCCTTTGTTGCGCCTGACGGAAAACCCATGGCGATCGGCGGCAAGACTGGCACGGGGGATAACCGCTTTGATACTTTCGCAAACGGTCATCAGCTCGTAGAGTCTCGCGCCGTCAATCGGACCGCGACTTTTGTTTTTTTTCTCGGGGATCGCTTTTACGGAACGGTTACCGCCTATGTTTCCGGACCACAGTCGGATCAATACCGCTTTTCGAGCGCCTTGGCTGTATCGCTGCTGCGCGCCCTCGCGCCGCAGCTTCGGCCCTTGATCGCGACAAACAGCGCGCCCCAACGCTGACTCACTTTGAGCAAATTTGATTTCGAAAAGGCAATTTTGTTCTCCTGTCTTTGAATCGTCTAACCACCGGCAACCGCCGCAAGATCCCCGATCGGGCCGCGCCGTCTCGCCTGCGCTTTGACGGAGAAAAGTGCGCGCGAATGCTTTGAAGGTCGCAATTGCCGAGAAGCGGCGAGCCGTTTGTCTCGCCCTGTGCTTTTTGGGCCGCAAGGGATGCAGCATCAGCGGCAAAGTTGCGCGGTCGGGACAAAAGCGGTTTGTCTTTGTTTGGAATTGATCGAATCGTCAAAAAAATGCCCAGCAGACAGCGGGTCTGGCTGCGGTCCTTGCCCATAGTTCTTGGCTCAGCGATCCGACGGCTCCGTGATCAAAAAACTCGCGTTTGCTTGTCAATTACACGCAAAGCCCGAGCATGCCAGTTTGGCGTTGCGTCGTGGCGCAGGCACCGTGGCATCTGACTTCTCGCAAGTACGGGCGAACGCCACAGCAAGCGGTCGCAGCGCGCAACGCGATGGTCTCACGCGAGGGAAGACACGTGCTCGCGGCGCTCGCTTGCGCGCCTTCTTATCGTGCTCATAACCCGCGCCTGATGGGTTTTGCGGATTTCAACTATGAGGTCGGCTATTGTCGAGAACTCTAGCGCGCGAGCCGTTGAGCGGCGTGCAACCAGGGCAATCGTACGTTTGGGAGCCGGGGAGGCCAGGGGTCGCGCCACCAGCTGGGTCGAGGCAAGTAGTCCCGCTTGGATGGCAATTTCCGGCACGAGTGCAACGCCCAGTCCGGATTCGACCATCTGTACGAGCGTTAGAAGGCTGGTCGCCTCAAGCCCCTCAGCGCTGGCGATCTGCGCGCGCCCGCAGGCCTGCAGTGTGTGTTCGCGAAGACAATGTCCCTCCTCGAGTATCAGCAGTCGCTCGGCCATGCGCGGCGAGATGCTGATTTTTTTAGCCGCAAGCTGTGGATCCCCCTGCGGGGCGACAAGCCAAAGTTCGTCATCAAAAAGAGGCCGTACGAGCAATCCTTCCGTCTCAAAGGGCAAGGCTATCAAGGCGAAGTCCAGTTCGCCATCCTGCAGGCGCAGGAGCAACTTGGCGGTCAGATCCTCCCGCAGCGCAACTCGCAGTGCTGAGTGGCGCTCACGCACAATCGGCAGCAGCGAGGGCAGCAAAAACGGAGCGATTGTTGGGATGGCTCCCAGGCGAAGGAGTCCGGTCATCGGTTTGGCCCCGGCAGCTGCCGCTTCGACAAGATCCTCGGCCGCTGCCACTAAGCCGCGAGCTCGCTCGACAATGTCGCCACCGACCGGCGTCATGCGCACGGACTGGCGGTCACGCTCGACAAGTTGCACACCCAGCGTGGATTCGAGCTCCTTGAGGCCCGCACTTAAGGTTGACTGGGTAACGAAACAGGCCTCGGCGGCGCGGGTGAAGTTGCGCGTCTCGGAAAGCACAATCAGATAGCGTAGTTGGCGAAGCGAAGGCAGCGCACGCATGGCGATGGGCTCCTGGCATATCGAAAATATCGATTATTATAACAAATATTATGCATTGGATTAATAATGCAGCAGACCACATAGTTCGCTTCGGCAACGATTTCAACCACCCTAGGAGCAACTAGATGTCGCTTATCAACACCACCATTAAGCCGTTTAAGGCCAACGCCTACCGTAATGGCAAGTTCGTTACCGTTACAGACGCCGATCTCAAGGGCAAATGGTCTGTCGTGTGCTTTTATCCCGCGGACTTCACGTTCGTCTGCCCCACGGAACTCGAGGACCTTGCCGATAAGTACGCGGAGTTTCGCAAACTTGGAGTCGAGGTTTATTCCATCTCGACCGACACGCACTTCGCGCATAAGGCATGGCACGACACCTCCGATGCCATCCGCAAAGTCGAGTACTTCATGGTCGGCGACCCGACAGGCACGATCACGCGCAACTTTGGCGTCATGATCGAGGAGGAAGGCCTGGCGCTGCGGGGCACCTTCGTCATCAACCCCGAAGGCCAGATCAAGCTGTGCGAGATCCATGACAACGGCATCGGCCGCGACGCTTCTGAGCTGCTTCGCAAGGTCAAGGCCGCCCAGTACGTAGCCTCACACCCTGGGGAAGTGTGCCCCGCAAGGTGGAAGGAAGGCCAACGCACGATAAAGCCCTCGCTTGATCTCGTGGGCAAGATCTAGACGCGTGCCAGGCCAAGGCTCTGGCATCGCGCCAGAGCCTTAACCCAAAATTTACCGTGACCCGCACCAGGCAGCAGGGGCACGCAATGCCCGAGGGAAAACGAATACGGAGTTTGCAATGCTAGACGATGAGCTCAAAGCGCAGTTAAAGATGCACCTCGAAAAAATCGTGCGGCCGATTGTGCTTGTGGCCACACTTGACGAAAGCCCGACATCAAGCGAGCTCCTTGCTTTACTGCAAGATATCGCCGCGCTAAGCGATCGGGTGACTCTAGACACCTCCGGCAAGGAAGCGCGCCGACCCTCATTTGCGATTCGGCGCGTGGGCAGCGATGTGCAGGTGAGCTTTGCGGGCATTCCGCTCGGACACGAATTCACCTCCCTGGTCCTGGCGTTGCTTCAGGTTGGCGGTTATCCGCCGAAGGTCGATCCGAAACTGCTCAAGCAAGTGCAAGACTTAAAGGGCGACTTTTTCTTTGAGACTTTCATGTCGCTGTCTTGCCACAGCTGCCCCGATACCGTCCAGGCGCTGAACGTAATGAGCGTGCTTAATTCGAACATTCGGCATATGGCGATAGACGGCTCCTTGTTCCAGAGCGAGATCGCTGTCCGTCAAGTAATGGCGGTGCCGAGCGTTTTTCTCAACGGCAAGCTCTTCGTTCAGGGCCGCATAAGTCTCGAGCAGATCGTCGCGAAACTCGATAGCCGATCGGCCGAGCGTACGGCGCTAGAAATGAGCGCCAAGCCGGTCTTTGATGTGCTGGTCGTGGGCGGTGGCCCTGCTGGCGCGGCGGCCGCGGTGTATGCGGCACGCAAGGGTATTTGTACGGGCGTCGTCGCTGAGCGCTTCGGCGGGCAGGTCTTAGACACGATGGCCATCGAAAACCTCATCTCCGTGCCGCACACGGAGGGTCCGAGGCTTGCCTCCGCACTTGAGCAGCACGTTCGCGAGTATGACGTGGACGTAATGAACCAGCAGCGCGCCGAAGGGATAATACCGGCCACGGAGCCCGGTGGCCTGATCAAGGTTCGCCTCGCTGGCGGTGCGACGCTAAAGTCTCGAACGGTCGTATTGTCTACGGGTGCGCGCTGGCGCAACATGAACGTGCCCGGCGAGCGTGAGTACCGCAACAGAGGGGTGACGTACTGTCCGCACTGCGACGGTCCGCTCTTCAAAGACAAGCGCGTCGCAGTGATCGGCGGTGGCAATTCCGGTGTCGAGGCGGCGATCGACTTAGCTGGAATCGTGACCCAGGTCACGCTCATCGAGTTCGACGGCAAACTGCGCGCTGACGTAGTTTTGCAGCGCAAGTTGCGTAGCCTGCCCAACGTACGAGTGATCGTTAATGCTCAGACGACGCAGGTGCTCGGAGACGGTCAAAAAGTAACGGGTCTTGCGTACACCGAGCGGTCGACCGGCGCGAGCCATCGCCTTGATCTGGACGGGATCTTTGTGCAGATTGGACTATTGCCCAACTCGGAGTGGCTCAAGGGAACGGTCGCACTGTCCTCACGTGGCGAAATCGAGGTAGATGCGCACGGCTGCACCTCGGCGCCGGGCGTTTTTGCGGCCGGAGACGCGACGACTACACCCTTTAAACAGATTGTCATCGCCATGGGCGAGGGTGCGAAGGCCGCCTTGAGCGCCTTCGAATACCTCATCCGCCAGCCGTTACCCGTCCAAAAGCAAGCTATCGCGGCGTGATCGGATTCTGGTAGCTTGGAGTGTCCGGGTCTATCGTTCCTATTCAGAGGAAAATTTTTTCATTCGGAAGGAAAAGAACATCATGGCAAAAAGCACGAAAAGGACAGGGGCCGGCGGGCAGCAACTCGATATCGGGATCAGCGACCAGGACCGCGCACAGATCGTAAAAGGTCTTTCAAAGTTGCTCGCGGATACGTACACGCTGTACCTTACGACACACAACTTTCACTGGAACGTCACGGGCCCGATGTTTAACACGCTGCATGCGATGTTCATGACGCAGTACACAGAACTATGGAATGCAGTCGACCCAATTGCGGAACGGATCCGTGCGCTCGGACATTGGGCGCCGGGCAGCTACGCGCAGTTCGGGTCACTGGCGTCGATGCCGGACGCACCCGAAAATCCGCCCAAGGCGATGGACATGGTGCGTACCCTCGTTACGGGTCACGAAACCGTCGCCCGCACGGCCCGAGAGCTCTTCCCGATTGCGGAAAAGGCAGACGACCAGCCAACGGCTGACTTACTGACGCAACGCCTCGATATCCATGAAAAAACTGCCTGGATGCTGCGCAGCATGCTTGAGGAAGAGTAATGGCAGGCAAGTTCGTGGGCGAGAAAAACTTGCTCTCGCCTGCGGTCGAAGGCCAGAAAGCGGCAAGCAGGGGCCCAGAACGCCAAGACGGTGGTCTTGAAATCCTGAGCTGACGTTGCGCGGCATGCAGGTCGGTCCGTTCCCATTGCAGCACGACGCCTAACGAGGACGACCGGTCGCAAGACGGCAACTGCGCTGCAGTGACGGCGCAAGGCTAAAACACACCACGCGGGACCTTGGGTACTCGATGACTTCGCCTGTTTTGTCGCAAACCGGTTGGTTCCGATGCGTCTTCATCCGAGCGACGGCGCTAAGCTCCAGCCAATCACGGTCGAAGCGCAAGACATCGGGCTTCAGAAGCGAATCGCCCCTAGTGGGTCTCGCCCGGGCTGCCGTCTGGATACAAGCAAAGAAACGAGGCAAGTCCGCCCTCAATTGCATACGCGGGTAAATTGGAGGAGACCGAGCAGATGCCGCCATCGCGAGAAAACACGAGGTCACGCAACCAGGTAACCCGTGTTGGCATCGGATAACTTATAAACTCCCCGGTTGCCGGCACGAAGCGAAAGATCCGGTCCGACATGTTCGACGTGACCCACACGTCACCGGATTTTGGATGAATGTTTACTGCGTAAGGGACCTCGTATTCGTTTGGCGCAAGTAAAGGAAGCCGAAAGGTTTCGAATTGCTCTGTCCGCGGATCAAATCGCATCAAAGCGCCCTCATCGAATGCCGGTATCCACAGTGTTCCTTGTGCATCAAAACGCATGCGCCTCGGGCCACGTAGCGGCGTGTCGTATTCGATGATGTCGAAATTGTGTGGATCGATCCGACCGATCTTGTTCGCATTGAGCTTGGCGTACCAGATGGAACCATCCACAGGGTTAACGTCGATGCCGTACGGCACATTGAACGCATCGCGGCCTTCTCCGGTCCACTTGTGGTGGGAAACCATCAAAGGAAAATTCATTTTCGGAAACCAGGACGCAAGCTTTAAGACATACGGAAATGCGTAATCGGAGACCGCGCGCCAAAAACCGTCGTGCGGTAAGGTAATGACGGTGAATTTTTCCGTGGAGGGATCGAACCGCGCGACCTCGTTGGACGCGGCGATCGTGAACCACACTACGCCTTCGCGGTCGATGCGCACAGTGTGCGGATAAAGATGCGTTCGTCCGACGTCGTAGAGGCGAACCTCGCCGGATTCGGGGTTAAACGAAGCAAGCGTGGACGACAGCGAGTTAGTGATCCAGAACCGCCCATCTTTTGCCTGTGCCAAGCTGTGCGGTCCATGTTTTCCGGTATATATGCCAATGGGCAATTGCATCGCGGAAAAGACCCCGCCTTCCGGAAGATCAATATCGGGTAGCGAAATGCGATCGATTTGACCTGTTTGGCGGTCAAGGCGCCAGATTACATCGTGTCCCTGATCGACTCCATACAGCTTCCCGTCGGCACCGACTTCGGCATCGTGGATGAACGACATGCCATCACCGACGAACCACTCCTTCAACTTCGCATGCGCAAGATCGGAGTGATAGGGGTGTCGCTCGATTACCGCGGGGGTTTTCCCATCAAATCCCTGCGCTAGCGTTCGACTGATATCTTCGAACTCGCGCCGATTGAGCATGGCCAGGTACCCCTCCATACGACGCACGATCGTCCGCCACGCGTCGACATCTCGCGGCGTGCGCGTGAGGGCGTTGCCTATTTGGTGACAGTAATTGCACTGACTGACAAAAGCCGCTCGTGAATCCCGGTTGCTCCAAGATAGCGTGGAAAGATGCGCCGATGCGGGCAGACTATCGGAGAGTTCTGCGGCGCCGTTTTGTCGGGTAAGCGCGAAATTCAGAGTCCGCGTACTGTCGCTCGCCATTTCCACGACCTGCAGCATATCGCGGTAGTACAAGGCCCGCGTGCGCACAGAAACTTTGCCAACAAAGGAGAGCCACAGCTTGTAGCGGCCACTTGCGTCGCAGTACACGGTTTCTCGTCGCTTGCCGCTCGGATCGGACGCGGTGATCATGGTGCCGGCGATCGGCTGACCTTCGGAAAGAACACTGCCGGCTAGCACGGCAGCCGCCGCCGGTAACGCTGACACGGCCAGGAAAATCGCGGCCAATTGAAGGCGAAAAGTCCGAAGCGCGCTCGCGCTGTCGCGAAAGGAATTCATTGAGTTAGTCCTTGCGCTCAACACGATTTCGGAGCGTTCGACGCTGCGCCATTAAAACGGCCATAAATCATGATACGACCGTGCTCTTGTTGAAAGCAGCCACTGGTAATAGGGATCACCGACTGTCGGGACGTCGGCAAGCAGCGACCGTGAAACCCTGGTCGATCGAGTCGGGCAGAACTTTGTCGCTCAGGCCGAGCGTTTGGATTTAATCTGGCGAGGGGCTACGCGCGCGATCTGTGTTAGTTCCTCGGCGAGAAATTCAACGACATCGTCGAGCGTCAACATCCCGACCAAAAGCCCGCTGGAATCCAAGACGGGCAATCGCCGTATTGCGTTGGCCTGCATCCGGTCAATTGCCTCGAATACAAGCTCATCTTCATGAGCATGAATCAGCGGACTACTCATCAGCTCGGCCGCCGTCGTCCCAGTCGGTCCGCCTTCGCCGGCCAGAACGCGAACGACCAGATCTCTGTCCGTGACGATTCCCACCGGCAGCAGTTTGTCCTCCTGCTGCTGCCCGACGATAAGATCGCCGACATGGCGCTCGCGCATTAGCCGGGCGATTTGTGCCACAGTGGCTTCGCGCTCGCAGAAAACCACATCCCGCGTGCAAATCTCACCAACCCGCATGGTGCTGCTCCTTTTTCCGTCGAGGCAGATACACGAATGTCCCAGTTGCGCAGCTCGGTAGCGAAGCGTCCTCCCATCGCTTTGCTAGTGTCCGGCTGAGTTGGACAATAACGCTGACAGTGTAGACAGTCATCATGCGCTCGTCGATTGCGTAGCGCTGATCCGCACCAGCTATGTTATTTGCGCTTTGCTACGGCTGCGAGATCTGCTCGACGGTAACAAAGAACGGGCGCAGCGTCTGGATGGTCTCAAAAGGCGCGTCGGATTGCGCAAGTTCGCATGGACTGCTTGGGGACGACAGCGCACCTTGAAAGTGGCAGCGTCTGACTCTCGGCACACGGCGCAGCCTGCGCAGCGGTTTGCGCTGCTCACACCCGCTAGTGCGCCCACTTGAGTTTCCTTCAAGACTCCCGGGCATGGTCGACGTCTCCGGCGATTGGGCCATGGGATGGATGAAAGAACATTCAAGTTCTCTTCAGCACGCATTGCAGGCACCGCGTCAGCGTCGTTCTTCACGCTCTTTGCCTTCGGCGCGTTTTTCCTCCTTGACGGGAGGCGCTGGGTGCGGCTTAGCCTGCGGATGAGGCTCCGCAGTCTTGCGGTTTTGGGATTCGGCCGCCGTTTGCGGCTGTGCCGGACGTGTCGTTTCCGGTCGCGTCGGCATCCGTTGTTGTTGTAGGTTTTGCGGTTGAGCCGGGGGACGTGGCGTGCCGACGCCGCCCGGGCGCTCGATGTTCTGCGACGGCGTCGTGGCGCGCGGCGCGCCGCCTGCCGGCGAGGCGCCGGGAGGAAGTGCCGCCATCGATTGGATACGCGGCGCTGAGAGCATGGCAGCCGCCGGCCGACCGTGATTAAACGATTGCTGCAGCTGCGGGTTGGACTGCGCCGCCTGGACGTGCTGCATCTGCATCGGCGTAGGCTTGACATGCGCTTCGTTGGCCCATTTTTGCTCTGCCGGCGTGGGTGTCGCACGCGCCCCGCCGGGGCCGCTAAAACTCACGTTCTGCGTTTTGTTGATGTTGTTCGTGATGTTGTTGATCGTGGTCGTCTGATTGTTAATGACGACCGTGTTATTCACATAGGTGTTGTGCACAACGGTCGTGTTGACCTGCACGGCGGCCGTGTTGTAGACGACGTGGCCGCCTTCCCAGCGCGCGCCGACGAAACCCTCCCCGTAATAGCCTGCTCCATAGACCACGCCACCGTAGAAGCCCACATGCGCACCCCAGTAGCCGGCGTGGAAGAGGTAGGCGCCACCCACAAAGGCCCAGAAGCCTGGGGTCCAGAGCAGCCCAGGTGCCGGCGGCGCGACCCACACGCCGGGGACCCAATAGTAGCCCGCCGGGGCCCAGTGCCAGTAGCCTGGCGTCCAAATGTAGTCGGGCTCCGGGCAGGGCGGCACATCGTAGGCGGGCAGGGGGGGCGGTGCCACCATGGCCTGAACGTTGTCGCCGCCGTTCGGCGGCATATTCATGTCCGGTGGCGGGGGCGGCGCGGCGGAGCGACTGTCGAGGCGCACATAAGCGAGATTGCGGTTGCGAAACACTGCGGCGTCGATCGAGTCCCCGGGCAGAAGCCCGCCAGGGGCAACGCCGAGGTGCCAGGTCGTCACCACGTCGTTCCACATCTCCACGCCGTAGTTCGTACGCACCACGACCATCGGTCCCTCGAGGTGATCGACCGTGGCCGCGCGGCGCGCCGGATGCTCCTCAATTAGAAAGTCGACCGCACGGCCGTAGGGATCGACCTCGACGTGAACCCAGTCGCCGGGCGAGGGGCTCCCGTTGCCAAAGCGTGTGTATTGGTCGATCAGAAAGTGTGCCTCCTGCGTGGCCGTGCGCACGGTCGCCTGGCCGCCAGCGAATCCTTCGAACACGCCGTACTCGCCGTGGTATTGCTGCGCCCACGCGGCGGTGACAAGGGCCTGCAGGAGCAGGATGGCTTTGAGTGTGCCTTTGAACTTGCCCATCAACATGGCCTCCTAGAGTAAGGCGGTTGGCAAAGAAACCCGTCCGCAAGGCGCAGTGCCTTCCTGGTTGGATTGTTGCTCGAGTGGACGATACACGAGGCTGCGAAAATTTTTCTTCGCGCCTCGTTCCGCTGTTTTGGGGATCGCTGCGGCCGCTACTCGAGGAGCGCATTGAACACTGTGGGTCGCGGCGGTGTGAAAACTCCGATCGGGGGCATTTTCGGGGGTCTTCTATCCCTTCCCTTAGCGGCGATCATTGGTTCTAGGGTCTGCGGATTGGGTCAAGACTCTTATATCAAACAATTTTCGCGAACTTTCGCTCCGATTCGGTCATCGGCGGCCGTCCATAAGCTCGAAGAAACAATTGCGAAATGACCGGTCCAAACGTGCGGCAGACGTCGGTCCAGCAACCACCGCTTCGTCGCCTGAGGCGCCATTTGGTCATCGCGTTATCACAACGCCAATACTCGGACGCTTATTGCATCGCTCGGTAACACCTTAGATGCGCGCGGCAATTCGAATCGGCGCAAAGAGAAACTGATGTCGCTTGAGCGGGCGCCGAACAAAAGGCTGAACTTTGAACTGGGCGAGGGAAATTCGTCTCTTACAGCTGTGCAAGACTAGGTTCGTCATGACACCGCGACACCGTCGATTAGGTTTGTACCTGTGCGCTGCCCATCTGGGCCACCGTGCAAACGCTACCTTGCCTGGCTCGTGCCGCTGCGTGCGCGCAGCGCCTTGATGCCTTGCTCGATGCGCTCGGCCACTTCGCGCTCGCGCTGCAGCGCGCGCAAAGTGTTCTGGGCTTCCTGCACCGTAAACTCCAGCCGCGCGAGCTTCTCGCCCACTTCATCGATCACCGCGCGCTGCCCGCTGAGCATCTCCAGGTTAACGTGGATGTCGGCAAGCATATGCGTGATGTCCTCGGCGCGCGACTGCACCTCCTCGACCACCTTGCGGCGCGATTCGATCTGCACGATCTTGCCGTCGGTGTCGTTAATACGGTTGATCAGATCTTCAACCTTGGCGCGCAGCTCGGTCACCTCGCCTCGGTGCTCACTAACGTATTGCAGGTCGGCCCTGCTGCGACCGCTGATCTGGCGAATGTTGTCGACCTCGGCTTTCACGGCCTGCACCATCGCATCTTGATCGGCCAGCGACTGGATCTTGCGCTCGATTACTTCGGCACTGTGGTCGAGTTCGCCGAGCCGTCCCTCGAGTGCGGCGACGTTCTCGCCGCTGTGCGTGAGCTGCGCGACGCGCTGTTCAAGCTGCTTGGCCAAGGTCTCGGCGCGCTGAATCTGCTCCTCGGCCACCTCGGTTTGCGACACCGCATCGAGTTGAACGGTCTGCACGCGCGCGAGCTCGGAGAGCAAATTTTCTTTCAGAGAGGAGGCACGGGCGAGCTCGACGCTGACGCTGCGCACCTGGCTGAGCCGCTCGGCGGTTTCCGCGGCCAAGGCCTTGCCCTGCTCAACGAAGCCGGCCAGTCGCCCTTGCTGCTCGTGCACAACCGCTTCGTCGATCCGGATTGCATCGACCAGCTGCTGAGCCCGTTCGAGCGTTTGCTGCAGGGTCGCAACCTGTGACGCCAGCGGCAGCACGCGCCCTTGCAGCGCTGCCACGCCGTCGAGCTTTTGCTGCGCCTCAGCGACTTGCGCAACCAGCGTGTCGCAAAGGTTCTGCAGGCTTTCCATTTCGGCCCGACGCGCCAGCTGTGCGGTAAGCTTTTGCTCGATGTCAGAGGTGATCGCGTGCAGGCCGTTGACACGCGCCTCGAGTTTCTCGACGAACTGCAGCCGCGCGCCCACTCGGTTCACTTGCGTGTCTAGCTCGGTGGTCATTTCACCCAACCGTGCGGCCGACTCGCTGCCTTTGTCGACCAGCGCCATCTTACCCAGCACCTCGTCCAGTCGCGCCTGCAGCTCAGGCGCGCGGCTCAACATCGCCGTCGTGCGCTCAGCGAACGTGTCGAGCGCTGCGCGGTCCAGCGCCAGCTTGTCGCGCAGCTGCGCAGCCTCGGCATGCGCTCGGTGGAACTCGGCCAGCTCGCCGCGCATGGCTTCGAGCTCCCCCTGCGATTGCAGCAGCTTTTCGTGCTGGGCCGCGGTGCGCTTACTGAGTGCGTCGACCTGCGCGAGTTGGCCTGCCAGGGACTCAGTTTGGCTCTGCTTGCGCGCGAGCTCGTCGGCGTCTGCGGTCAGCGTCGTCAACGCCTTGGCAAGTGCATCGACCTCGCGTTGCATGGCCCCGAGGTCCTTGTCTCTGGTGAGCACATCTTGCACCCGCCCTTCGGTCTCGCCCACCGCCTTGGCGAGCGCCTTGAGCCGCTCGTCGAACGCGTCGACCTCCTTTTTCTCGAACGACAGTCGCTCGAGGGTTGCTTTCATGGCCTCCGACAGCGACCGGCTTTGGGCCTCGAGCCGCTGCGACTCGCGCATATAATCGTCGCGTGCCCCGGTGGCGGCAGCGAGCTGGTCGACGGTGGTTTTGGCCAGCTGCTCCATCCGCGCCACGGTCTCCTCGGTGCGCTGAATCTGATCGTTGCCCGCCGTGAGCTTGGCGATCTGCGCGTCCATGTTCCACACCATTTCATTGAGCCGTGTGGCCTCGACGACGGCGCGCTCGACCGCGAGCTTCTGCGCCTCCAGCGCCTTGCCCTTATGTGCGACGTGCTCGGCCAGCGCGTTTAGCGCGGCGAGCCGTTGCTCGGTGCTCTTGCTGAGCTCTTGTAGCTGGGCGAGCGACTCGAGCTTGGTTTGCACGTCGGCCACGGCGCTGCACGCCGCTTCGGAGTCTCCCCGGGCGTCGCCTGCACTCTTGCGAATTCCCTGCATCTCGATCCGAAGCTCGGCCTCCGCGTGGCGCAGGTCCTGGAGCTCGTCTTTCAGCGCGACCGCTCCGCCGACCCACTGTCCCATTTCCGCGGTCGCCTGACGCAGCCGCTCGCGCAGAGCTTCGAGCTTCTCACCCTCACGCTGCAGCTCGTCCAGCGTCGCATGCGCCTCGCGCGAACGAGCGTTCATCTCTTCGGTCGCCTGCCGCATTTGCTGCATGCCTCCGTCGGGTGCCGCCATCGCCTCGGAGCTGCGCCTGGCTTCGGCCAGCTGGACCAGCAGACCATTCATGCGCCCCTCGAGCTGCTCGAAGCTGTAGGTGCACTCCTCGTACGTGCCCACCAACTTGCTTAACTTGTCACAACGGCGTGTGACCTCGTCGGCTTTGATGCGCAAGTCATCTAGGGTGCCGCTAGTGCGCGCCAGCGTCGGCGACGCGCCGTTGATCTGGTGCAGCATCGCGGCGAGCTGGGCCCGCTCCTCGCGGGCCTGTTCGATCAATGTCCGCAGGTCGTCCTGCGCGTGCTTGCGCTCACTGCCATTCTTGAAGATTGTGTCAAGCATCTGAGTTCTCGCTCTGGTGGCCACTAGGGTTCGCGAGCTGCTGCATGGAGCAACGCGAATTGTCGATCGGCGCCGCCGTGCGGCGCGATTCGAGTTGTTGATCGTCGTACAGAGATCACCGTGCCATAGCCGAGGAATAGGCAGGTTTAGGGTCTTTTTTTTGGAGATGACGGGAACAACATACCCACCAAGGTTCTCGTCCGCCCCGCCGCCGGCAAGACTTGCGCTCTCGAGATCCTGCTTTAGCAGCTCCCGACGTTGCAGGAAGCGGCCCACGCGCTTGGCGGTCCGCTGGCCAGCGCGGAAACTGGCTGCCCGCTTCGCGGGGGAACGAAGCCTGCAGTTGCCTTCACGGCGATGCCCTGCCGTTTGCCCAGCCCACATAACGAACAGATACAGGGTGGGGCAGACAGCGAACGGAATTAGTCGTGGTCGCCTTCGATTACAAAGGCCGTAAACACCCCCGACATTCTCCTGGCGTGCTGACCGGACAGAAGAAATTCCTTTTGGACTCAGATCCTCCGGCTAGTTTGCCGTTGAGGCGACGCGTACGAAAGCAAGCGGCCGATTCGGAAAAGCCCAATTTGAACGGATTAAGGCGGGCTTTTCATCGGATCGATATTTGTTTGTCGTCAAACGATGCCAATGAGCGATTGCTTGCGACGCAATAAACTTGGCATGAACTGATTTCGGCCTGCACTCGAGGCAAACAGGGAAACATTCCCAAGAAGCCGGAACAGCGTGATACGGGGGTTGTATGAGCATTATCACTTGGACTAACGATTTCGTCACAGGGCTCGGATTCGTCGATCGGCAGCATCGGCGACTGGTTGTGCTGATAAACCGGCTAGGCGTAGCCCTCGCTGCCAACCCACGAAGTGACGACTTGGCAGTAACCTACGCCTACGAGCGATTGCTTGATCACGCGGCGTCCCATTTTTCCGACGAAGAGCGGCTGATGCTCAATGCCGGTATAGACGGCCGCCATTGCGAAATCCATCGGCAGGCGCACGTGCATTTGATCGAACTGATCGCCTCGCTGTGGCGCGCCCGCGCCGGCATGTCAAATCCAGCCGAAGCGCTCCTTGACGTTGTCGTTCCCTGGTTCGTGCAACATACCCTTTCGATGGATATGTCGATGGCGCTGCAAATCAGGTTGTTGCGACGGGGAGAATCTGCCGAGCGATCCTACGACCTAGCTTCGACTGCTGAGCCCTCCAAGGCCGATGCCACGCTAGGTGCGTTGCGACAATTGTTCGAAGCGGTTTCGCGGCGCAACCTCGCACTGGAGCAACGCGTTTGCGAGCGTACAGAGGAGCTCGAACGGGTCAATGTCGCGTTGACGGAAGCTAATCAGCGGCTCAGCCACCAGGACGGGGATTTGGAAAACCAGATCCGTGCGCGCACGCAAAAATTGGAGCGGGCGAACCGCGCGCTGACAGCGGCCAATCACCGGCTTAAGGACATTGCGAACACCGACGCTTTACTGGGCATAGCAAACCGAACATCGTTCGACGAGCGCTTGGCAGCCGAATGGCGGCGGGCGCGGCGCGATACTTTGCCGCTTTCGCTGTTGATGATTGACGTCGATCACTTTAAGCATTTCAACGACACGTACGGGCATCCGGCAGGCGATCGTTGCTTGCAGAGCATCGCGCAAGCCGTGGCAACAATGGTCCACCGCCCAGGAGACTTCGTAGCCCGCTATGGAGGGGAGGAGTTGGTCGTGTTGTTGCCAAACACCGACATGCATGGCGCACGCAAGTGTGGTGAGCAGCTGTGTAAGCGCGTGCGGTCGATGGACATCGCGCACCCAAACTCAGGCGGCGATAGCCGCGTGACGGTCAGCATTGGCGCCTCTTGTGGATTACAGGGGTATAACGCGGCCTCCGCTGCCGAACTGCTAAATCAGGCAGATCAGGCACTGTATCGCGCCAAATTCGAAGGTCGAAATCGCGTTTGCTGCTTTCGCGACGAAGTGGGCGGGACAGCCGATGGCGAGTTTTTTCGCGCGCAAAAATCGCTTGCCCCCGCCTTGCTTACGACCTCCGCGGTGAAGAAAAGCGTTCGCGCTTTCGCAAGACAATAGGCCTTAGTCTGAACGACGCTAAAGACTAGGGCGGGGCGATATTGGTCCTCGGGGAGCGCCCCCCACGAAAGGGCAATCCGTTACGTCTTACAGTCTCAGCAGCTTCTAGGACGCAAACGTCCTGGAAAAGGCGCAAGCGCCTTGGATCGCCATTTAATTGCTTAAGAAAATTCGACGCGTAAGTTCATCAGTCGACCACTGCCGATTTCTCAGTTTGCCCTGCTGGTGCAAATTGACGGTGACGAGTATGCGGATCAACCGTATCGTTCATTGCAGCCGTTCGCAGGTCGTCGCAAGGCGCTAGGCCTAACGTGGAGCTTGGCAATTTGCGGGCCCAAACGTGATCCTTTTTCTTGCAGCGCAGCACATGCTTTTGCATCGCGAAACCAAGCGACCAAAGCGCCGCTGAGAGCCCTGACAAAGTTGGCGCGGCAGCCGCCGGATCATGCCGGCGGCAAACGATTGGCCAAAGTAACGAATTTCACATGAAGAAATGATTGCAAAGCGTTCACGCGTCGGTCACTAGCCCCGGATATGGTAAGCCGCTTGGTGTATTGGCGCGGACGTCGCAGGTCGATACGTTTGACGCCCTAGACAACCTACGAAGATCGAAATGGACATCGAGCTCGAGCAAGCAACGCAAAGCGCGGCAAATGAGCTTTCGCAAGTATTCAATGGCCTGCCGGAGAGCATCGCCGAGTCAGTGGACGGCGGCGATCTATATCAATTTCTGCGGGACGTTTCGGGGTTCTTAGCAAAGAAGGAACACTAGTAGTAATTTCTGACTTTCCTCAGGCTTTTCTTAAAGCCAGACAAAGTCAAGAGGCCGTGCTGCGCCGCCACTTGACTCAAGGCGCGGTGCTTGCTGACACAAAGCTGCGCGATGGGGGCTCGGTGGTGGGGGTGATCGAGCGTAACCGCCAGCGCGCAAAGCGGCAGCCTTTCACAGAAATCAGAAAAAGATTTCAGAGCAAAAAGGCACGCGGCAGCAACATCCGTTTCGTGTGTGTCTTGCGCACTCGTTACTGTTGTGAGCGAGCGCGAAACTTCCCGATCGGCAACTCTAGACGCGGGTCGGTCGCGTGCCAGCAAGTTGGAAGGCGACGCGGCTCGCGGATGCTTCTTGGCGCTTGGTAAAACTTAGCGGCAGCTGACGATTTTAAATTCCACCCTTCGATCAAGAGCATCTCGCGCGTCGTCCGTACCGGTGCCGACGATGTTTTCGCGAAATCCCATTCCGCTCGCGCCGCTGCGCGAGGAAAGCTCGGGCGTTTCGGCATCCAAGCGCTGCTTAATGTAGGCTGCGCGCTGCTCCGAAAGACGGTCGTTTAGTGTTGCGGAACCGGTATGGCTGGTATGTCCAACAACGTTTATGCAGGTCTTGGCCGCCGCGGCTTGTCGGGCAATCTGACGCAGCCACATGGGATAGGGACCGCTTACCTTCTGGTCTGACCAAAAATCCGTCGTGCCAGGATTAAACAAAAATTTCACGCCCAAATTGTTGTTAGAGATACCGAAGGACACCACTTTGCCGAAGGCCCGTTCGGCATCGGACGTCCGGCCCAGCTTCCATTCAGCCAGATAGATGCCGTTGAGCACACGTAACTGCTCTCCGCCCGCGGCGCCCGCCGCCTGCTGGTAAAAACCAAGGGACTTCTCGTACTGCCCAGCGTTATATGCGCGGGCAGCATCACTGATTAAAGTGGCGGTGCCAATGCGATCCAGGTAGACGCCGTCCGCGAGGCTTCCCGGATGCGTCGTGCTCGTACGGATGTATCCGTCGACTACGTTGTCCTTAACCAGTACCGGGCTGTCACTGTAGTAGGCTGTCGGACTTGTATCGAGACCTTCGTCTCGCGCGCGAGCCGAAGCCTGAGCGACCACGTTACGGGTCTTCAGGTCAATGAGCGCAAGATCGATGCGGATCGCGCGCCCACCCTTGTCGCCTTGGACGCGAGTTGTTGTTCCGGTGATCAGGTGGGTCGCCTTGGTCAGATTGCCCGTCTCGAATTCCAGGATCTCGAACTGCGGGTGAGTCGCGTGCAGACGAGCAACAACGCCCTGCTCAAGCCGCTGGGTCAGTGCGGTTTGCTGACCGCTGCTTGCATCGAGCATCGGGTCTACGAGTACTTCGCGCTTGGCAATTTTTGCCTCAACGTCTGCCAGAAAACTTGGCAGCTTGTCGGCCTGCACAATGAGTCCGTCGGTGGCCACAACCACTGCCTGATCGAAAGGCAGATCCCCAGTCTCACTCGTTGTAGGTGGCGCGGCGCACCCAAAGATTACAAGCGATGCAATCACCGACACGGACCATGAAATCTTTGTCGCTGGTTTTTCCATTTTATTTGCACTCCCCTTTTAACGCGGTCTGTTCTTCGAGAGTCAGCGGTTCTCCTAGAGAGGCTCGCTGAAGGATGTCGGTACAGCGTTCCGACATTGTGATCGATTTTTGTGTCGCAGGTGCATCGGTGCGCGCTGGGGCAGTGAAATGCGCAGCCGCGGATGGGGACGGAAGCGCTGCTATGTCCTTCTTAACGTCGGATTGCACCGGTTTGGCTTCAGGTGGTATGCCTGGCTCTGGAGGGATTGAAGTCACGGTGGCATTCCCGGAAGTCGCTGGCGCAGTAGGTAGCGCCTGGACATTCTTTACCTCACCCGATTGCCCGTCCTTGATGCCAGCCGGCGCGCTCGGGGGAGGCACGGTGACGGGTGTCGGCAGTGGTGCTTCGGATACCGAGCTTGGCCGTAGCTGCGAAAGCGTGAAATAAGTGGAAGCGCCAGCGACTGCGAGAAGTACTGTAGCGCCAGTAACAAAGCGCACGGCGGATTTGCGGCGGTACCGAATTGGGTCCGATTCTTTGGCCATCAAGGCTTTAATCGGCGACGGACTCCTAGCCCGTTGCCGGACATCGCCAAGTTCCAGCAGATCGCACAATTCGGCGACGCTTTGTGGTCGCTGCTCAGGGCGGACCGACATCGCTTTATCAATACCTCGAAGGAACGCTGCGCTGTAGCGGCCTGCCGCGAGTTTGGCAAGCGGCACTAACGGGTCCGTCATCATTCGTGCCACTGACGGTATAGGCGCCTGACCGCTGATGGCGAAGTAAACTACGGCAGCCAATGCGTAGATATCCGTCCAAGCGCCTTGCTTTAGGTTTGGCGTCTCCGCGTACTGCTCGATCGGCGCATATCCGGGCTTCAGGATTACGGTAAGCGCGTGTGTCATGTCACCGATTACCCTGCGAGCCGCTCCAAAATCCAGCAGTAAGGGACGGCCGTTTGTAAGGATAAGAAGGTTGTCAGGTGAGATGTCGCGGTGAAAGCACGAACCCCGGTGAATCAAGGCAAGCGCGTCGGCCAGCGGGCGCAGCAGCTGCTTTAGCCATTGCTCATCCGGGGCGGAACCTTGCAGGTTCTTGATCGCCTGTTTCAACGTGATGCCCTCGTAGTACGGCATCACCATATAAGCGGTTCCGTTTGCCTCCCAGAAGCGATACACCTTCAACAGCGAAGGGTGGTCGTACTGAGCGAGCAGATGCGCCTCGTTGACAAAACTCCTCAGGCCGACGCGGAAGGTTTCCGCTTCTCGATCCGATTTCACCACCACCGTGCCGGCGTCGGTTCGTACCGCGAGGGACGCAGGCATGTATTCCTTGATGGCGACGTTGCGTCGCAGCGAATGGTCGAGCGCAAGGTAGACGATCCCGAATCCACCGATTCCGATGATCCGGGATATTTCGAATTCCCCAAGACGGGCACCAACGGCCAGGCAATTGCCGGTTTGTCTGATCGGCGCGATCCGTGTCGAATCATCTGCGCCAGTGCGGTCGTCGACCGGTATAACGGTGCGCCCTTCATCGTCACTGAATGGCGTCTGGTTCATGGTCTCGTTGGCGATCCGCGGTGACGATTAGTATGTCAGGGAATCGCGCTCTATGGGGCTTTCAGACGAGATTTCGTGTCGCGCTCTTGCTAAAGGCGGTTCATTATTGGGTAAAGCGCTCCTGCCAACCGCAATGCCTAAGGTTCGATTACTGGTGATCTCTCAACGTGAATCGTACTTGCGATCTTCTAACAAAGACGCGCGGGGTGCACAACCACCTCCAAGTCCGGAGAAACTCACCGAGCGGATAAAGATTCTGGGTAGCGGCGCTCGTGTTTACTCAGCCTGCCGATCAAAAGGGGTGGGTCATAGTTGGATAGTGCAGTGACACAGAAATAGGCCGATCCGATAAAAGCATTGGTACTGCGCGCATTTGCACATTCTCTTGCGTCGTTTGTGGTTCACGGACCTGTCGCATGAACTCCCAATTTTGTCTTGAAGCAATCGCTTTCGCTAGGCGCTCGAACACCGTCGGTGCTTTGAAAACAACTCCTTGGATTTCAGAGCGCCGCATCGAACGAAGTCG
>CAZSOI010000177.1:0-3237 GCA_964608115.1 uncultured Burkholderiaceae bacterium | reverse complement strand
TGATCGAGCCCTTCGAGCCCGGGCAGGTGCGAAGCGTTCAGGGCGAGCGCATAGTGTCGTATGGAACATCTAGTTACGGTTATGACATCCGGTGCGCGGCCGAATTCAAGATTTTTACCAACATCAACAGCACGATCGTCGATCCGAAGGCGTTTGACCCAAACTCGTTTGTTGATTTTCGGGGAAAGGTCTGCATCATTCCGCCCAACTCCTTTGCCCTGGCGCGCACCGTCGAATACTTTCGCATTCCGCGCAACGTCCTAACGGTGTGCCTGGGCAAGAGCACCTATGCCAGATGCGGAATCATTGTCAACGTCACGCCGCTTGAGCCCGAGTGGGAAGGGCACGTCACGCTGGAGTTTTCCAACACGACACCGCTGCCGGCAAAAATCTATGCCGACGAGGGCTGCGCACAGGTGATCTTCATCGAAGCCGACGAGGTCTGCGAAACCTCCTATCGGGACCGTGGAGGCAAGTACCAGGGCCAGACCGGAGTCACCTTACCGCGCACGTGATAATAAATTCAATACGGCGGGCGACGGCGCGGATTCGTGTATGCTGTGCCCACGCTCGTGACCGCGACGTGGGAGAGCGTCAGGGCGCTTCCGAGGGCCAAGGCCCGATGAGCGTTGCTGACCGCCGAAGGCGCAACACCCGTAATCGCTCAGGTCAAGGAACTGCGTCGCGCGGGCGTCTCTGGAGAGATCGGACCTAGCGTTCGACGCCGAAGGGGCAAGGGATCGAGCAGCGTTCGCAGCGTGCCGATCCCGGAACTCTCAGGCAAAAGGACAGAGGGGTGCGCATCGAAACCTCGGTGCGCCGACCTCGCTCCGGATCTGCCAGATGCTCAAGCGCACCGTCCTGTTCGATATGCACCGCACTGCCGGCGCGAAGATGGTCGATTTCGGCGGCTGGGAAATGCCGCTGCACTACGGATCCCAGATCGAAGAGCACTTGGTCGTGCGAGCCGACTGCGGCATGTTCGACGTTTCGCACATGCGCGTCATCGATGTGGGCGGCGCCGCGGCGTTGCACGCACTGCAGTTGCTTCTGGCAAACGATGTCGGCCGTCTTGTGCCCGGCAAGGCCTTGTACAGCTGCATGCTGCGGCAAGATGGCGGAGTCCTGGACGATCTGATCGTTTACCGAGTGGACCAGCCCGCGGCCGCTTATCGCCTGGTGGTCAATGCCGGAACGGCCGATCGCGACCTGGCCTGGATGCGGCAGGTACAGCAGGAGCGCAGCTTTGCTTGCGAATTTCGCGAGCGTTCCGATTTGGGCTTGATCGCCGTACAGGGGCCAAACGCCCGTGCACGGTTGCTCCACGCCATGCCTCGATTAGGACCGATCGTGGAGGCGCTGGGTGTGTTTTGCGCCGCGGTGCTTGATCAATGGTTCATCGCACGCACGGGTTACACAGGCGAGGATGGCGTTGAAATTGCATTGCCGGCTGCGCAAGCAGTTGAGCTCTGGCAGGCCTTGGCAAATGCGGATGTCGGTGCTTGCGGTCTTGGAGCGCGCGACACGCTACGCCTGGAGGCCGGAATGAACCTGTATGGCGCCGAGATGGACGAGAGCGTAACGCCGCTTGAGTCGGGATTAGCCTGGACCGTGGATCTGCGCACTGCGCGCGAATTCATTGGTCGTTCGGTGCTTGAGCGCCAGCGCGCCGATCCGTATTTGCGCCAGCTCCTGGGCCTGAAGCTGCTCGATCGTGGAGTGTTGCGTTCCCATCAAGCAGTGGCCACCGCGCAGGGGCGGGGGGAGATCACCAGCGGAACGTTTGGGCCCACGGTGGGATGTTCTATCGCCCTGGCACGAGTGCCGGCGGTCGTTGCACCGAAGGACGAGGTGTCCGTGTCGCTGCGCTCAGGGCCAGCACGAGCCGTGGTCTGCCGTCCACCTTTTGTGCGCTATGGCAGAGTGCTTGCATGAGCAGGTGCGTAGGAATCGAAGCAAACTATTGGCTAGGAGAATACGATGAGCAATCCGCCGGAGCTGCGGTACACCGAATCGCATGAGTGGTTGCGAACCCAACCTGACGGCAGCGTGTTGGTGGGCATTACCGATTTTGCGCAAGACGCCCTCGGGGACCTCGTGTTCATCGATCTTCCATCCGTGGGCAAGACGTTCGCGGCTGGTGAGGTGATCGCGGTGGTGGAGTCGGTGAAAGCCGCCTCCGACGTCTACGCGCCGGTCAACGGCACCGTGACCGCGATCAATGATGCGGTCAAGGACGCGCCCGAAAAGGTTAACCGCGATGCCTTTGGCGCATGGCTGTTTCGGATGCAGCCGCAGAACATTGGCGATGTCGGGCGCTTGCTCGATGCTGCCAGCTACCAGGCACAACTTGACTCGGAGAAATAATGGATGCGGATAAGGGACGCGTAGTCATGCTGCTACAAGAGCTCGAAAACGCTGCGGAATTTCAAGCAAGGCATATTGGTCCGAGTCCGGAAGAAATTGACGCCATGCTGGCGGAGCTCGGGCATGCAAGCATGGAGGAATTCGTTTGCAGCATAGTTCCCGATTCAATCCGTTGCACCACGCCGCTGCGCTTGGGCCCGCCGGTTACCGAGGTGCGAGCCTTGCAGCAAATCGCCGCGCTCGCGCAATCCAACCAGGTACTGCGCAGCGTGATCGGCACGGGGTACTACGGAACTATCATGCCGGCCGTGATTGCGCGCAACGTTTTCGAAAACCCAGCGTGGTACACGGCCTACACGCCCTACCAGGCGGAAATATCGCAGGGACGCCTGGAGGCGATACTGAATTTTCAAACCATGATCGGCGATTTGACAGCGATGCCGATTGCCAATGCCTCCTTGCTAGACGAAGCCACGGCGGCCGCTGAGGCAATGATGCTTGCGCGGCGCTCGGCGCGCAGCACGTCGAATCGCTTTTTGGTGTCGCGCGACTGTCATCCGCAGACGATTAACGTCGTGCGCACGCACGCCGAACCCTTGGGGTTGGAAATCGTGGTGGGTGACCTTGACCAGGCCGGTAGCGAGTGCTTTGGCGCTTTGCTGCAGTACCCGGCTTCAACTGGTGAAATTCGCGCTCACGCGCCAATCGTCGAGCGCTTACACGCTGCCGGTGCGCTGGTCGCTGTGGCTGCGGATCTGCTGGCTTTGACGATACTGGAGCCGCCGGGTCGCTGGGGAGCCGATATCGCCGTGGGTAGCGCACAGCGATTTGGAGTGCCAATGGGATTTGGCGGGCCCCATGCGGGCTTTT
>CAZSOI010000176.1:0-1958 GCA_964608115.1 uncultured Burkholderiaceae bacterium | reverse complement strand
CGAGCCGTCCTGAAAGGAGGCTATGCTGAATGGCTCCGTGCTGGCACTCATGGCCATGTCCTTTGCGTATACAAACGCCGCATCGGTCGACAATGTTCCCAAAATTGAGAGCTTATTACGTTCGCTGATCGTGTTGTAGCTATCCTGACGAGCTACTGCCTTTGATCCAGCTGGCGGTTCGTACAGAGTTGGGGAGTGGAGTTGCTCATGTGCGGCCTGATGATTGCGCGGGCGGAAGAGGCGCCGTCAAGAGATGCGCTGCGAGGGATATTGCGAGGCGATGTTAAGCGCACTTTTGACTGCGCCCTGCCCGCGCCTGGTGACGGCCATACACATGAGGAGCAGCGGCGCAGGGTGCGCCACTACATGAAATGGCATGATCAAGTGTGACCCCGAGATGACACACCAGGAAACCGATCATAGGCATCCGCGATCTCAAGGAGGAGGTGCTTAGCGCGAGGGTCTTTGGCCCTTTCGGCTAAGATCCGGGTTGTTTCGGCTCGGTCGCGGCAGATTTGAACTCGCTCCGGCACCGGCAAAAATACGCCGGGGTATTCGGCGGCGAGCTTACGCAGCCGTTCTAACTCCCGTCTGCATATCTCGATTATGGAAAGATTGTCAGAGGCCATTTGCACTTCGCTTATGTTTCGGGCGGGAGCACTGTTGGATTTTCGCGTTTAATATGCGGAGCGAGCGCATGTCTAAAGTGGCAAAGCCACCCGTATTGTAGAATGTGGCCTCGGTTTGGCGTACTTGTGGTTGAGCTTTTGATTTCTCCATCACGGTCGCTTGGATGCGAAAACCATGCCGTGCGCGCTCGATCCTCCGGCGAGCGGATCGTAAGGCAGCCAGGCTGCTACGGGGCTTCTGACGCTCCGTCATCTCCCAGTTCCATGATCCGCAAGGCGAAAAGCTCTTGAAAGACGGGGCGACACGCGTCAAAAACTCTCAACCGAAGGGGCTCCGAGATGCGTTTCGCCGATTATTCATTACTTCACATACTTGTCGTAAGTATTTTTGTTTTTGCTGGAGCAATCGAGATTGGGCGCTGGTTTGGCGTGCGTGCCCGATCACAGGGCCGTGGCAGCGTCTTAACGCTGGAAGGCTCAATTCTAGGATTGCTGGCGCTGATAATCGCTTTCACTTTTGCAGTGGCCTTGTCGCGCTTTGAGGCGCGACGCGAGAGCGTTTTGAATGAAGCCAATGCCATCGGCACCACAGCGCTCCGTGCCCGCCTTCTGCCTGCCCCGCACAACCAGGAATGTCTGAAGCTGCTCCGTGAATATGTGCAACTTCGCCTCGATGTCACTCAGAGGATTCCCTCGCCGCTCGAATTGAAAGCCGCGCTCGCGCGGTCAAATGCCATTCAAGAGGCCCTTTGGTTACAGGTGAAGGAGGTTGCCGCAAAGAATAACGGCATGGTTCCTACGGGGCTTTTCATCCAGTCACTTAATGAGATGATCGACGATCATGAAAAGCGCCTGACTGCTTTTATAAGCAGCGTACCGAATATCGTTCTGATCGTGCTCTACGGTGTCGCCATAATCGCCAGCGCCTTCGCAGGTTATGCTGCAGGCGTGGAAGAGCAACGGTCTCGAGCCCCGATTTACGCGGCCATGGCGCTTTTCACGGCTGTTATTCTGCTAATACAAGATCTCGACAGGCCGACTGCCGGTTTTATAACTGTCAGTCAGCAACCCATGCAAGATGTCGCTGCAAGCATTGCAGCCCACACAGAGACGGGGACTCCATCGCTGCCTGAGTGAGGTCTTGTTAACGCCCCGATCACCCAAAATGCGCCGCGCGAGGACACATGGTGCGCATCACGATTTTCGATGAGCGGACGCGGTGGGATAATTCGAAGCCGCGGTTGGAGCGGGTGGTGGTGGCGGGGGAGTGAGGGACGCCCTCGGCATTTGAAGCCGGGCATACGAATGGATCGCACATGAGGCAGAGAG
>CAZSOI010000175.1:0-9277 GCA_964608115.1 uncultured Burkholderiaceae bacterium | reverse complement strand
TAACGGCTTTTTATCGGCTGCAGACGTCGTTCGGGCCGGACTTTTTGCGGGCCGGATTGCCCGCTCTCCGGTCGGCCGGCGCGCGCCGGCCTTGGGCTACGATCGCCGACATCGGTTGCACGCGCCTGTGTAAGCCGGTCGAACCAACGTGCAGTGTTGACCGCGTGCGCACGTCGGGCTTGCGTGGTGGCAATCCGACCGTCGAATTCGCGGGGGCGCTGAGCACAAATCTGCGGCCATAAAGCAAGCGTCGTTAGTTCTTGTGTCGACGGGCCAGGCAAGAGAGCGTCAATACGTGAGCTAGGCGCACGGCTTTGCGGTGCTCTGAAGTATTTGCACAACGCATTCGTTGATGGAAAAGTGCTCCGTGTCCAAGTGTAGTTCCGCGGCCTCGGGAGGCTCGTAGGAGCCGTCGATGCCCGTGAAATTCGGTATTTCGCCACGCCGGGCGCGCGCGTAATTCCCCTTGGGATCGCGTGCCTCGCAGACCGCTACCGGGGCATCAAGAAATACTTCGAGAAACTCTCCTGGTTCAAAAAGCGAACGCGCAAAGCGCCGTTGGGTGCGGTACGGACTAATGAAGGCGCAGATCACGATCAGGCCTGCGTCGACCATCAGGCGGGCGACCTCTGCGTTGCGGCGGACGTTTTCTGCACGTTCGGCCTGGGAAAAACCCAAGTCCCGGTTCAGTCCGGAGCGCAGAATATCGCCATCGAGCACGTAGGCGTGGCGACCACCCGCGAGCAAGCGTCGCTCTAGCTCCCTAGCGATAGTCGATTTGCCGGCGGCGGGAATCCCGGTGAGCCAGATGCATACGGGCTGCTGCCCTAACTGCGCAGCACGGTCCGCTTTTGTAATAACGGGGTGGGCCATTGGGAAAAGTTGCAAATGGCCGATTAGTCTATCAAGCCTTGACGTCGACCTAGCGCAAGATTAGCCGCCAAAAAACCGGTCTTGGATCCGCAGTCAAACCGCGTTCCCTGAAAGCGGCGCACCATGACCTCACCACGCGGTACGCGCCGTGCGATGGCGTCAGTTAGCTGGATCTCATTGCCACTTCCGCGCTGCGTGTGCGCGAGCTCATCGAATACCTCGGGCCGCAGCACGTAGCGCCCGACCACCGCCAAGGTCGACGGTGCGCGGTCCGGACGAGGTTTTTCTACGATGCCGGTCACACGCTCTTCTTCGTGCGCGCCGACTGGGGCGATGGGTTCTGTGGCAACGATGCCGTATTTGACCGTGTCCTCCAACGGCACATTCTGCACCGCTAGAACCGACGCGCCGTGGCGCTCGTAGCTTTGCACAAGCTGCGTCGTAACCCCGGGCTGCGCGTCGATCAGGTCGTCGGCAAGAATGACGGCAAAGGGTTCATCCCCGACCACCGGCTGGGCGCACAGCACTGCGTGTCCCAGGCCCAGCGGTTCAGCTTGGCGAACGTAAACAAAGCTCACGCCACGCGGTGTGGCCGACATCAAAGCGTCGTGCAACTGGTGCTTGCCGTTGGCCTGTAGCAGCATTTCGAGTTCCGGACTGCGATCGAAGTGATCCTCGATGGCGCGTTTGTTGCGCCCCGTCACGAAAATCATCATTTCGATTCCCGCTGCCGCGGCTTCTTCCACCGCATACTGAATGAGCGGTTTGTCCACCACCGGGAGCATTTCCTTAGGCATCGCCTTGGTGGCCGGCAAAAACCGCGTACCCGATCCGGCAACCGGAAAAATTGCCTTGCGAACTTTTGCCCTGCGGCCGCCGTGTGGCATAGCTGCTTCCTCGGTCTGCGCTCAGAAACTGCTACAACGCTTCACGGTCGAGGCGCTGCTGCAAAAGTTTCTTGCCGACTTCCACGCCCCATTGGTCAAAGGCGTTAACGTTCCAGATCACGCTCTGCACGAACGTGCGCTGCTCATACATTGCCAGTAAGGCCCCGACGCTACGCGCATCGAGTTGGGCCAAGCTGATGATATTGCTAGGCCTGCCACCCGGGGTTATGGCATGTGCCGCAGTGGACCGCTCGGAACCCAGAACGCTGTCTCCCCATGCCATCGCGTCGGCCTGGGCTATCGCCGACGCGTGCAGCAGACGGTAGCGACGCTCGTCGCTTTGCGCATGCTGCGCGATGACCACGAAATCTGCCGGCGACCAGTGCGTGCCCTGGTGCATGAACTGAAAAACGCTGTGCTGCGCGGTCGTACCGACTTCTCCCCAAACGACCGGGCCCGTGTCAATCATAACCGGCCGCCCGTCGACGTCGACTCGTTTGCCCAGACTCTCCATCTCGAGCTGCTGCAGATAGGACGGCAATGCGCGAAGTCGCTGCGAATAGGGAAACACAGCACGTGCACGAATGTTCCAGAAGTTGACGTACCAGACCCCAAGCATGCCCAGTATGACGGGCAGGTTGGTTTCCAGCGGTGCTGTGGCAAAGTGCGCGTCCATCTCGGCCGCACCTGCGCGCAGTTGCAGGAAGACTTCGTGGCCGTGGGCGATGGCGATCGGCAGACCGCAGGCCGACCACAGCGAGTAGCGTCCTCCAACCCATTCTGGGAAAGCGAAGATGCGCTTGGGGTGGATCCCGATCTTGGCGGCACGATCCGGGTGCGCAGTGACGGCGACGATGTGGTGCGCAGCGTCGAGGCGTTGTGCATGAGCATTGAGCCAGTTGCGCGCTACGCGCAGGTTCTCCATCGTCTCGAGCGTGGTGAAAGTCTTAGATATGGCCACGATTAGCGTCGATTCGGGCGCGGCGCCCTCCAGGGCGTTGGTCAACTCCACCGGATCGATATTGCTCACGAAGCGCACACGTACCGGGCCGCTAGGTGCGCCCAGGGCCTCGGTTACAAGGCGCGGGCCCAAGTCCGAGCCGCCAATACCTATGCATACCACGGTATCAATGGATTTACCCGTCGAGCCCTGGATCCGCCCATATCGAAGCGCCTCGGCAAAGCCCAGGTAGAGCCGCTGTTCCTCTTCCAGGGAGCGTGCCACGGACGGATCGCTGGGGGGCGTGCGCAGGGCGCTGTGCCAAGCAGGCCGGTGCTCCGTCGTGTTGACAGCCTCTCCGCCAAGCAGAGCGTCGCGCATCTTTTCAAGATCGCGCGCGCGCGCCAGCGTCATGAGGGCGCCAAAGGTGTTTTCATCAATCCAGTTGCGCGATACGTCAATCTGGATCGAGGCAGCCGAGAAGCTCCAGCGCTGCTGACGGCCCTGGTCGAGCTTGAACAAGTTGGCGAGAGTGCGTAAAGCAAACGCGCGGCGCCACTCTTCGAGTGCTTGCCACTGCGGCAGTTCGCTAGGGCTCGATTCCATAAATCCGTGGCTGTTGATATTGGCCAACAAGGCGCATAGAGCGAACGTGTATTCTTTGGCCGGGCCAATTTTAAATGTAAATGCGCCGCGCCAGCAGGGGGCGGTTTTGGGGCGGGAACTGTCGTGACGGCGCCATCCACGTCGAGCCATGTTGACGCCAACCTGTTCAAGGCGTATGACATCCGCGGCATTGTCGAGCGCAGCCTAACGTTCGAGGCTGCGCGCTGCATTGGCGCCGCTTTGGGATCGATGGCGCGCGAGCGCGCGGTGCGGGAAATCGCCGTTGGCCGCGATGGCCGGCTCTCTGGGCCGTGGCTGCGCGACGCGCTGGTCGAAGGGATCCGCAGCACCGGCATTGACGTGGTTGACGTCGGACAGGTCGCGACGCCAATGCTGTATTTCGCGACCCATTATCTCAGGACTGGCTCTGGCGTTGCAATAACCGGTAGCCATAATCCCCCCGAATACAATGGCATGAAGCTCGTGCTGGCCGATGAGGCGCTGTACGGCGAGGCGCTGCAGGCAATGTACCGGCGGATCCAAGCGGGCCAGGTAACGACAGCGAGGTCACCGGGGGCCCTGCGCACCTTTGACATAAATCAAGCCTACATCGACCGTATCGTCGGCGAGGTGCGATTGGCGCGTCCAATGCACATCGCAATTGATTGCGGCAACGGCGTGGCTGGGGCCACAGCGGGGCGACTCTACGGGGCGTTGGGTTGCGAGGTCACCGAGGTCTTTTGCGAAGTGGACGGCCGCTTCCCCAATCATCACCCGGATCCCGCACATCCCGAGAACCTCCAGGATCTGATCGCGGCGGTGCACGCCAAGGGTGCTGAGTTGGGACTGGCATTCGACGGTGATGGCGATCGCCTGGGGGTTGTGACGCGAAACGGCAAGATCATCTACCCAGACCGGCAGATCATGCTTTTCGCCAGGGACGTACTAGCCGCCCTCCCGGGTTCAGAAATCGTCTTTGACGTGAAATGTTCGCGCCATGTTGCCCCTTGGGTGCGCCGCCATGGGGGAAGGCCGACAATGTGGCGCACGGGTCATTCGCTGATCAAAGCGCGCCTGCGTGAGACGGGTGCGGCTTTCGCGGGAGAAATGAGCGGGCATTTCTTCTTTAATGACCGCTGGTACGGGTTTGACGACGGGATGTACGCGGGCGCGCGCCTGCTGGAGATCCTTAGTCGAAGCGCCGATCCATCCTCGGAGCTCGAGTCCTTGCCCGACGCTAGTGCCACCCCCGAGTTGCACTTGCATACTGCCGAAGGTGAGAATCAGCGCTTGGTCGAGCGTTTGCGCTCATTAGCTCAGCACGCGATGAGTGCGCACGAGCATTTTCCCGGTGCTCGTGAGTTCATCACGATCGACGGTCTGCGCGTCGAATACGAAGACGGATTTGCTCTGGCGCGGCCATCAAACACCACGCCTGTGGTGGTGCTGCGCTTTGAGGCGGACAACCCCAGCGCGCTCGTGCGCATACAAAATGAGTTTGGGCGCGCCATCCACGCGATCGCGCCTAACGCCCAGTTGCCTTTCTAACGCGAAACGACTGCTACTGTGACTACTCCTATCACCGATCACGACGTTTATCTTTTTCGTGAAGGCTCCCATGGCCGCTTGTTCGAACGTTTAGGTGCGCAGTTGGGCCAGCGCGACGGCGTCGATGGCGTGCACTTTGCCGTCTGGGCCCCTAACGCACGCGAGGTCAGCGTCATGGGTGAGTGGAACCACTGGAGCGCGAAGCTCGACCGGCTTCATCCGCGGTACGACAGTTCCGGTATCTGGGAAGGATTTGTTGCCGGCGTGCGCCACGGGTTTGCCTACAAGTTTCACATCGTTTCGCAGTATGACGGTAGCGAACATGTCAAGGCGGACCCGTTTGCGACCTATTCCGAGACACCGCCGGCCACAGGCTCGCGGGTGTGGAACTTGGATTATGAGTGGGGCGACGCACAGTGGATGGCTTCGCGCGCGCGCGCCAATGCGCTTGATGCGCCGATGTCGATCTATGAACTGCATCTCGGGTCCTGGCGGCGCGTGCCCGAGGAAGGCAACCGCTCGATGACGTATCGAGAGCTGGCCCACCCGCTGGCCGAATATGTCGTCCAAATGGGTTTTACGCATGTTGAATTGATGCCCGTAACCGAACACCCGTTTTACGGCTCCTGGGGATATCAGACGACGGGTTACTTTGCACCGACGGCGCGCTACGGCACGCCGCAGGATCTCATGTACCTGATCGATGTGCTGCATCAGAACGGCATCGGCGTCCTGCTCGATTGGGTACCGTCGCACTTCCCAGCTGATGCGCATGGTCTGGCGCGCTTTGATGGTACGCACTTGTTTGAGCACGCCGATCCACGCCAGGGTTTTCACCCTGAGTGGACGAGCAACATTTTTAACTACGGGCGAAATGAGGTGCGCGCATTCTTGTTATCGAGCGCGCTGTTTTGGCTCGACCGCTATCACATCGATGGCCTGCGCGTCGACGCCGTCGCCTCGATGCTCTACCTGGATTACGGGCGCAAGGAGGGCGAGTGGATTCCCAACATATACGGCGGAAAGGAGAATCTCGAGGCGATCGGTTTTCTGCGCAAACTCAACGAATCGGTATATCGCGACCATCCCGATACGCAGACCATTGCCGAAGAATCAACTTCTTGGCCGATGGTGTCGCGTCCAGTCTACGTGGGTGGTTTGGGATTTGGGCTGAAGTGGAACATGGGATGGATGCACGACACGCTTGAATTTTTTCGTCGAGAACCCGTCCACCGACGCTATCACCACGACCGGGTCACCTTTTCGATTTGGTACGCATTTTTTGAGAACTTCGTCCTGCCCCTGTCACACGACGAGGTAGTGCACGGCAAAGGGTCGCTGCTGGCAAAGATGCCGGGCGACTCCTGGCAGCGCTTTGCCAACTTGCGACTACTGCTGGGGCTGCAGTGGGCGCACCCCGGCAAGAAATTGCTATTTATGGGAGGAGAGTTCGGTCAACCTGCCGAATGGTCGCACGAGCACAGTCTGTCCTGGCATGTGTTGCAATATGCCGAGCACGCCGGCGTCAAGCGCTGGGTCACCGACTGCAACGGATTGCTGCGGACGCAAGGGGCGTTGCACCAGGTTGATTTCGATGCATCGGGTTTTCAGTGGATCGATTGCAACGACGCGGAAAACGGTCTGCTCGCGTTTTTGCGCCGCGGGCGCGACGCAACCCCGCCGCTGTTTGTCGCCTGCAACTTGACGCCGGTACCGCGAATGCACCATCGTCTCGGAGTGCCGATCGGCGGTCGCTGGCGCGAACTAGCTAACAGCGACGCAGCGATCTACGGTGGTAGCGGCATGGGCAACTTCGGTGCGGTGCAGGCAACGCAGACCCCCTCCCATGGTCAACCGTTTTCGATCGAGCTGACGTTGCCACCCTTGGCAATCTTGTTTCTAAAGCCAGACATTGGGTAAGCAAAGACAGGAGATGACTATGGCGGAGGCAGCAAAGGTCGCGCAGAAAATGGCAATACTCGTCGGCGGGGGCCCGGCGCCGGGCATTAACGGCGTGATCAGCGCAGCAACATTACGAGCCCGCTTGGAAGGACGCGAAGTCCTGGGATTGCCTAGTGGCTATTCCGAGATCATGCAAGGCAAGCTCGATGGGGTGCGCAGCCTCTCGGCCGAGGATGTGCGCGGGATCCATTTTCAAGGTGGTGCGATTCTGGGTACGTCACGCGCGAACCCGACCAAACAGGTAACGCACTTGGATCGCGTAGTGCAGTCGCTAGGGGAGCTTGGGGTAACCGAACTGATCACTATCGGTGGTGATGACACGGCTTTTTCGGCGATGAAGATTGCCGAGCGCGCGGGCGCGCGGCTGCGAGTTGCCCATGTTCCAAAGACGATCGATAACGACTTGGCGTTGCCGGCGCATATCGATACCTTTGGTTTTCAAACCGCGCGGCACGTGGGCGTCGAATTGGTTAAAAACCTCATGGTCGACGCGCGCAGCTCGGGCCGCTGGTACTTTGTCGTAGCAATGGGTCGAAAGGCCGGGTCACTTGCGCTGGGAATTTCCAAGGCCGCCGGCGCCACATTGGCGGTCATTCCGGAAGAGTTCACAAGCGGCAAGGTGGGTCTGGATAAGATCGCCGACGTGCTCGTTGGGGCGGTCATCAAACGCCGTGCCGAAGGCGGCAAAGACGGGGTGGCGGTGCTAGCTGAAGGGCTTGCGGAGCTCATCCCCGAGAGCGAGTTGCACCGCTTGGGCCCGGTCGAGCGCGACGAGCACGACCACATCCGATTGGCCGAAATCGACCTGGGTCGTGGCGTTCGCAAAGTCGTAGAAGAGCGGCTGCGTGCGCTCGGCATAGGAACTTCGATCGTATCCAAAGACATAGGCTACGAGCTGCGTTGCGCGGACCCGACACCAGTGGATATTGAGTACACACGCGACCTCGGATACTGTGCGGCGCAGTTTCTTATCGAAGGCGGCTCCAACGCTATGGTGTCGGTGCAGGAGGGTCGCTTTGTGCCAATCCCGTTTTCCTCCATGATCGACCCGGCAACCGGGCGCACAAAGGTCCGCACTGTTGAAATCAGTTCGCTTCGCTATGTGGTTGCGCGCCGCTATATGACGCGATTACAGCGTGCGGACCTTGCCGATCCGGAGCACCTTGCCGTCTTAGCTCGTGCGGCGGGACTTGCGCCCGAGGCGTTTCGCAGTCGATTTTCCTACGTCGTCGAGGACGAACCCCAGGTGCCCGAGTTGCGTCCGCGCTCCAATGTCTGAGTTACGGCCGATGCGTTGGCCTGTTCGAGCACAGCCACAATGAGCTCCTCAGACGACGTTCCGGCGCCGACCACGGAGGAAGAACGTGCTGCCCTGTTGCGGTTGTGCCAGCGCTTTGGCATTGCGCCCGAGTATTACGACATCTGGGGTAAGCGCACCGTCGTGCCCGAGCACGGCTTACGGGCGCTTTTGCGGGCAATGGGAGTTGAGGCCGGGGATCGTGCACAGGTAGAGGCATCGCTGCGCGCGGATGAGGAGGTGCAGGCCGCAATGGCGATCCGTGCGCCGCTGCCGCCCGTAGTTGTGTTTTGGCTCGACGCGCAGCCTTGGACGCTGAAGCTGCAGGCAGGCGTTCGCGACGCTCGAATGCGTTGGCTGCTTGTAGAAGAAAGCGGCACGCAGCACGAGGGCATGGTGCAGGATTTTCGCATCAGCGTGCCTAATAGCGTGCCATATGGGTACCATCGCCTGGACCTGCGCATCGAGGTCACCGTGCCGGAATTTGACGAGAGTCGAGACGCCACGGTGGCTAAGGAGCGCGTCGAGAGTCGCCTGCTGGCCTCGACCCTGATCGTGGTTGCGCCCCCGCGCTGCTACCTGCCGCCGCTATTGCGGGAGGGCCACCGCGTATGGGGGCCGGCGGTGCAACTGTATTCGCTGCGATCGCAGCGCAATTGGGGCATCGGGGACTTCAACGATTTGGCCAAGCTCGCTCGAATGTGCGGCAAGCATGGTGCAGCGCTGGTCGGACTAAATCCGCTGCACGCCCTGTATACGCACAATCCCAGCCATGCCAGTCCATATTCGCCGTCATCGCGACGATTTTTGAATGTGCTGTACCTGGACGTTGAGGCCGTAGAGGAATTTGCCAATTGTCCCGAGGCGCGCACAAAGGTTATGGCTCCGGAGTTCCAGGAGCGATTGCGCACTTTGCGCGGCATGGATCTGGTCGACTACAGAGGCGTAGCTGCGGTCAAGATGCAAATCTTGGAGATTCTGTACGAGTATTTTCGTAAAGTCTGCTTGGCGGATACGAACTCTCGGCGCGCGCACGACTTTCGAGCGTTTCAAGTTTCCGGCGGCCTCGCTTTGCGCCAACATGCCCTGTTTGAGACGCTGCAGGAACACTTTCATGGCAAAGACGACCAGGTGCCGGGTTGGCAAGAATGGTCTTACAGCTTT
>CAZSOI010000174.1:0-1565 GCA_964608115.1 uncultured Burkholderiaceae bacterium | reverse complement strand
AGTTGGCGTGCTAGCATAGTATCGAGGAAGAATTCGTTGACGCTTTAGAAAGCGCGCGGGGTGGGGTGTGAAAAAATTGCTGCTCGCTTGTGTTGTCGCTGCTGGCGTGTTGTGTCTGGAGGCGCTAGTGCGCTTCTCCGTGGTAAGAGCCGAAGACCTCGCCGCTTGCAAAGCGGAAAAAGATGATATTGCTCAACAACTAAGTATCTGCTCGCTGCAAAATTCTGTCTGCCATCAGAGCTGCGAAAGCGCCATCAATGCATTGAAGGCTCAGATGGTAAACAAAATGCCCCAGCCGAACCCTGCGCCCTCTGCGACCGGTCTGCAGGAGTTGATGACGTCGATCGACGAATTGGACAACGAACTGAAGAAACGGAATGTTTATTAAGCATCAAATTCTCTAAGCGTTGAGGTGCTGGGTGCATCAGGAATTTCGCCTCAGTTCGAGCTCGTCAGAGACGCAGCCGACAGAGAGCCCTTTTGTTTTTCGTGTCAGGAACATTCAGTGGCGCTCTGGTCATAACATCGGTGTCCGCATCGAGACCGGCGTTAATTTGCGTCGGGGACGGATGACCGCAATCATCGGCGCGTCGGGATCCGGAAAAACGACTTTCATGAATTTACTGGCGGGGTTCGCACAGGGGGAAATCGCCGATCCCTCGAAACCGGGAGAGTTGAAGCTCATTCTGGCAGCCGATAAGAAGCCCGTTAATCTTCTCGCCGCCGCTCTTGGGCCAGAACACCGGCGGCATCTCGGTTTCGTATTTCAATCAAGCCATCTGCTCAGGAATGCGACAAGTGCAGCCAATCTAGTGTTAGCCAATTCCGTTCATGGGCTGCTTATCGACAATACCCGCGTGGAGGCAACTCTTAAAGCTCTGTTCGGATCGGGCTGCAATAAGCGCGTGGGCGTCCTTTCGGGGGGCGAATGCCAGCGCGTAGCGGTTGGGCGGGCAGTTTTTCACTCGCCTTACATCCTGCTTGCGGACGAACCGACCGGCAGTCTCGACGAAAAACTCGGCGACGCGCTCATGTCGTTTCTTCGGCAATGGTGTGACGCCGACGCTTCCCGGGCAGTGGTCTGGGTTACGCATAATCTCAGACATGTTTGCGATTACGCCGACGACGTCGTTGTCCTGAAGGACAACCGCTTGAGCTCCGCCTGTCCAAGCTGGCCCGCCGCGCCCCCCCAACGTGAGCAGGTTTTGCAGTGCTGGATGTCGAGCGAACCGAATGAGGCAAGCGTAGTTTCAAGGCAGCGCGTCAAACCAAGCGGCGAGGGGCACGACCTCATGGCTTGCCTTGGCGAGAAGCCTGGGCGCCGGTCGTTCCGACTCCTGCCCAGTCGCCTGCCGCTAAAGCTGGCTATCGCGGAAGTGTTTGGAGGCAAGCGCGCCATCGAGGGAAAAACTCAGAATCTCGACGAGCTTCTGAGTTACGGCTCGGCGCAGCCGGGCTTTGTGAAATACCTACGCGGCGCGCTAGAGGCGCCGCTCGCTTTCAGCCGATTGTCCGTGCTTTTCGCCCTGGTTCTTTCGCTTATGGTCTTCTTCGTCGTGTCGTAC
>CAZSOI010000173.1:0-27136 GCA_964608115.1 uncultured Burkholderiaceae bacterium | reverse complement strand
GAATCGACTGCAGCACCGCGCCCGGCATGTAGGCCAGCACCTCCCAGCCGTCGTTGTTATACATTGATGTAACCATATTGCCGTTGGAAAACGAGCCGCTTCGAAAGCCGTGCAAAAAGCCGTCGTTGGCGCCTGCATACACCACGTTTTCGCGTCCAGCGAAGGTGTTGAAGAAGTTTTGATAGCTCACGCCGGAGTTCTCGGCGGCAACCGATGCGGGGTACAGATTGTCGTACCAAGTCGACTCGTAGTTGATATTTTCCGGCGGGCCAACCCAGAACGGGCTTGCATGAATGATGTCCGCAAGCACACTGGTGCGGTCGCGGTAAATCTGCGCGCCCGTTGCACCCGTGGGCGGCACCTCGTCCGAGCGATCTCCACGCAGATAGTTCAGGCGCGTACTTACGCCCGCTCCCACTGCCGAAGGGTCAAGCTCACTTTTCTGAGCGGCAGACAAGTTGCCCCATTCAAACGGCACACCGCTGACTCCGTTCCATGTCAGTATCTGACGTCCACCGGCTGCCCAAGGCGATTCCGCCGGGTTAGTGAATCCGGTGCTAGCACAAAGCCCGCCGGTGAGTACACACGAGGCGTCCCAGTTGACGATGGGGCTAACCGCCAGCGTATAGGTCCCGGTCTGCACGAGGTTTTGTGCGGTGAGCTGTCCCCACCAATTAACAGTGTGGTACGAGGGCAGATAAACCTGCGCGGTGGTAACGAGCTTGTCTAACGGCAAGTTCACTGTGGTCGAGGCGTCAGACTGATCGGCTGGCTCGGCCTGAAAACACAAGATTTCGTGTACGTTGTCGCTGCCGCCGGTGGAGCCCGCAAATCCAAAGAGCAACTGCGCCGGCAAAGCGCCGTTGGAAGCGGTGATGGACTGGTTTGTCAGCACCTGCGTGAGCGAACCACCACCATAGGAGTACGAAAGGCTCAATAGTCCCTGGTTGTCAATCTTCAGCACGTAATAAATTGGCGTTGCCTGCGCGCGTGTTGTCGCCGCTTCGTTGGCAATCGACAATCCTTTGGGCAGCACCGCGCTGCCGTTGGGAATCGGCGCGTAATCGGCAACCGCGATCCCCGTGTTCGTCGGACTGGTAGGACTGCCGGAGTAATTCCACAGTACGCCGGTCTCGCAGGTCGTTTGTACCGCGGTGGCTTGCTGCGCAACCGTAAGAGTGGAAGGGTAGTTAGCGGGGTAGTTTGCGTTTAACCACGACCACGCGACATTACCTGCGCCGCGCAATCCAATCCGATTCCATTGGTAGTTGCCGCTACCCCAGCCCACGTGGGCTACACCGGTGGCGGTGTTGTCGTTATAGCCTCCCGAACCGTTGGGACCACCGTTGAGGAAGTTTCCGTACTCGTCGATTCCCAACCCAACGTACGCACCGACCTGGCCCGTATAGGGCGAGTTCTTGTTCGAACACGTATAGGCCAGGCTTCCGCCCCAAGAGCCGAGCAATCCCGAACCCGCCGCGTACTGGCTGGCATCGAGCAGGAAAAACGAGATCCCGTCGGCACCGTCGCCACCTGACCCGCCACTGTTGCCTTGATAGGTTATGGTTTTAAAAGTGATTTGCACGCCGCTGCTCGAATCAAACGGTTGCGTGGACACAATGGCCCCGCTCTCATGGTAGTTGGGCAGACCATTGGTTAAACGCAATGCGCCGTTACTCACGGCATCGGGAATTTCCGCGGCGTTGGACGAGGGCGCGGTGTTTCCCCCGAGGTACCCGAACTGACCGCCCACCTGGTAGGCATCGCCGTTGGTTATGTAATAGCGCAGATCGACGCAGCCAGGAATGCTGCCGTTACTTGCAGCCCCTGCGGTCAAGCAAGCGCCGTTGATCGCGGTCCAGCTGTTGTTGATCGTCGTGCCGGTGAAGTCCTCGGAGACGACAAGTTGTGCCGACGCCACAGCGGGCAAAACCGTCGCAAAAATTACCGTGGCGCCAAGGCGGCCGAGCTTGTCGATAGCATAGTGGCTGCGTTTCATCTTTGCCTCCAACTTCCCCTTGCTTGTACCGGTACTTCTCAGATCCATCTGAAAATCAATATGCGCAACTCGCACAAGTGGTGCCCGAACCCACGGAGTACACGCTCTGGACGACCGCCACGGAGTTTTGCGTGCCACCGAACCCCTGCGCAGTGACCTGGTAGAGATTTGCGTTCGCATTGGCGGGGTCCGGTCCCAAATAGGTAATGGCGTACTGCGGATCGGCGAAGTACTGCGCGGTGGTCATTTGTGCCTGCACAACGCCGTTGATCGTGACCACAGGAGGCACGAACGTCGTACCGTAGGTCGCGTTCCACAGCGTGGTTGCCAGCGTCTGCTGCGCGGGCGTGGTCGCCAGGGTGCAGATCTGCGGCGTGTTTGTAGGGCTAACGAGCGAGCAGCCCGTGCCCTGGCCCGCATTGCCCGCGCTGAGCCAGGCTTCCGCGTTTTGTAGCGCGCTTTGTGCCGCATAAAAGGCATCGGCTTTCTCCCGGGTGTTGCCCGCGATACGCTCTTCCAAGCCCAGGCTGCGAAACATGCCAATGGAGAGCAGGGTGAGCATCAACAGCAGGGCCAGGGCCGCGATCAGCACGAAGCCTTTGGGTCGTGGTGTAAAAGCTAGTGCGACTTTCATATGCGGTTGAGCAAGTCGATGGTTCGAGTGAGCGTGGGTGCCGCAACGGGAGCAGCTCCCACACCCGTTTGCCCGGTCAGCGGATTGGCAAACGTCAGCGTGATGCGCACCGAGACAATTTCGTTCCAGTAGGCCGGCTGCATGTTGGCTGCGGTGAAATATTGTTCTGCGGAGTTGGTGCCGTCGTTAAGGACATTGACGCCGTACTGAATCGCCATGCCGGTGACGCTATTGACCAAGGGCTGGGCGGCTTTTGCAGCAGCTCCGGCGGTCACCTGGCAAACGAGCTGGTTGTTGGCGATATAAAAGTAGTTCACGTCGGTCAGGTTGGCGCCAGTGCTATTGGTATCGCCATTGCAATCCATGACTCCATCATTGGTGCCCGCTACGTAACGCACATACAGCTGATCGTTGCCCGCGACTGTGGCGCCGAAATAGGCTTGCCCCGGTAAGGTAAAGAGGCCGGATACAGGTAGCGACCCCACGGCGGTGTTGACGGTTGGATTGGGAAAGTAGCCACCCGTCTGGACGATGCTGGTGAGCAGGTTCATGGCGAGGCGCTCGCTGTCTTGCAGTTGCGCGAGCTGGTTTTGCGCCAAGTAGTTCTGGCGCGTTCCATAGATGATGGAAAACAGCCCCGCCAGCATCAGTAGCGAGATCGCGATCACGACCAGCAACTCGACCAGACCCACTCCCGCCTGGTTGCGCAAGCAGGTGCTGCTACGGCGGTCTCGTGCGCGCATCATGGCTGCACCACCAGGGAGTACGAAACTGGCGTCGGTGCCGGCAAGGCACCCTGATTCGATGTGTATTGGGTTGCGGTATTCAGGCCGACGTAGGTCTCGGTCCAGTTCACATTAATCGTGCAGGTCGCCGGCGTACCCGAACATTCGACCGCGCCAGTTGCAGTGGGCATCACGTTTTGCAAGGCGGCTCCCCAGTTCAGTAAGTCGTACTCCGCCATCGGCGCTCCGACGCACGTGGTCGTGGTGCAATGGGTCGGCCAATCGGGCATAGGAGTGAGCAGCGCGTTGTCGGACGCATTCACGATCGCGCCGCCATTGACACTCGCCTGAAAGGTCGGCACTCCGGTGCCGACTTGCGTCCAATAGGCGCGGTTCGAATGCATCGACGAAGCCATACTTGCGGCCTCGATGGCAAGCAGCGAGCGCAAGGTCGAGGTGCGCGTGCTGGAGATCGCTAGCGCTTGCATCTTGGCGATGCCCAGCAAACCGATCGCGGTGATCACGAGTGCGATCAAGACCTCGATCAGCGTTACGCCCTTGCTGTAGTGCCAGGTCCTCATGTGCAGGTCACCGGAATTGGGTTCGTGATGTTGCTCGCGCCTTTGGCCAGCACCGAGATCTGACCGATCTGATTGATGACGATGCAGCTGCCAACGCCGGGGGTGTTGTTGGCGTCGTGGACTGTGATCACAACCGGCGCAGCTAAGCTGCCAAAGCCATTCCACGACGCCGTTGGCGCACCCGCAAATCCGTCACGATTAAACAAAACGGCCGTGATGCCAGCGCCGTTGGCCGTATCGGTCCCCGTGAAAGCCGCCTGCACGCGCATCACGGTGGGCACCTGGCCCGACCCGGCGATCGGACTAGTTAAGACGATGTGGCCCGCGATCCAGGATGTGGCAGCCGCCGAGCAGGTCGCGCCGTCGGTCGATATGCACATCTGGACGATCATGCCCTGCCGTATCGCCTCGGAACGCGCGTACTGTAGATCGCCGACCAGGCCGTTTACCTCGGTGGAGATCCGATAGTTGGTTGTCGTCCACTGATACGACGGAAGGGCTATGGTCACCAAGATCGCGGCGATCGAGACAACAATAAGCAACTCAACAAGCGTGAAGCCCGCGCTGCGCGCGGCACGAACACGGTTCTTCAACAATGCGTACATACGACTCCGATCTGCACGATGCAAAGCAGCAAACAGGCGGGCATGCGCGATGCCACTGCTTAGCGCCAGGCCACTTTGCCGCTAACGGGGTTTCGGCCTAAGGCGCACAAGCTTGAAAAATCCGCGACCAGCGGCAGTTTTTGCTCGACCGGCGGCATTAACCTCCTCCCGCGGGCGTCCTACCCACGGGCCGTGGGCCCGGTCGCGGGGGGACGAATTGACGCGGCCCAAGCTGGCCAGCATCGCGCCGACGACAGCACGGGCTTAAACGCGATGGCCGGCACCCATCTGCACGAGTTGACGCAGCAGACGCGATGCGATTTCGGTGACCGGCAGTACCTCGTCAACGGCGCCGGCGGCGATCGCTTCGCGCGGCATGCCGAACACCACGCAAGTTGCCTCGTCCTGCGCAATGTTGAAGCTGCCGGCCTTGCGCATCTCGAGCATGGCGGCCGCCCCGTCGCGGCCCATTCCCGTGAGCATGACGCCCAAGGCGTTGCTCCCGGCGATCGCCGCGACGGAGCGAAACATCACTTCTACCGATGGTCGGTGGCGGTTCACCGGCTCCGAGTCATCGAGTGCGATCACATAGTTGGATCCGCTTTTGGCCAAACGCAAATGGCGATCACCAGGTGCGATATAGGCATGCCCAGGTAGGACGCGCTCGCCGTCGGCGGCCTCGCTGACCGCGATCCGACTCAAGCTGTCCATTCGCGCAGCAAAGCTGCGCGTAAATCCGGCAGGCATGTGTTGCGTTATGAGCACGCCGGGGCAGTCGGCAGGCAACCGTGTGAGCACTTCCCGAATGGCCTCGGTTCCGCCGGTGGAAGCGCCAATGACAATGAGTTTTTCCGTTGACACGCGCGAAAACCGTATGGCGTTGTCCTGGCAATCAGGTGCCGGCTTTTCGGCGGACGGTGCCTTGGCCGTTGCACGACGATGCATGCGGACCTTGGACGCTACCCGAATCTTGTCGCAGATCGCGGCACTCAAGTCCTGCATCCCCGTTGCAATGCCCAACTTGGGTTTGGCGACAAAATCCACGGCGCCCAACTCCAGAGCACGGATGGTGACGTCGGCACCGCGCTCGGTCAGGGAGGACACCATCACGACCGGCGTAGGCCGCAGTCGCATGAGCTTCTCGAGGAAATCCAAGCCATCCATGCGCGGCATCTCGACGTCAAGCGTAAGTACGTCGGGGTTCAAGGCACGGATCATTTCGCGCGCGACCAGAGGATCGGGCGCGGCCCCGACAACTTCCATGTCGCTCTGCGCACCGATGATTTGCGACAAGACACTGCGCACCAGCGCAGAGTCATCAATAATCAGGACACGAATCTTGGCCATCGTCCATCCGTTGCGCGCCGCTGCCGATGCAAATCAAACGCTCCAGCGCTACGCACATCACTGCAATCAAAACAGCTCGACATCGCCTGCGACCTCCGTCGTGTTGATTCTTGCGAAGTACTGTTCCTCCGCGGCCGCGAGCAAACCGTCGGTTTTGTTCAATCGCTTGCAAAGGGCACGCCCGGTGGTCGGGAAGAACGCCACGCGCCGCGCATATACGTCCAGCAAGTCCTGGGATACGACCCGTATGCCTTCCGTCTTGAGAAACTGCAGCACAAACGTGGCGTTGCGCTCACCCACGTTCAGTATCGAGCGACCCCGTAGTGCCGACGCACCGCCGAATACTTTGGCCTCAAGATTCGTCTTGGCAGCGCCCCGCTTGATCAGTTCATTGATCAGCTGCTCCATGGCAAAGACGCCGTAGCGACCCGATGGCCCAGTCAATATGTGGCTGCTGTCCGCATTCGGCAGCATGAAGTGATTCATGCCTCCAATCTTTGCGACGCGATCCCAAATGCACGCGGCAACACAAGATCCGAGCACGGTCGACAGTACGACGTCCTCCTTGGCGACAAAGAATTCGCCGGGCATGATCTTTACGGCATGCCGGCCGAAATCCCTTTCGAAATAAAACTGAGACGCCTCGCCGGGGATGCCGAGGCAAACAGGCTTCGCGAGCACGCTCGGGCAGGTTGCCGACACGTCACTTCCTCTGGTAAACAGTTTTGCCGCGCAAGATGAGCGACTCCGTGCACTCGGTGAAATTCTCAGAATGACCAACAAAGAGCAGGCCACCGGGCCGCAAGACCCGAACAATGCGCTGCAGAATTTCTTTTTGCGTTTTGCGGTCAAAGTAAATCATGACGTTGCGGCAAAAAACGACATCGAGCTGCGAAGAAAAGTCGTGCACGAGCGGCCAACGTTCATCGAGAAGATTGAGCGTTGCAAATCGAACCAATTTCGCCAATTCAGGACGTATCCGCACCAGACCTGCGTTGCTGCCGGAACCGCGCAGAAAAAACCGCCGCAGCCGCGTTGCACCGCAAACCTGGGCAGCGTCGAGCGAATACGTGGCTTGCGCTGCGGTCGCTAACACCTTGGTATCGATGTCTGTGGCGAGCAAAGATCCGGGCGAAGCCTCGCCAGCCATTTCGGCCATCGTGATGGCAATGGAGTAGGGCTCCTCGCCGGTGGAGGCGGCTGCGCACCAGATTTTCGGAGGCGCCTTGCTGGCTGAGGAGCGCAAGAACTCTTCCAGGGCCGTAAAGTGATGCGATTCCCGAAAAAATGAGGTCAGGTTGGTCGTCAGCGCGTTGATAAATTCCTGCAGCTCGGCTGCACCAAATTGCGCATCGGCTTCCAAACGGTCCAGGTACAGCGCAAACGATGCGATGCCGTGAAAGCGCAGTCGGCGTGATAGCCGGCTGTAAACCATGTTTTGCTTGTGATCGCTCAGACTAATGCCAGCGCGCTGATAGATAAGATGCCGAACGCGCTCGAAATCGCGCTGAAAAAACTCGTATTCCCGCCCGTCGCTCGTACCAGCGGCCTTTGCGACTGCGATTGAAGCAAATTGGTCCCGTCCACCCATGGAATTTGCCTATTAGCTGGCGCGGGGCATTGGCAGCATCTCCTCGCAGGCCAAATTCAGCGGACGCTGCGGGTCTCCTCGTCGGCGACGATTCCCATTTGCGGGCTGGTCATCAGCCTCTCGATGTCCAGAAGAATCAGCATCCGGGCATTTTGCTCGGCACCTACTGTGCCCAAACCGGTGATGAATTCCGGATCGAGCAGGGAATCGAACTCCGGCGCCGCGCGAATCTGCTCCTTGGTAAGTTCCAGCACGTCGCTAACCGAATCGACGACAGCTCCAAGGATGCGATCCGCAACATTCAGAATAATCACCACCGTGAACTCGTCGTACCTGACTTCACCGAGTCGAAATTTCACCCGCAAATCGGCAATCGGCACGATCACGCCGCGCAGGTTGATGACACCCTTGAGAAACTCCGGAGCATTTACAACCCGCGTTACCGTGTCGTAGCCTCGGATTTCCTGCACCTTCAAGATGTCGATGCCGTATTCCTCGTTGCCCAAGCGAAACGTCAAGTATTCGCTTGGTTTGGCGGCGGTTTGCACCGGGTTCTCCATCATGCCCATATCAACTCCCGAATCGATCCCGCGCCATTGCCGCTGCCGCGTGTGCGGTCGGCGTCCGTCCGGAAAAAATGCGCCCAATCTCGCACAAAGTTCTTCCTCGCCGGCCGCTTAGTGGCGCGTTCGCTTGACAAGGCTTGAAACGTCGATGATCAGCGCAACGCGGCCATCACCCAAAATGGTCGCGCCCGAAATATCGCGAACCCGGCGATAGTTGGATTCAAGATTCTTGACTACGACCTGGTGCTGACCGAGTAACTCATCGACAATGGCGGCCATTCGCTTGCCGTCGGCTTCGACGACGACGAGAATCTGCGTGCCGGGCTTGCCGTCCCGTTCCGAGGTTTCGCTCGAGACGCCGAACTGTTCAGCCAAGGACAACACCGGCATGTATTCGTCGCGCACTTTGACAACGCGCCCGCTTGAGCCGACCGATTGAACCATTCCGGGTTCGATCTGGAACGACTCGATAACGGAAGCCAACGGCAAGATGTACGTTTCCCCAGCGACGCCGATGGACATGCCGTCCATGATCGCCAGCGTAAGAGGCAGCCGCACGCAAACGCGAGTCCCCCATCCCTCGGCCGAATCCAATTCTACGGTTCCCCCGAGCGCCGTGATGTTCCGGCGCACCACGTCCATTCCTACTCCGCGTCCGGATACATCGCTGACCTGCTCCGCCGTGGAAAATCCAGGCTCCCAGACCAGGGCCCAGACCTCGGCGTCCGCCATGTCCTCGCGCACCGCAATGCCGCGTTCGCGTGCTTTGGCGAGAATGCGATCGCGACGCAGACCTTGGCCATCGTCGCGCACCTCAATAAGAATCGAGCCCCCTTGGTGCGACGCCAGCAGCGTGACGGTTCCGGTCTCTGATTTGCCCGCCGCCAATCGCTTTTCGGGAGTCTCCAACCCGTGGTCAACGCTGTTACGCACAAGATGCGTGAGCGGATCGATGATTTTCTCGATTAGGCCTTTATCAAGCTCCGTTGCCTCCCCCACCATCTTCAATTCGATTTTCTTGCCTAGCTTGGTCGCAAGATCACGGATCATTCGCGGAAATCGACTAAAGACAAAGGACATTGGAATCATGCGGATCGACATCACGGCTTCCTGCAAAAGTCGTGTATTGCGCTCCAGGTCCGAAACGCCGGTCAGCAGGGGACGAAATTGCGCCGCATCCAGGTCCTTGACCTGTTGCGTGAGCATCGCTTGCGTAATGACCAGTTCCCCAACCAGATTGATTAACTGATCGACACGCTCGACAGAGACCCGCAGGGTATTTGCATCAAGGTTCGTAGCGCCCGCTTTTTCCGACTGCGCCTTGCTCTGCACTGTCTTGGGCGCTGTCGCGCTCAAACGGTTGTTGCCGCCAACGGCGGCCTTCGCCGCAGGCAACGTCGCCGGGTCCACAAAAAACCCAAACCCGTTGGCATCGTCGCTTGCTTCGGAAGTAACACTATCTGGCGCGCTGGAGCGCACTGGGACGGACTCCTTAGCGGAGCTTTGCTCGGGTTCAATATGGATTTGGTCACGACTGACGTGAAAGGAAAACAGCTCGATTAGCTCGGTGTCCGACGACGTAGTGGTGACCCAAAAACGCCGATAACCGTCGGCGCTTAAGGCGCCTTGATCGGCAGGCGCAATTTGCCCGAGGGACGGAATATCCCGAAACAACTCTGCCACGCCGTCGGCGATCTTGCCGTCGGATAAAGGACCAATGCGAACCTGCAGCTTGCGCACCACCTCGGGCACGGCGCTGCTTTTCACGCGCGCATCGACAACGACCGAGGTCGGCGATGGCGCAACAGCGCGTTCGACTGGCGCTCCGCTGGCCAGCACCTTTATACGGGCAATCAGATCATCGGTTTGGGGCACGTCCTGCGTGCGGCCCTGGTGATGCGCGAGCTGAGCTTGCAGCACATCGCCCGCTTCCAGCAGGACATCCACCATGGTTTTGTCGAGGGAAATTTCGTGTCGACGCACTCTATCGAGCAGCGTTTCGAGCTCGTGTGTTAGCCCGGTGATGTCGTCGAAACCAAACGTCGCAGCGCCGCCCTTTATCGAATGGGCGACACGAAAGACGGCGTTAAGCTCCTCGTCGCTGGGCTGCTGAAGATCGATCTCCAGCAGCATGGATTCCATGTTGGCAAGGTTTTCCCCGGCCTCCTCGAAAAACACAGCATGAAACTGCGTCAGGTCAAATGCGCCGTCTTGCAGTCCTTGGTTCGTGACATCACCCATGATCGCGTCGACTTCGTAAGTTTCTTATTGCACGGCAGCCATCTGCTGCGCCACTATTTCGACCGCGAAAATGCCTTGCCTTGCATCGCATTTGTGCATGGCATCCGCGGTCCACGACATGCTTTTTAACGAATGACCTTGCGAACGACGTCGAGCAGCTTGGTCGGGTCAAAGGGTTTGACCAGCCAGCCCGTAGCGCCCGCGGCTTTGCCTTTTGCTTTGAGCTCGGCGCTCGATTCGGTGGTGAGAATAAGGATCGGTGTCGCGGCGTAGGCCGCCATACTGCGCAGGTTTTGCACCAACGTAATGCCGTCCATGCGCGGCATGTTCTGGTCGGTCAGGACAAGATCAACGGTTTCCCCGCGCGCCTTATCGAGCGCTTCTTGTCCGTCTGCTGCCTCGATGACGTTGTACCCGGCACCCTTGAGCGTGAATGCGACCATCTGTCGCATCGACGCTGAGTCATCCACCGCAAGAATTGACTGCATTGCTTACTCCCTTGCCCAACCGGGTTCTCACCTAAAACAAATCCACGGAACCGGAGCTCATCTCCGCCTGCCGCACGGGCTGCGAATGCTCCAAATCTGCTGCCACGGCCGATTGACCGTACAAAGCCCGCAAACAGCGCTCGAGGGCCGCGAGTCGACGTTGCGCGTGATGGGTCAATTGCGTAGCCATGTCCTGAAACTGCAACGCAGTGACTGCCGATCCAATAGCCGACTCGATGCGCTGGCGCTCTTCCAGGTTGCGGTTAGTCTTTTGTTCCAGCCGCGCAAATTCATGGAAGCTTCCCAGCAGGCGCCCGGCAGCGTCGTTGACAATGGTCTTGAGTCGTTCCAGGTCAGCCTCGATCGCCGCGCACTCCTGAGCAGCGCTGCGGCCGGCTTCGGACATGGTCGGATCTATTGGGTGATTTGCCGTCATGGTCGCTGCGGTCTGCACCGTTGGGATACCATTGACCGGCTAGTTTCGGTGACGGCTCCCGCTGGCGATTGGGCAAAAAGGCACGAATTTGCTACGCAGTTCAGGGGCGCCACCGAAGGGGCAAAATGCTTCACAATGGCATCGTCAATGCCCAACGTCGCAGACAATCAGCCGATTCAACTCCTCGTCGTTGAGGACTCGGAGCTCGATTACGACCTATTGCTGGCGCTGCTTGCTCGTGGCGGCCGTCCCGTGCGCGCGCGACGAGTAGAAGACGAGGCAGGCATGCGCGCCGTGTTTCGCGACGGACCGGTCGATGTTGTTGTAACCGATCACAATTTGCCGCATTTTGATTCACTCGCGGCACTAGCAGTGGCGAAGTCGCATGATCCGGATCTGCCGGTAATCGTCGTCTCTGGCGAAATGTCCGAGGAATTGGCGGTGGCCGTGCTGCAAGGCGGTGCTGATGACTTTATTCTGAAGTCTCGGCTTTTTCGCCTCGGACCGGCACTGACGCGCAGTCTGCAAGCCGCGCAGCAGCGCCGCGCCGGGCGCGAGGCCGCCGCCGCGCTGGAACAAAGTGAGTCGCGGCTGCGCGCGCTCACTCGTCACCTCGAGACGGTCAAGGAAGAAGAGCGACATCGCATCGCACGGGAGATCCATGATGACATCGGTGCGACCTTGACCGCTTTGCGCTTTGAACTGGTCGGCTTGGCACGCCAGGGCCATAACCGGCCCGAACAGGCACCGCGGCTTGCCGCGATGCTCGGCCTGCTAGAGCAGGCGGTAGCTGCGAGTCACCGCATTCAGCATAATCTTCGGCCGCCGGTTCTCGATGCGGGACTGGTTGCGGCCCTGCAGTGGTTAGTGCGCAGCTTCGCATCGCGCACTTCGATTTCGGCCACGTTTGAGACCAATCGGGAGGACCTGCCGTTGCCCGGCGAATGCGCCGCGGCCATGTACCGGGTCGCGCAGGAGTCGCTGTCGAATATTTCCAAGTACGCGCAAGCTCAGCATGTCTCCGTCCAGCTGTTCGTCGCGGCTGGTGAAGTGACATTGGAGATTAGCGATGACGGCGTGGGCTTTGACCCCGGCATGCTGCAGGCAACGCCTGGCTTCGGACTGCGAGGCTTGATCGAACGCGCGCGTGGATTTGGCGGTTGGGCGGAAATCAGCTCCGCGCCCGGACGCGGAACCACGGTGATGTTTTCCGTTCCTGTTAATCCTTCCGATTCGCAGCAAGATACACAGCGCCAACAGCGCGCTGTAACCTCGATGCGATAGCGTAGCCCGATCCTATGGCCCTGAAAACAATTGTCGTCGACGATCACGCCATCGTTCGACGCGGCATCGTCCAGATCCTTTCCGAAAATGCGGATATCGAAGTTGCGGGGGAGGCAGGCGACTACGGTCAACTGCGCACGCTCTTGCGCCGGGTCGGCGAGGTCGACTTGATTGTCATGGACGTGAATTTGCCGGGCAAGGACGGAATCGACATCCTCAAAACCTTGCTTGGCGAGATGCCTCGCCTAAAGGTGCTCGTGGTGAGCATGTACCCCGAAGAACAATATGCAGTACGCGCGTTTCGCGCCGGCGCGGCGGGTTATCTGAACAAGGCTGGGGCACCCGAAAAGCTGTTGGAAGCAGTCGAACAGATCAAAAGTGGGAAAAAGTACGTCACCGCCGAGATCGCCCAAGCTCTGGTGGAGAACTTGCATGCGCCCGAACAGGTACTGCCGCACGAACGCCTGTCGGATCGCGAGTTTCAAACGCTCAAATTGATTGCCACCGGACATCGCCTTTCGGACATCGCCGAGGCGCTGGCCCTGAGTCCTAAGACCGTGAGCGTCTACCGCGCGCGCATTCTCGAGAAGATGAGTATGGGCAACAATGCGGAGCTCACACACTACGCCATCAAGCACAACCTGGTTGATTAGCGCTGGCCGATCCAGTTGGCCGCTAAAGTGCCGATACGCTGCGACGCTTAACTGGCGATCACGATGCGGTCCTTGCCGCCGTGCTTGGCTTCGTACATGGCCGCATCAGCCCTTCGCAGAATCTGCGCAAGAGATTCGTTTTCACGCCATGCTGCGGCCCCTGCCGAGAATGTCATCGCGACGAATTGACCCTCGAACTGAAATTGGCTGCGTGCCAGTTCCCGCTGCAGTCGGCGAATTGCGTCTACGCAATCCGCAACGCCGGTGGCGGGAAAAACCACCACGAACTCCTCCCCACCCGTGCGCGCGATCAGTTCGGTGGATCTCAAACTTGCCTGGGCCGTGGTGACAAAGTGGACTAGGGCGCGATCGCCGGCGGCGTGTCCGAGGTTGTCATTTATCGCCTTGAAGTTATCCAGGTCGATCATGACGACCGTAAGTGGCACGCGGTAGCGCGAAGAGCGCGAGACTTCGATTCGGAACACTTCGTCTAACCCACGGCGGTTCAGTGCGTGCGTAAGCGGATCGTTTTGCACCATGCGCGCCGTCTGAGCCAACTCGTGCTCTAGGCTGCGTACGCGCAATTCGTAGGATTCGACCTTGCGTCGCGCCTCTGCCAGGTCCTGTTGGGACTTTTGGATCTCTTCGGAGACCTGCTTCGTATCGGCAAGCAGGCCACCGACGACACGCGCGACAACCAAGGCATCGGGCTGACCAACAAGCTCCTGTTGGTATCCGCTGATGCGCTGTTGAAACCGTGCCGTGCTGTTTCCGACCGACCCGAGTCGATCGACGATCATGGACAGCATGTCCTTTAGGGAGGAACGAGCCTCCTCGAGGTTTCGCTGCATTTCGATCTGCTGATCAAGGAGCGATCCGATCCTTGCCTCGGCCTCGCTCAGCCGCTCCGGCGAGAGCCGCGCGCCGAGTAATAAGCGAATCGGCGCCAGACGTTCGGCGAGGCTGTGGTCGCTGATTACGAGCTTGGGCAAAGCATCGCAAAACCGCATTACCAAGCGCAGCAAACCCACTGTTATGGCCTGTTCTTCGCTTGCCGAGGTCTGCGGTTGCTTGGGTTTGGGCGCATCGCTCTGCGCAACGGCGCTGTCGGCGGCTACCCCAGCGCTTTTGTTGCGCGCGGCGGTGTTATCAGAGCGCCGCGCGAGGCCAACATCGACATACGAACGGACGGTAAGCCAGTCCTGGCCACGTAGCGCCACATCGATATGGCCGACCTCTTCTAGGGACAATCGCTTTTGGCGCAAAAGGTCCCGCGCCATTTCCCGAACGACCGATGCCGGTCCCTGCATTTCGTTGCCAGAACCCAAATCCGGCGAGCGGCCGCTCGGCCGTCCCCTTCTTGGTCCGGCCGGGGTCATTGCCGCTCCCAAGTGCCCGTGCGCTCTGGCAGCTTAGCGGGTGCGGCACCCGCCAAGGACGGGACCGTCAATTGTGCCGGAGGATGGCTCATCGTTGCGCTTCCTGCAAGTCCGCGCCAGCGGCAACCGCATCGGCAAGCAGTGCCTGTAACGCCAGTAGGACGCTCTCGTGCTCAGCGCGTACCGCCGACCAACGCAGCTGGGCATCGGCCAGCCGTTGCTGCCGTGCCAAAGCTTCGACTTCAGCGCAAGCACGAGAAAATCCTAAAGCGCCCAGATTTGCGCTCGAGAGTTTTAGGTTGTGCTGGGCCTGAACTACGCCCACGCTGTCTCGATTTGCCAGACTCAGATCAGTAGCCTGCACAAGCGATTGGGAGCAATTCTCGTAGGTCTGGACCAGGCGCCGCAGCAAATCCGTATCACCGTTGCGTTCCATGAGCAAGATTTCGTCGAGCACACGCTTTTCGAGCACCTTTGGCGCACAGGCAACCGTGACAATTGTCCCGTCGCCAAGCTCGGTGCGTCGTCCCGTGTCGAGGACGGGCAATGCCACTGGCGCCAGTGCGGGCGCCGCCGCGGCCGAGCCGGAACCGCTACAGCGCGATGGCGCTGCACCCATCGCAGCCAACAAAGCGGCGACCAATTCCGGATGGCGTACAGGTTTTAAGAGATAGGCGTCAACGCCCGCCGACGGAGCGTGGCCTGCATCCGAGCAATTCGCAAGTGAAGTCAACATGATGACACGCAACGAACGAAGGCTTGGATCCGAACGGATCTTCGCAGTCAGTTCGGTGCCGTCCATGAAGGGCATCCTCATGTCGATTACGGCGAAATCGAAGGGGCTTGCTGAGCTTGCGGCAATGCGCAGCATCTGCAATGCCTGACGACCGTTTTCCGCAAGCGCGCAATCCATTGCAAGCGCCGTCAATTGCTCGCACAGAACCCGCCGGTTAGTCAAATTGTCTTCTGCGATCAGCACCCGCCTTCCCGCCAACGAACCGCTACCGTCGATGGGCCGCGCCGCCGCGGAGCAATCGCCAAGTGCCAGCGGCACTTCCAGGTAAAAGGTTGAACCTTCACCGATTCGACTCGACACCCCGATACTGCCACCCATCAACTCGGCGAGCCGACGACACAGCCTCAGACCCAGGCCGGTGCCGGCCGGGCGGGGCGGCGTTGCAAAATCGCTGGCTATCGGAGCGGCAAAGATCTGCTCGAGGGTTTGTGGGCGCATGCCCGCACCGGTGTCTCGTACCTCGATCCGAATGGGTATAGCGCTGGCAGCCAAGCGGCTCTGCGAAGGCTCTGCGAGCGCTTCCACCGTAATAGCAACCTCTCCGTGCTCGGTGAACTTGAGCGCGTTTTCGAGCAACTTGCTCAGAATCTGGCGCAATCGCCCCGGATCGCCGAACAGCATTGCCGGCAATTTTGGCGAGAGCTTGCATACGAGCTCAATACCCTTAGTGTGAGCCAACGGTGCAACGCGACCAAGTAGATTTTCGATGAGCGCCTTAGGATCAAAATCCTGCAGCTCCAACTTCATCTGGCCGGATTCGAGTCTCGACAGATCCAGCATGTCGTTCACGATGCTCAAATGTGCCTGGGTGGAGCGACGTAGCGAATTGACCAGCCCGCGCTGGCGCTCGTCGAGCTCAGATGCCAGCAGCAGTTCGGCGATGCCCAGAACTTGGTTCATCGGGGCACGCAATCCTTGGCTCAAATCGTCGGGGAATTGCGCTCTTGACGGATTCTCGCGACGGGCGCCCGCAAGCGCTTCTCTCAGAGCGTTTTGCGCGGCCTGTTGATGTGTCACGTCGCGTATCACAACAAACATCGTCTCCGCTGGCTCACTACCATCACCATCCGGCAAGGGTTGAATCTCTAGTTCATACCAGCGGGCCTCGCTGGTCTCAGTCTGCGCTGCCAGTACCACGCCCACCGCGCGACTGCCCGACTCCAAGTGGCGCTTACACTCGGCGGCCGAGGCTGAGCCGGCCGCGAAAAGTAGCTGCGTCAAGTTCTTGCCGATCAATTGCGCCGCGCCAAATCCGACCAATCGAGTCAACCCCCCGTTGGCCCACTCGATGCGCCCATCGGCGCCCGCGAGCGCGATGGCTTCCTCCATGCTCTCAGCGACCGCAGCCAGGCGCCGCGCACGCGCGCTTGGGGAATGCAGCGACGGCCCGGCTTGATAACGATTCGCGGTATTCCAGAGTTCTACGCTGATCGCTTCTACCAGTTCGAGCATTTCCGCCCCCGCCTCGATGCGATGATCGGCGTAGAACTCCACATACGCTGTCGTATCGCTGCCGGCATTGATCGGAATCACAAAACCGGTCCGCAGACCGCAGGCCAACGCGGCCTCGCGCCGCGACCAATCGTTCATCCGCCCGAGGTCACTTACCCAGTGGGACAGGTGGCTTTCTAGGGCGCGCCCGATCAGTCCTGTGCTCTCGGAATCCGATGCGGACTCATTGCACGCATCCACAAATTTGGAGTACCGCTTGGCATCCGGCGCATACCAATGCGACCGCACACTTTCGATCTCTCCGCCTTTTTTTCGCGTGACCAATACCAGGCGCCCGATGGGCCAATCCAGATAGCTGCCGATCTCCCGCAGGGAGTTTTGCAGCGAACTCTCGAGCGTTTCGCCGTTGTTGGCGGTCGAAGCGAGATTGCGCAACATCTGCATAAGTGCGTATTGCCGCTGCAGGTCCAGGGCGTTTTGCGCTTCTGCGATATACATTTGCCGGGAACTGTCGGCGTGGGTCAGAAGTGCCGCGGTCATGGCGTCAAACGATTTTGCCAGCGCGAACACTTCGCTGTGGCTGCGCCCTGGCAACTGCCCGCAATAGCTCGTGGACAAATTATCGGACTGGTTGATGATCGTTCGAATCGGCCGCACAAGGCGTCGCGTCTCAAGCAGTGCATACGCAGCGCAAAGTCCCATGGTCAACAGCGTCGCAAGCAAATAGACGGACCAGCTTGCGCCAAGGCGCGCAAGCTGCCAAAGTGTCAAGGAACAGACAATTGCGGGGAGCAGCGCAAGCAAAAGCAATCGTCCGCGCAGTGACAAGCGCCCATCGCTCATCGAGGTGGCAAGCCGCGGCACGGACTTGGGGGTAGAGATTTCGAGCGGCCGCGTGCCAAGGGGCGAGTCGTTGCCCGACAGAGTACCGGCAGCTGCACAGGCGCCGTCAAGCCGCTCCTCGTGCCCGGGTCGGCTTTCCAAAACGTCGATGTCCTGCATTGCCATTGGCTGTCTTGCGACCATGCCCGCTGCGGACCTTATGCCGCTGTACCGTATTTCGACCTTGTAACGCGGAACTTGACCGGAAGATTGCCCAGTAAGCCACCACCATGCGGCGTTGTTTCTGCCACCGTCACCGCGAGCAGGCACTGCGCAGAATTGCGTTCGACTGGCACAATTCGGTCTGTGCCGTTATGGGGTTGCGCATTGACCTTTTGGGCCGACTCGGAAAAAGGAAGCGATCTACCGATGCACGCTAGGGTGGCACGCAAAGCCTACTGGAGCAGCACATCGAGATACGACGTGCATCTGCAAGTTGATGTGATCTGAGCGCCGTTGCTTATGACCGAGATTGTTCTCGCGGTTTGTAGTGGTGCGCTGGCTGCCATCGTCTTTATGCTACTTTTGTTGCATCGCCGCAACCGAGGGGAGCTATCCGTCTTGCGGCGCGCGCTAGGAGCATCCGCGCTTTGGTGGTGGCAATCCGATGAGAGCTCGCACATCGTTTGGGCACAAGCGGCACCTCAGCGGCCATCTTGGCTAGATCGAGAAGAGCTGATCGGTCGTGATTTTTGGCGCATTCCCGGAACGACGTTCTCGGAAAATGCAGCGCCCCAAGCCATTCGGGACGCGGTCGCGGCGCGACAGCCGTTTTTCGACGTACCGGTGTGCGCGCGCATTGCGGGGGTCGGCGACATCGCCATTCGCCTCAGCGCGCTGCCAGTTCGCGAGCGCGGTGGCCGGTTCTGCGGCTACATCGGCGCGGCGAGCCGCGATGATGGCGCTGCAGTGCCTGCAGCGCCTCCCGCGGCGCTTCAGGCGCGGCTTGCGCAACTGGAGCGGGAGCACACCGAGCGCGCGCGCGAGTTCGCCTCGGCCGCGCGCGAAATGGAAAGTTTCTCGTACACGGTGTCCCACGATTTGCGCGCTCCCCTGCGCGTCGTCGACGGGTTTGCAAATATTATTCTCGAAGATTACGGCTCGCGCCTTGACGAGTTGGGCCGCGAGCACGTTCAGCGAATTATCGCGGCCGCCGGCCGTATGAATGCCATGATCGACGCGTTGCTCGCGATGTCCCGCAGGACCGGGCGTGAGCTCGAAATCGAGCGAGTTGACCTCTCAAGAGCGGTACGCGAGCTGGCCGATGAACTGCGCGCGAGCGATTTCAGCCGCAGCGTCGAATTTCGCATAGAGCCGGACGTGCGGGCCAACGGCGATCCGGTATTGCTGCGTCTGGTATTGCAAAATCTGCTCGGCAACGCGTTCAAATTCAGCGCACGCGTGCCCGAAGCCCTAATCGAATTCGGTCATCTGATCGTAGATGGTGATGACGTGTACTACGTTCGCGACAATGGCGTGGGGTTCGACACACGATTTGCCGAGCGCCTCTTTGGGTTGTTTCAGCGATTTCACTCGCAAAACGATTTTCCGGGTACCGGAGTCGGGCTGGCAACCGTCCAGCGCATTGTCCGCAAGCACGGCGGCCGTGTTTGGGCAGAATCTGAACCCGGCAAGGGCGCTTGCTTTTACTTCACCTTGGCCTCGTCGGCGCCCTCCAGCGCCTCCTAAGCTACTTAGCAATAGAGTTCAGCCGGTTGGCGGCCTCGACCATGCTGGTAGCCAGCGCTTCTATGCTGGCACCTTCTAAGCGGGCCTGATTGCGCAGTGCATCAAGGGCATGGTCGTAATCAAGCCGCAGGCGCTCCATCAAGATTCCAATGGCCACTTGTTCGTCGCGCGCACCCTTTGCCATGCCCGAGGCAGCCGCAGCAGGAGCAAAGCGGTTTGCGGTCTGTGCCAACGCCGCGCGAACCGCGGGAACGATCTGCTTGACGTCAAGTGGCTTGACCAGATAGCCCAGTGCTCCAAGGCGATTGGCCTCGTCGATGGTTGCCTTATCGTTAAAGGCCGAGAGGAACAAAAATCCCGTGCGCGTATTGGCCGCGAGGTAGCGAGCAACGTCCATGCCGGACTTTCCTTGCATGCGCATGTCCAAGATCGCCAGTTGGGGTTTATGTCGGCGCGCCAGCAATATCGCCTCGTCGCCGTTGTCGGCCTCGATGACTTCGATGCCTGCTTGGCGAAGGCCTGCGCATAGGGTTGCCAGCACCAGGCGGTCATCGTCCACCACCATCACCAAAGGTCTTTCGTCTGTCATGATTGGTCTTTCGAGCAAGAGTGCAGCGCGATCGACACGCGGCATCCAGCGCCGTTCATTCAAGTTCCTCGCGTATCGCAGGTCCACCGAGCTCCAGCGTGGTACGAACGAGCGAGCCGAGCTGTTCGATGCGCAATTTTGCACCGCGCCGCGGCAGCAAAGCCTTGATCAGGGAAAGACCCGTCACCCCCGAGGCGATTCGTGCAAGGTCAAAGCCTGGCGGCAAGTGCCCGGCGTTATCGATCTGCAATGCCACGCCGTCCGGACGACTTGCGATCCGGACCTCGATTGCCAGTTCGCGACTTGATCGGTATTTGATCGCGTTGGTGCCCAGTTCATTGATCACCAGAGCCAGCGGAACGGCCTCATTTTCCGGCAAACCCCAGCGCCACAGCGCCGGCGCCTCCGACTCGAAGCGCACATCGGCTCCGAACATGGCACCAAGGTTGGAGAAGATTCCCTGCGCGACACCAAGCACTGGCAGCGTTCCCCCACTGCCTATCTGCAGACCGTGTACCTGGGCGATCGCCTGTATCTGACCGGCGATTTCATGCAGGGTCGAAGCGACTTCGGGCTTTGCGCTTGCCATCTGTTGCAGCAAGCCCGCGACCCCCTGCAGGTTGTTTTTAATTCGATGATGGACTTCCCGCACCAGGACGTCGCGCTGCATCACGGCTTCTTCCAGGCGCTGCTGTTCGGCGGCCCTTCGTTCGGTGACATCATCTGCGATGCCAAAGACGCGAATCGATCCATCGTGAATATGTGCCGGATTAAGCCGCACGTTGAGCATGCGCAGACCCCGTATCGGGTGGTTGACCCGCACCGAGAACTCGCTGCGGCGCTGGTGGCGAAGTTTGGCCAGCAGGCGCGGCAATTGTCGATCGAGCGTCGCGAGGTCCTCGGGGTAAACGTACTTACGCGCCGATCGGGCGTCTGCTAACAGTTCGGAAGGTGTGCCACCGACGAGCTGCGCGTAGCGGTCGTTCACGTAGAAAACCTGCGTGAGATCCGCGCTGGCGATAAAGAGCAGCTCATCAATGTTTTCGGCGAACTGACGAAACCGTGACTCGGTTTCCCGCAGTGCCGCCTCTGCCAGCACTTCACCAGTTAAATCGTCAATGATCGACATTACGTAGCGCGCCGCTGCATGACCACGGCCCTCCTGTTTATCGTCAAAGATCGGAACCACACGCTGATTGACCGTCAAGGTCCGTCCATCGGCACGCAACATGGTGTCGCGCGGCCGATCGATCTGGTGCGCCTCGACTATCGCCCTGCGATCCATCTCGGAGTACAGATCGGCAAACTGACGTCCGTAGATTTCTTGCCACGTGCGGCCAATTACCTGTTGTCGGGACAGGCCCGTCATCGCCTCGCCCGCACGGTTCATGCTTACGAAGCGTCCGCTCTGGGCATCGCGCACCGCAACCAGCACCGGCAGGCTCTCGATCACCAGATCCAAATAATTGCGCACGCGCCGCAGTTCGTCCTCGGAGCGACGGCGAAGGTCAACGTCCGTGAGCGCTACGATCATTCCGCGCTCAGGCGCCCCCGGTTCGATTGGACGCACATTCCCCGCACACCAAAACGTCGTTCCGTCGGCGCGATACATCGGCAACTCGAAACTAGCGCTTGCCCGCATCTCGCCCATATCGGATTCGGCGCTGCACTGTGCCAGAACCCTTCGCCATGCATCTCGGTCGACAAAGAGTGAGGCAAACTGCACTTCGCGCAGATCCGCCGCGGCAAAACCAAATAGCCGCTCACCGGCCGCGTTCGCCTTGATCACCAGGTCGTTTGCAACATAAACGATGGCCACCAGGGCATTATCGAAAATCAGCTGCAACTCGGTTAGCGTGGCGCGCAACTCCCGATCAGCCCGTTTGCGCTGATCGATATTCACGAAGGCAAAGATGTACCCCAGCTCAGGACGGTCGGGATTTACCGCCCGGCCCTGGACCGTGACCCAGATTGGATCGCCGCGTCGCCGATACATATACAGCTCAAATTCGCAGGCCCCGGCGGCGCGAATCTGTCCAAATCGCTCGCTCAATGCGGTCAACAACAAACGATCGGACGGGTGAGCAAAAAGTTGAATCTGCTCAACGAGCGTTCCCGGATCACAACCCAGAAGCTCTTCCATTGCAGCATTCGCGCGCACCACCGTTGCGTCGCGCACGAACAGCAGTCCCACTAGCGCCGTGTCAAAAATCAAACGACTCTCAGCAAGCAGACGCTGCAAGCGCTCCTCAAAGTGCTTTCTGTCAGTGACATTCTCTAGAACCAGTAGGTATTCGTGCTGACCGTTGGTAGCCCCGAGCGCGCGCCACTCGAGCTTGACCCAAACGACATTGCCCTGCGCGTCAACCAGGCGACGATTCTCCTCCGTCACAGAGTTGCCACCGACCGTAAGCTGTTCCCGATCGTGGATGCTCGACTGGAAATCCTCGGCATGAAGCAGCCCGGCGGGATCGCGCCCAACCAGATCGGCTTCCTGCTGACCGAGCAAAGCGCAGGCCGCGCGATTGACCCGGCGGATGCGAAATTCGCCGTCGACCAGCACAATGCCCACCGGGCTTTCGTTAAAGATCGTCGAGAGGCGTTCGCCGTGTTCGGCGAGGGAGACCTCGATGCGCTTGCGCTCCGAGATATCCCGTATCAGAAGGAAGATAAATTCGCGCTCACCGTGCTCCACGCGCTGCAATACGACATCAACTGCGAATTCCGCACCGTCCCGAGTACGGTAGCGCGACTCGCCTCGGTACGAGCCCTGGAGCATCAGCGACTCGAGGATCGCCCCAAAATGCTCGTCGTTCAGATTCGTATCAATCGCACGTAAACGAAGGCCGGTGAGCTGCTCGCGGCTGTACCCCAATCTGGCAAGCGCGGTCTCGTTGGCGTCGACAATCCCTCCGTCACGGCGAATTTCCAGGATCATCTCGCCAGCACGTTCCAGCGCGTGTCGCAGCGCGGCAAGAGAGGTCTCGGCAAAGCGCTCTCGATCCAGCCGCTCAATGGTGATAAATACTCCGTTGAACTCGCCGCGGGCGTTAAGTAGCGGCGTCCGACGTTCGCGGATCCATGGAAAATCGCCACCACAAAATTGGTATTCGACCTGGTGAGAGCTGCGCAGCTCGTTATCGCGCATGCGAAACAATGAGCGCATGACATCAGGCTGCCCGCTCAAGTCAAAGGCCTCGTCCAGTCTGCGGCCCAGCAACTGCTGCGACTCGACGCCAAGCAACTGCATTAGATATAGGTTGCAGCGCACATACCGCAGATTGCGATCAAGCACTGCCATGCCGATCCGAGCGCTCGACATCAAGGTCGAGACCATAGCGTCGGCGGTCCGGTTCGCGCGCAGCGCACTGCGCGGTATGGTGATATCACGCGCAATTGCCGTAACGTGCGAGGCCTCCCCCGTTGGGCCACGCTCTACGAACAGGCGCACCTCGAAGCTCTTGTGGCCGGTCGGATACGGATAGGTGAACTTGAACGATCGGCCCTCCAGCGAATCGAAGACCGCAGCCAATTTTGCTTCCCACAGGGGGGCAAACTCCCGAAATGCCTCGACTTCCGCCAACCGGCGGCCGATAACATCGCACCAGGGAACAGCAGTTGCCTGCACCATCGCAGCATTGGCATAAACAATGACCAAGCGGCGGTCGAAACGCCACACACCGTCGGGCAGTTCGTCAAAGAGTGTCGCGGGGGGTGGCGCTGATGCTGCCTGCGAGTCCGCCGGCGGCGCCGTTAGCACCGTATCGCTACGCGGCGGGTCAGTACGGGCGGGGGCCGACATGGTCGGCTCCGACCTTTGATCAAATGTCATCGAATCCGCCACGCTCGACCGTTCCGAGTACCTGCCAGGACCTCAGCTTGCGTACCGACCGGTGCCGGACGCAAGCGAAGAATACCGGAAGCTGGGGATTGCGATCTAGATGTAATTAAAGAGCGAGAGCTTGGAAATTGCCGCGTAGCTCTGTAGCGCCGCCTGATATTCGGTCTGCTGCTGCGAAAGCTGCGAAGCGCCTTGGGCGTAGTTCAGATCTACGATCGATGACATCTGCGTCTGATCTTGCAGCGACTGATCGCCGTTGATCGTCCCGTAAGTATTGAGCTCGGCCAATTGCGCTCCCATCGATGCTTGCGTGGTGGAGAGGCTAGAGAGCGCCTGTTGCGTGCCGTTTAGCGCGTCGGTGAGAGCCGCGCTGACACCGCTCGCGGCTGCCGCAGTCGTGGTGGGCGTTTGCAGCGCACTGATAGCCGAAGCGATCACACTAAAGATCGACTGGTTCGTCGATGGCGAAATGGTGAACGTGTCTCCTGCCTGACCGCCAGGGCTTAGCGTCACCTGCATACCAGCAATTGGCAGCGTCGTGGGCCCACTGTTGCTGTACGGCAGACTCGGTCCGGTCGTTCCCGGAGGCGTCTGCGTAACCGTGTAAGTTGACCCGCCCGCACCTATGGTGATTGTGTACTGGTCGCCGGTAAGCGCACTGGGGTCGGTCACGCTGCCCGTGCTGATTGCGGCCGTGCCTGCGTTGCCACTGTTGGCCGCTGTCACGAAAGTACCGTTGCCAGTGGGGATTGACATGAATACAGCGGCACCGGAGTACTTGACCTGCTCACTGCGCGTCTGCGAAATCTGCAGGCCCGGAACGAGGTCATCGCCCACGTAGGTAACATTGTTGCCAGTCTGTACGAACGGCGGCGTCGAATTGACCGATCCGCCGAACAGATATCCGCCCTGCCCGTCACTGGTATTGGCCAGACCAACAAGTTGGTTTAGGTCCTGCTGCAGCTGCGCCGCGATGGCACTGCGGTTGGCATCGCTCAGTGTAGCGTTGCCGGCCTCCACGAGGCTGGTCTGCACGGACTGCATGACGTTGAGGGCCTGCGTCACGGTCGAAGAAGCGTTGTTGAGCAACTGCGAGGCCTGGGCTTGATTGGACTTGTACTGTCCAAGTTGCGTGAGCTGGCTTTGCAGCAGCGCCGCTTGGGCAGCGCCCACCGGGTTATCGGAGGGCGAGTTGATTTGCTTGCCGCTGGAGAGCTCCGCCGTCGTGGTCATCATCGCGGACTGGTCCGCGTTGATCGCGTTTTGGCTATTTAGATACGTCTCGGCGGTGGAAACGCGGATCATGGCATGTACCTATTCATCCGTAGCGCTATGTCGGCCCGGCGCTAACTAGGCCGTCACCGCATCGATGACAGTTATCAAAGTGTTGAAAATCGTGTCCGAACTTTGGATCAATTGTGCAGCCGCCTGATACTGCTGCTGAAACTGCATCAGGTTGGAAGCTTCCTCGTCCAAATTCACGCCGCTTACCGAGCTTTGTGAGGCTGTGGCACTTTGGAGGATCGCATCCCTGGAGGTCTGATTGGTTTGGGCAGTCGATGCCATTGCGCCGACACTGCCCACAACAGCGGAGTAGCCCCCGTCCAGTGTCGTGCCGTCTACCAACGGCAGGCTTTGAATCTGTGTCATAAGTAGCGCGTTGCGGTTATCCCCGCTGCCAACGGCGCCCGGATTCGCAGCTACCGTGACGCTATCGCCATCGGCGGGCGTGCCAGTCAATGTCAAGGACCACCCATTGATATTGATCGGCTGGCCCGCCGTGTAACTTTGTGGCCCACTCGTGTAGCCGGTGTTTGTGTCCGTATAGCTAAAGGAGGTGGGACTAGTGAAATTCAATGTCACCGAGTCTTGCAATTGCGCGTTAGGATTGGCCGGGTTGGAACCAGGATTTTGCGGTAACGGTTGCAGTGCAAGGCCGCCCACCGTCAACGATCCCGTATTGCTGGCGGCAGTCGTTGCCTGCATTGGACTCGCGGCGGCGATCTGGGAGCCTTGCGACAAGGCCACGCTGATGTTCGCCGCCCCAAGCTGCACGGGCTCGATCGTAAACACGTCCCCACTAGCCGGTGTTCCGTTAAAGCTCAGATTCATCCCGTCGACAGGTGCGTTGCCCAGTGACGCGACCGTGCCGCTGGCCACTGTCGTGCCATCGGACAGGCGCGTGAGCGTGTAGTTGGCTCCTTGCACACGCAGTACGTAATTGGATGGCTGCAGCTGCGAAACGTCGCTGTAGGTCGCATTGACCGTGACCGTGCCTGCGTCGGAGTTCGTCGAAGCCGTAACTACTGTGATGCCCGGTGTCGAAAAAAATGCGCTCCCTGGGTTGCCGTTTGCATCGGTGCCCTGCGCCTGCACTGCATTGAACTGCGAGGACAGGCTGACCGCGAGCTGGCCGATCTGGTTCTCAACGCTGGGGATAGTTTGCTGCGTGAACTGAATCAGCGCTCCAATTGCACCGCCTCCACTGTTATTGGGATCCAGGGCTGCGATCGCACCGCCGACGTTTGTCCCCACCACCATGTTTTGCGGGTTTTGCGGATCCTGACCCATAGTGAGCGCGAATGTCTGGTCGCCGACGAGCAGCGGCTGGCCGTTGGCAAGGAAAATGTTCACCGTGCCGTCGCTTTGGGTAGAAGTCGTCACACCAATTGCCTGATTTAGCGTCTGTATGTCCTGGTCGCGTTGATCGAGCAGCGAGTTCGGCGAGTTGCCACTGGCCGCTGCCAAAGAAATTTGACCATTCAGGGTGGCGATCTGCGAGACCGTGGTATTGACCGTTGCGATCTCTTGGCTGAGCTGCTGCGTCGCAGCCTGGTTCATCGTCTGCAACTGGGCAGCCGCATCGTTAAATTGTCCGGCCATCTCCTGCGCTGCGGACAGTGCCGTTTGTCGTGTCGCAGCGCTGTTGGGTGCCGCCGAAAGCGCTTGAATTTGCGTAAAGAAATTGTCGATCGCTGCGCCCAGACCGGCGGTCGTATCGGAGAACATGCTGTTGATTTGACCCGTCAGTGTCGCGGTCTGATCGGCCTGACTGGCCATTGCCTGGGCAAGGTTGGTTTGCTGCGCGAGAAAGCTGCTATAGACACGGGAAATGGCATCGACCCGCACACCGGTGCCGATATACATGCTGCCCAGGTCGGTCTGCACCTGGGGTGTGAAGGCCGTGACCTCGCGCGAATACCCCGGCGTGTTGACGTTGGCAATATTGTTGCCCGTCGTCTGCAGTGCCGTGAAGGCCGCGCTCAGCGCACTCGATCCGATTGATAAGAGGCTGTCAGCCATGTTGAAACCTCGCCGCTACCGGAATTCGGCAAGCACCCTGTGATCTTGAGTCATC